>NZ_OU963893.1:2857765-3175295 GCF_918797525.1 unidentified bacterial endosymbiont | reverse complement strand
TCAGGAAAAATTAAGCATATTCTTCTGTCGCCTGCCTGTGGGCAGGTCCAGAATAGAACACGTAACCCCCATATCGGGAAGACGTATTTTAAGGAATAACGATGAAAAAAATCGCAATCGCCTGTGCATTACTCACCAGTTTTGTCGCCACTAGCGTCTGGGCTGATGCAGCCAGCGACCTTAAAAACCGACTGGATAAAGTCAGCAGCTTCCACGCCAGCTTCACGCAAAAGGTGACGGACGGCAGCGGCAACGCGGTGCAGGAAGGTCAGGGCGACTTGTGGGTGAAACGCCCGAATCTGTTTAACTGGCATATGACCCAGCCGGATGAAAGCATCCTGGTGTCTGACGGCAGAACTCTGTGGTTCTTCAACCCCTTTGTTGAGCAGGCAACGGCGACCTGGCTGAACGATGCGACCAGCAATACGCCCTTTATGCTGATTGCCCGTAACCAGTCCAGCGACTGGCAGCAGTACAACATTAAACAGAACGGTGATGAATTTGTCCTGACGCCGAAAGACAGTAACGGCAATCTCAAGCAGTTCACCATTAACGTGAGCAGCAACGGGACCATCAATCAGTTCGGTGCGGTTGAGCAGGATGGTCAGCGCAGCAGCTATCAGCTCAAAACGCAGCAGAATGGCGCTATTGATGCATCGAAATTCACCTTTACCCCGCCACAGGGCGTAACGGTGGACGACCAACGTAAGTAAGAGGCGTGCGTGGGCAACCTGTCGCTTGATTTTTCAGAGAATGCATTTCAACCTTTGGCCGCGCGTATGCGGCCAGAAAATTTAGCCCAGTATATCGGCCAGCAGCACCTGCTGGCTGCGGGCAAGCCTTTGCCGCGCGCTATTGAAGCGGGGCATCTGCACTCCATGATCCTCTGGGGCCCGCCCGGAACCGGTAAAACCACCCTCGCTGAAGTGATCGCCCGCTACGCTAATGCCGATGTTGAACGTCTCTCGGCGGTCACGTCCGGCGTTAAAGAGATCCGTGAGGCCATTGAGCGCGCCCGACAGAACCGCAATGCCGGACGCCGGACCATCCTGTTTGTGGATGAGGTTCATCGCTTCAATAAAAGCCAGCAGGATGCTTTTCTGCCGCACATTGAAGATGGCACGATATTTTTCATCGGCGCAACGACTGAAAACCCATCCTTTGAGCTGAACTCGGCGTTGCTTTCGCGCGCGCGCGTTTATCTGCTTAAATCACTAATCACTGAAGACATTGAAAAGATCCTCACTCAGGCGATGGATGATAACGCGCGTGGTTACGGCGGGCAGGATATCGTTCTGCTGGACGAGACGCGTCGTGCGATCGCGGAGCTGGTCAACGGCGATGCGCGTCGGGCACTGAATACGCTCGAAATGATGGCCGACATGGCCGAACTGGATGATGCCGGCAAGCGAGTGCTGAAACCTGAACTGCTCACTGAAATTGCGGGTGAACGTAGCGCGCGTTTCGATAACAAAGGCGACCGTTTTTACGATCTGATTTCCGCCCTGCATAAATCCGTGCGCGGCAGTGCGCCAGACGCGGCGCTTTACTGGTATGCACGCATTATTACCGCAGGCGGCGATCCGCTGTACGTGGCGCGTCGCTGTCTGGCCATTGCCTCTGAGGATGTGGGCAATGCCGACCCGCGTGCCATGCAGGTCGCAATCTCGGCCTGGGACTGTTTTACCCGCGTCGGCCCTGCAGAAGGCGAGCGTGCCATTGCTCAGGCGATTGTTTATCTGGCGTGTGCACCGAAAAGTAATGCCGTTTATACCGCCTTTAAGGCGGCGCTGTCTGACGCGCGGGATCGTCCGGACTACGATGTTCCGGTCCATCTGCGCAATGCGCCAACCAAACTGATGAAAGAGATGGGCTATGGGCAGCAGTACCGCTACGCCCATGATGAGCCCAATGCCTATGCCGCCGGGGAGGAGTATTTCCCGCAGGAGATGGCACAAACCCGCTATTATCACCCCACAAACAGAGGTCTTGAGGGTAAGATTGGCGAAAAGCTCGCCTGGCTTACCGGACAGGATCAAAATAGCCCTATAAAACGCTACCGTTAGAGCGATCGTTGCGGTAATGTTGGCGTAATATCCTTGTGGCCGCAGGCTGTGGTCACATTTTCCTATTTTAATTCGATAAGCACAGGATAAGCATGCTCGATCCCAATCTGCTGCGTAATGAGCCAGACGCAGTCGCTGACAAACTGGCACGCCGGGGCTTTAAGCTGGATGTAGATAAGCTGCGCACTCTTGAAGAGCGTCGTAAAGTTCTGCAGGTACAAACTGAAAATCTGCAGGCAGAGCGTAACTCTCGATCGAAGTCCATTGGCCAGGCGAAAGCGCGCGGAGAAGACATTGAGCCATTACGCCTGGAAGTGAACAAACTGGGTGAAGAGCTGGATCAGGCGAAAGCCGAGCTGGAGGTTCTTCAGGCCGAGATCCGTGATATCGCCCTGGCTATTCCGAACATGCCTGACGACAGCGTACCTGTCGGCAAAGACGAAAACGACAACGTTGAAGTGAAGCGCTGGGGCACGCCTCGCGCGTTCGACTTCGAGGTTCGCGACCACGTCACGCTGGGTGAAATGCACGCGGGCCTCGACTTTGCCGCGGCGGTTAAGCTGACCGGCTCTCGCTTTGTGGTGATGAAAGGCCAGATTGCCCACCTGCACCGCGCACTGGCGCAGTTCATGCTGGATCTGCATACCGAGCAGCATGGATACAGCGAAACCTACGTTCCGTATCTGGTCAACCACGATACGCTGTACGGCACCGGCCAGCTGCCAAAGTTTGCCGGCGATCTGTTCCACACGCGTCCGCTGGACGAGGAAGCAGACAGCAGCAACTACGCGCTGATCCCAACGGCGGAAGTGCCGCTGACCAACCTCGTGCGTGACGAGATCATCGACGAAGACAATCTGCCGATTAAGCTGACGGCGCACTCTCCGTGCTTCCGTTCTGAAGCGGGTTCTTACGGTCGTGACACCCGTGGTTTGATCCGTATGCACCAGTTCGACAAAGTTGAAATGGTGCAAATCGTTCGTCCAGAAGAGTCGATGGACGCGCTGGAAGAGATGACCGGCCACGCCGAGAAAGTGCTGGAGTTGCTCGGCCTGCCGTACCGTCGTATGGCGCTGTGCACCGGGGATATGGGCTTTGGTGCCTGCAAAACCTTCGACCTCGAAGTCTGGGTTCCGGCGCAGAATACCTACCGTGAAATTTCTTCCTGCTCTAACGTCTGGGATTTCCAGGCGCGTCGTATGCAGGCTCGCTGTCGCAGTAAATCCGACAAGAAAATCCGTCTGGTTCATACCCTGAACGGTTCTGGTCTGGCGGTGGGTCGTACGCTGGTTGCGGTGCTGGAAAACTACCAACAGGCTGATGGCCGTATCGAGATCCCTGAAGTGCTGCGTCCTTACATGAAAGGTCAGCAGTACATCGGCTAATCGTTGCCTTACACACAAAAGCGCCTCAGGGCGCTTTTTTTACGCCCGGGATTTGATGAGAAGCAATACCTCCTCCCTCTAAAGGAGTAATACTCCTTTAAATAATGGGTAGCATAAAACGCCATAGCGGCTTGCGCCGCTTCTCTTTTCTGTGTGAGCAACCAAATCTCTATGAAAATCAACGCGCCTGAAGCGTTAATGGCTGCCGGGGTCACTCGCCGTGGGTTGATGAAAACGACGACAATCAGCGGACTGGCGGTGGCCAGTAGCGCCTTCACGCTTCCTTTTACCCGGCTGGCGTCTGCGGCGAATGCTCTGTCCCCGGCCACTGAACCGGAAAAAGTGGTGTGGAGTGCCTGTACCGTAAACTGTGGCAGTCGTTGTCCATTGCGGATGCACGTAGTGGATGGCGAAATTAAATATGTCGAAACCGATAATACCGGTGATGATAGCTACGAAGGGTTACACCAGGTACGCGCCTGTCTGCGTGGCCGCTCAATGCGTCGCCGCGTCTATAACCCGGATCGTCTGAAATATCCGATGAAGCGCGTCGGTAAGCGAGGGGAAGGGAAATTCGAGCGTATCAGCTGGGACGAAGCCTACGACATCATCGCCACCAATATGCAGCGCCTGATTAAAGACTACGGTAACGAATCTATCTACCTCAACTACGGCACCGGTACGCTTGGTGGCACCCTGACACGCTCCTGGCCGCCGGGTAAAACGCTGATCGCGCGTCTGATGAACTGCTGCGGGGGTTATCTTAATCACTACGGTGACTACTCTTCCGCGCAGATTGCTGCTGGACTCAACTATACCTACGGTGGCTGGGCAGACGGTAACAGCCCCTCCGACATTGAGAACAGTAAACTGGTGGTGTTGTTCGGCAATAACCCCGGCGAAACGCGCATGAGCGGCGGCGGGGTGACTTATTATCTGGAACAGGCGCGGGCAAAATCGCATGCCCGCATGATCATCATCGATCCGCGCTATACCGATACCGGGGCAGGGCGCGAAGATGAATGGATCCCCATCCGTCCAGGGACCGACGCGGCGCTGGTTAGCGCGCTGGCGTGGGTTATGATCGTCGAGAATCTCGTCGATCAGCCGTTCCTCGATAAATACTGCGTCGGTTATGACGAGAAAACTCTGCCAGCCAGTGCGCCAGCTAACGGGCATTACAAAGCGTATATTCTGGGTCAGGGCAGCGACGGTGTGGCAAAGACCCCGCAATGGGCCTCCACGATCACCGGGATCCCGGCGGAACGTATTATTCAACTTGCACGCGACATCGGCTCGGCGAAACCTGCTTTTATCAGCCAGGGTTGGGGACCGCAGCGGCATGCTAACGGCGAAATCGTGACTCGCGCCATCTCAATGCTCTCAATCCTGACCGGCAACGTCGGTGTTCATGGCGGTAATTCCGGCGCGCGTGAAGGCTCCTGTTCGCTGCCCTTTGAACGCATGCCAACGCTGGACAACCCGGTTCAGACCAGCATCTCCATGTTCATGTGGACGGATGCGATTGCGCGTGGCCCGGAAATGACCGCGTTGCGCGACGGTGTGCGCGGCAAAGACAAACTGGCTGTCCCAATCAAGATGATCTGGAACTATGCCGGTAACTGCCTCACCAACCAGCATTCTGATATCAACCGCACCCACGATATCCTGCAGGATGACAAGAAATGCGAGATGATTGTGGTGATTGACTGCCACATGACCTCATCGGCGAAATATGCCGACATCCTGCTGCCGGACTGCACCGCCTCCGAGCAGATGGACTTCGCGCTGGATGCCTCCTGCGGCAACATGTCTTACGTTATCTTCACCGATCGCGCCATCAAACCGCGCTTCGAGTGCAAAACCATCTATCAGATGACCTCTGATCTGGCAAAACGTCTTGGCGTGGAGCAGCCCTTCACACAGGGACGTACCCAGGAAGGGTGGATGCGCCATCTGCATGAAATTACCCGCCGGGCAATCCCCGATCTGCCTGATTTTGATACCTTCCGCAAGCAGGGGATCTACAAGCAGCGCGATCCGCAAGGGCACCACGTGGCGTACAAAGCTTTCCGGGAAGATCCCGAGGCTAATCCGCTGACTACGCCGTCGGGCAAAATTGAGATCTACTCCGAAGAGCTGGCGAACATTGCGGCTACATGGGAACTGCCGGATGGGGATGTTATCGATCCGCTGCCAATCTATACGCCGGGCTTTGAAAACTACAACGATCCGCTGACGGAAAAATTCCCGCTACAGCTAACCGGTTTCCACTATAAGGCGCGCGTTCACTCGACCTACGGCAACGTTGATGTGCTGAAAGCGTCGTGTCGGCAGGCGATGTGGATCAACCCGATGGATGCGAAGGCGCGTGGGATCAGCAATGGTGACCGTGTGCGCATCTTTAACGGGCGTGGGGAGGTGCATATCGAAGCCAAAGTAACGCCGCGCATGATGCCTGGGGTGGTCGCGCTGGGGGAAGGGGCCTGGTATAGCCCGGATGCGAACCGCATCGACCAGGCTGGCAGTATAAACGTTCTGACCACGCAGCGCCCGTCACCGCTGGCGAAAGGCAACCCGTCCCACACCAATCTCGTCCAGGTGGAAAAGGCGTAAGGAGTAACCGAGGACAAACCAATATGAATTTTAAATTGATTCCAGCCGGTGCACCGGGTGCAAAACCTGCGAGCTGGCCGCCGTCGCAATGCTGCCGTCCGTCTATTGTACGCAGCCAAACATGGTGAGTAAACCGAACGCCAACAGCCACCCTACAGGTGCTACCGGCAAACCCGATGGAGGTGTGAGAAGGGAAGTGGATGGTATGAATGGCCGCTGAGGGAGATTGGCTTTGTTGCCTCGACCCTGCACCCCGGGTCTTCTGCGCGCGCGTTCAACTCCCTGAATCCCGTAGGGGCCTCTTCACTCAGCAACGAAATTGCCAGCGACGCACTGTCTTTGGCTTTTGTGCTGGTGCTGGCGGGGGAACTGATAGGTCGCGGGGTGTTTTACGGTCTGCATATGACCGCTGGCATGGCCGTCGCCAGTTAAGGCTGACTTTTTATTTCACGCCAGGACTTCGTGCCCGGCTTTTTTTCATTCATGAAATTTTTCGACTGTCGTTTGGCTTTCACATTGTCTGGAAATAAATAAAAACAAACAGATAAGTTATATAAATAGCAGGCGTTGCATTAGCAGGATTAGTTTTTTAAATCGACACGGCACATATTGTGCGTACCGGCTAAAAGGGTGGATTGACTTTGATTTTACCGGTGGCATGATGCGCACGAAATCACTACTTCCTCACGGTTTTTAATCCATGACCATCTATACCCGGCCAGTGCTGCTTTTGCTCTGTGGCCTGCTTCTGCTGACCCTGGCGATCGCGGTGTTAAATACGCTCGTCCCGCTGTGGCTCGCCCATGAAAACTTACCGACCTGGCAGGTGGGTATGGTTAGCTCCTCCTTTTTTAGCGGCAACCTGCTGGGGACATTATTAACCGGGAGCTTGATAAAACGCTTCGGTTTTAACCGCAGCTATTATCTGGCATCGTTGATGTTCGCCATGGGATGTGCAGGCCTGGGCCTGATGGTCGGCTTCTGGAGCTGGATGGTCTGGCGCTTTATTGCGGGCGTAGGCTGCGCAATGATCTGGGTGGTGGTTGAAAGCGCCCTGATGTGCAGTGGTACTTCCCACAATCGCGGGCGCCTGCTGGCAGCTTACATGATGGTCTATTATGTCGGGACCGTGCTCGGTCAACTGATGGTCAGTAAACTGCCGACCGAACTGATGAGCGTGCTGCCGTGGGTCACGGGTATGGTGCTGGCTGCTATTCTGCCGCTGCTCTTTACGCGTATTGTAAACCAGAACAGCGAACATCAGGAAGCGACGCACATCTGGCCGATGCTCAGACTGCGTCAGGCACGTCTGGGGGTTAATGGCTGTATTATCTCCGGGATTGTGCTGGGCTCGCTCTACGGGCTAATGCCGCTTTATCTTAATCATCAGGGCGTAAGCGATTCCGGCATTGGCTTCTGGATGGCGGTGATGGTCAGCGCCGGCATTGTCGGACAGTGGCCAATCGGCCGCCTGGCGGACCGCTTTGGTCGCCTGCTGGTACTGCGCGTGCAGGTCTTTGTGGTCATTATCGGGTGTCTGGCGATGCTGAGCAGCGCGGCGATGGCCCCGGCACTGTTTATTCTGGGGGCGGCAGGCTTTACGCTCTACCCGGTAGCGATGGCGTGGGCCTGTGAGAAAGTCGAGCATCATCAACTGGTGGCGATGAACCAGGCATTATTGCTGAGCTATACTATCGGCAGTTTGCTGGGGCCGACGTTTACCGCCATGCTGATGCAAAACTTTTCTGACAACCTGCTGTTTATTATGATTGCCAGCGTGTCGTTTATTTATCTGCTTATGTTGCTGCGAAAAGCCGGCGAGCACCGCACGCCAGTGGCACATGCCTGATATAAAAATCCCGGCGAATTCGCCGGGATTTTTTAATACATGACCTTGTGGCCGTACTGCTCAAGAATGCCTTTGACGCGTTCCATTGTCTCTTTTTTCGGCGGTTTCACGCCATCCAACTTATACTCTTCGCCCATCGCCACCCATTTATGTTTACCCAGCTCGTGGTAGGGCAGAAGCTCAATTTTTTCGACGTTGCCCATGTCGCGGGTAAATTCGCCCAGGCGATGCGCTGAATCATCATCATCTGACCAGCCTGGTACAACCACATAGCGGATCCAGGTTTTGATGCCTTTGTCGGCGATATATTTCGCGAATTCCAGCGTACGATGGTTGGAGACGCCAACCAGATTCTGGTGGATCTCATCGTTCATCTGTTTGAGATCGAGCATCACCAGATCGGTTACTTCAAGCAGTTCGTCAATCACTGGATCGTAACGACGGACAAAACCGTTAGTATCGAGACAGGTGTGAATGCCTTCTTTTCGGCAGGCGCGGAACCAGTCGCGGACAAACTCGGCCTGAAGGATTGCTTCGCCGCCTGAGGCGGTCACGCCGCCGCCGGACGCGTTCATAAAGTGGCGATAGGTCACCACCTCTTTCATCAAATCCTCGACGGCCACTTCTTTTCCGCCGTGCGTATCCCATGTATCACGGTTGTGGCAGTACAGGCAGCGCATCAGGCAGCCCTGGAAGAAGGTAATAAAGCGGATCCCCGGGCCATCAACGGTGCCACAGGATTCAAAGGAGTGAATACGACCAATAATTGACATTGCGGTGACATCTCCAGCTTCGGCCCGTCCGGGGCCTGAGTATGCACAGCTCAAACCGGCTGTGTTTACGAACCAAACCCACCTGATGGGGTGGCTCTTAGTCTGTTTTGGCTGTTATCCATACGTATAGATAGCGGACAAAAGAGACTGGGGGAGAGCTAAAAAGGCCCCACTTGCGTGGAGCCTTTATTATACGCTTTTTAACGTGTGATTTCAGTCAACTCCCATTACAGGGACTGCGTGAAAGTACGAGTGATAACGTCCTGCTGCTGTTCTTTGGTCAGGGAGTTAAAACGTACTGCGTAGCCCGATACGCGGATGGTCAACTGAGGATATTTCTCAGGGTGTTCCATCGCATCAAGCAGCATTTCACGGTTCATTACGTTCACGTTCAGGTGCTGACCACCTTCGATGGACGCTTCATGGTGGAAGTAACCATCCATCAGACCGGCGAGGTTGGTTTTACGCACATCGTCGTCTTTACCCAGCGCATTTGGCACGATAGAGAAGGTATAAGAGATACCATCTTTAGCGTAAGCAAACGGCAGTTTCGCAACGGAGGTCAGAGAGGCAACGGCACCTTTCTGGTCACGACCGTGCATAGGGTTAGCACCTGGTCCGAATGGCGCGCCAGCACGACGACCGTCTGGGGTGTTACCGGTTTTCTTACCATACACAACGTTAGAGGTGATGGTCAGAACAGACTGCGTTGGGATAGCGTTACGGTAAGTGGTTAGTTTCTGAATTTTCTTCATGAAACGTTCTACCAGATCAACCGCCATATCATCAACGCGAGCGTCGTTGTTACCAAACTGCGGGTATTCGCCTTCGATTTCGAAGTCTACCGCCAGGCCGTCTTCGTCGCGAATCGGTTTAACTTTCGCATACTTGATTGCAGACAGGGAGTCAGCTGCAACGGACAGACCTGCGATACCACATGCCATGGTGCGAACGACGTCACGGTCGTGCAGCGCCATCAGAGAGGCTTCGTAGCTGTACTTGTCATGCATGTAGTGAATCACGTTCAGCGCAGTGACGTACTGTTTCGCCAGCCAGTCCATGAAGTGATCCATACGGTCCATAACTTCGTCGAAGTTCAGAACATCGCTTTTGATTGGTTCAGATTTAGGACCAACCTGCATTTTCAGTTTTTCATCAACGCCGCCGTTGATTGCGTACAGCATGGTTTTCGCCAGGTTTGCACGCGCACCGAAGAACTGCATTTGTTTACCAACAACCATCGGGCTTACGCAGCATGCGATAGCGTAATCATCATTGTTGAAGTCCGGACGCATCAGATCATCGTTCTCGTACTGCAGAGAAGAGGTGTCGATGGACACTTTAGCGGCGAATTTCTTGAAGTTCAGAGGCAGTTTTTCAGACCACAGAACGGTGATGTTCGGCTCCGGAGAAGGCCCCATGGTGTACAGGGTGTTCAGGAAGCGGAAGCTGTTTTTGGTTACCAGAGTACGGCCATCTACACCCATACCACCGATAGATTCAGTTGCCCAGATTGGGTCGCCGGAGAACAGCTCATCGTATTCAGGAGTACGCAGGAAACGAACCATACGCAGTTTCATGACCAGGTGGTCAATCATTTCCTGAGCGTCTTGCTCGGTGATTTTACCGGCTTTGATGTCACGTTCGATGTAGGCGTCCAGGAAGGTGGATACGCGACCGAAGGACATTGCTGCGCCGTTCTGAGACTTAACCGCGGCCAGGTAGCCGAAGTAGGTCCACTGAATAGCTTCCTGAGCGTTGGTCGCAGGACCAGAGATATCGCAGCCGTATTTAGCCGCCATTTCTTTGATTTGGCCCAGCGCACGATGCTGCTCAGAGATCTCTTCACGCAGACGGATAGTCGCTTCCAGGTTCACGCCGTTTTCCAGGTCAGACTGCAGGGAAACGAACTGTGCGTATTTGTCTTTCAGCAGGAAATCGATACCGTACAGCGCAACGCGACGGTAGTCACCGATGATACGGCCACGGCCGTATGCATCTGGCAGACCGGTCAGAACGCCAGATTTACGGCAGTTCAGAATGTCTTTGGTGTAAACATCGAATACGCCCTGGTTGTGGGTTTTGCGGTATTCGGTGAAGATTTTTTTCAGCATTGGGTCCAGCTCGCGGTCATACGCTTTGCAGGAACCTTCAACCATTTTGATACCGCCAAACGGAATGATCGCACGTTTCAACGGCGCTTCAGTTTGCAAACCCACGATTTTCTCAAGGGCTTTGTTGATGTAGCCAGCATCGTGGGAGGTGATGGTGGATGCAACAGAGGTATCGAAGTCAACTGGCGCGTGAGTGCGGTTTTCCAGTTTAACGCCTTCCATTACTTTATCCCACAGGGTGGTGGTCGCGTCAGTTGCGCCAGCCAGGAAGGATTCATCACCTTCATACGGGGTATAGTTTTTCTGAATGAAGTCACGTACGTTTACTTCATTCTGCCAGTCACCTTTCGCAAAACCATCCCAGGCTGTGGCTAACTTTTCATTAAGCTCGGACATGTAACACCTACCTTCTTAAGTGGATTTTTTATTTACTGCCTGAGACAACCCTTAATGATGGTCGCCGCCACGCAGGTAAATGACCCAGTATGTCAACCCAACTAATAAACCCCCACCGATAATGTTCCCGATAGTGACAGGAATCAGGTTATCAGTAATGAAATTCATAATAGTCAGGTGAGAGAAATTTTCCGGGGCTGAACCAACAACAGTCCAGAACTCCGGGCTCGCAAAGTTGCGGATAACAATACCCATAGGAATCATGAACATGTTTGCGATACTGTGTTCGAAGCCGCTGGCCACAAACATCGCAACCGGCAGGATCATGATCATGGCTTTATCCATCAGGCTGCGACCTGAGTAGCTCATCCAGACCGCCAGGCAGACCATCAGGTTTGCGAGGATGCCGAGAGCAACAGCCTCAATAAATGTATGGTGCATTTTGTGATCAGCGGTCTGCAGGACGTTAAGCCCCCAGCCACCGTTGGCAGTCATGTACTCGCCAGAGAGCCACATCAACAAAACAAAGAGCAGACAGCCAACCAGGTTACCAACATAGACGTTAAGCCAGTTGCGCGCCAGTTGCCCCCAGGTAATTCTGCCACTGGCTTTTGCGACCACAATCAACACCGTTGAGGTGAAGAGGTCAGCGCCGCAGATGACGCAAAGAATCAGACCCAGTGAGAAGCAGATACCGCCAATCAGCTTCGCTATACCATAAGGCATTGCAGCAGTACCGGTGGTGGCCGTGATGTAGAAGACGAAAGCGATGGAGATGAACACACCGGCCGTGATCGCCAGATAGAACGTCGTCATCGGGTGTTTCGTTGCTTTATAGACACCTGCTTCTTCGGCAACTTTGGCCATCGCAGCGGGGAGTATTAGATCAAAAGGGTTGTCAGCTTTCACACTAACTCTCTCTTTATTAAGTCGGCGACGAGATACTAACAAAGCATTATAGAAGAGAAATTGATATAGATCATATCTCGCCTGGCTTATAGGCCCGCATTGCGTATGGTTTTACAGCAAGTGCGGTGTAAGTTTTTGATTATTCTTGTAAAAATAAATTTTAAAAGTTATCGAAAGTGTTGAATTTTTTCGCCGGGCCCTCCATGCAACAGTTAATTAAAATGGAGTATTACCCATAATAAGTTACAGTAAAGCCCAGGTAACTATTATTATATTTACCTATGTTTAACTTAATTACTACAATCGAACGTCATTGCGGGAAAAAATAAAAAAGGGGGCAATGAAATTGCCCCGTAATATAGCCCAGGCGAGTGAATACGCCTACTGTCGCTACTGTGATGTGCGCTTATTTTAACCAGTAAGCGGCTTTGGCTTTCTGCAGTTTCTCATAAGCATTCAACAGCGACTGATGCGCCGGGAAGGCTTTCAAATCGCTATCGACGGCCTGAAGGCCGTAGAACGGTTCTTCACCGCTCAGTGCCGCGCTGGCCGCTTCTACTGCGTCGGCACCGTACATACGTACAAATGCATTCAGATATTGCAGCGGCTCTCGTTCTTCTTCCTGAGCAAGCAGCAGAAAGGTTTGCAGGCAGCGGTAGTAGTTGGTGCGCTCGGCAGAGAAGACGGACTGGTTGAATTCCATGGTCCATTCCGTCCATGCAAGAGCCTGATCCAGATCGCCGCCCGCCAGCGCCAGCATGGCTTTCAGCTCGCCGATACGCAGAGTATACCAGCCGTTGTCTTTACCCGTCGCCAGACCCAGCAGCTCGCGTACGCGGGTGAAATCATCGTGGCCTTCTTCGTCCAGTTGGGTTATCAGGTTAAGATATTCTTCTTTCTCCCACTCGCTACCCGGCAAGACCAGCAGCGTTTCGCGCAGGTGTGCGCCCATGCTGTTATTCGCCAGCCACAGATCCTCAGCAGGATAAATATCGGACATCCCAGGCACAATAATGCGGCAAGCGTAAACGCCCAGGTGCTCGTAGTCAGCAATATAGACTTCTTGATCTTCCGCTGTGAAGATAGCCATCAGGGTGGCGAACTCTTCTTCGGTAGTACCGGCAAAGCTCCAGTCCACAAACGGATAATCCGCGTCCTGCTTAAACATATCCCAGGAGATAGCGCCGCTGGAATCGATGAAGTGGGTTTCAAGGTTGGTATGCTCAGCGACCTCTTCATCATCGAAGGTTGGCGGGGTGAACACGTCGAGATCTTTCAGACTCCGCCCCTGCAGCAGCTCGGTCACTGTACGCTCCAGCGCCACGCCGAAGTCCGGGTGTGCACCAAAAGAGGCGAAGCAAGTGCCGTTAGCCGGGTTGAACAGCACCACGCAAATGACCGGATATTTCCCGCCCAGCGAGCCGTCATACGCGAAGATTGGGAAGCCTTCGGCTTCCAGTTTTGCGATAGATTCCACCACCCCTGGATAGCGTGCCAGCACCTCAGTTGGGATCACCGGCAGGCTGATGGACTCGGCAATGATGCGGTTTTTGATGTGACGCTCAAAAACTTCAGACAGACCCTGTACGCGCGCTTCATTGCGGGTATTACCGGCGGACATGCCGTTAGAGACATACAGGTTCCCGACAATGTTCATCGGAATATAGACGGTCTGCTCATCAGACTGACGAGTGAACGGCAGGGCACAGATACCGCGTGCTTCGTTACCTGACTGCAAGTCGATGAGCATACTTGCTGTCAGCTCGTTTTCTGGAGCGTAAAACGCGCGTAAGCGCGGATCAAGAATGCCTTCAGGCAGTTCGTCGTCTTCGGGCAGCGGGAACCATTTTTCGTTCGGGTAATGAACGAACGGGCCGTTCGCAAGGGTTTCACCCAGCCAGAAGTCGGCGAAGAAATAGTTGGTCGACAGACGTTCAAAATACTCACCCAGCGCCGAGGCCAGTGCCGCTTTTTTCGTCGCGCCTTTACCGTTGGTAAAGCACAGTGCACAGTCTTTATCGCGAATATGCACGGACCAGACGTGAGGCACCGGGTTCAGCCAGGAGGCTTCTTCGATATTAAAGCCCAGGTCGGTCAGTTTCTGCTGGAAGCGAGCGATGGAATCTTCCAGGGCGGCGTCTTTGCCGGGGATAAACGTTTGAGTCATGGCGTTCACTTTTATCGTACGTAAAGCGCGCAATGATACGGGTTTTGCGTGACAGGTGCTATCTTCGGCGAAAATAAAAGGCTGAGCTATGCTTACTGGCAGTAAACCACTGTTAAGGCATAGAAAAATGAAAGCTTTCGATCTCCAGCGGATGGCGTTTGACAAAGTTCCTCCTGAATTTTTGTGGGAGGTCGCGCTGCGTAGTCTTTATACCTTTGTCCTGGTGTTTCTGTTTCTCAAGATCACCGGGCGTCGCGGCGTGCGGCAGATGTCGCTTTTTGAAGTGTTGATCATCCTCACCCTCGGATCCGCGGCGGGGGATGTCGCCTTTTATGACGATGTGCCGATGGTGCCGGTCTTTATCGTCTTCGTCTCACTGGCCTTGCTGTACCGGCTGGTGATGTGGCTGATGTCGAAAAGTGAAAAACTGGAAGATCTGTTTGAAGGGAAACCGGTTGTTATTGTGGAAGAAGGGCGGTTGGCCTGGGAGAACGTTCGCGCAGCCAATATGACAGAGCTTGAGTTCTTTATGGAGCTTCGAATCAGCAGCGTTGAACAACTGGGGCAGGTACGGCTGGCCATAATGGAGACCAACGGACAAATCAGCGTTTATTACTATGCCGATGATGAGGTGAAACCGGGGCTGTGCATTTTGCCAGACAGCTTCGTTGAGCGGTTTACGACCGTTCCTGAGTCACAAGAGTACGCCTGTGTAAGATGTAGCCATGTTATTGCTCTACAGGCGGGGGACCATCAATTATGTCCACGCTGCGCAAATCCGGAATGGTCGCGGGTTAGCCGGGCTAAACGTATTACCTGACAGCTATTTTGTCGGTTTTGTTACCGCAAGGTGGCAGATTGTATTGTGTGATGACGAGCACATTTCACCGGTCATAAGTTTTAGACATTGCGGCGCGTGTCACTGAATGATAAAACCGATATCCACAGTTATAACTTATGGCTTTTAGCGTGGTGAGGGGAAATGGCTCAAGTCTTTAATTTCAGTTCAGGTCCAGCAATGTTACCGGCAGATGTACTTAAACAGGCGCAACAGGAGCTGTGTGACTGGAACGGTCTGGGTACGTCGGTGATGGAAATCAGCCATCGTGGTAAAGAATTCATTCAGGTGGCGGAAGAGGCAGAAAAAGATTTTCGCGATCTGCTGAACATTCCCTCGAACTACAAAGTATTGTTCTGCCACGGCGGTGGCCGCGGTCAGTTTGCGGGCATCCCGCTCAATCTTCTGGGCGATAAAACCACGGCCGATTATGTTGATGCAGGCTACTGGGCGGCCAGTGCGGTAAAAGAAGCGCATAAATACTGCACCCCGAACGTCATCGACGCCAAAGTGACTGTTGACGGCCTGCGTGCTGTTAAGCCGATGCGCGAGTGGCAGCTTTCCGCTGATGCCGCATACCTGCACTATTGCCCGAACGAAACCATCGACGGTATCGCCATTCACGAAGAGCCACACTTTGGTGAGAACGTGGTGGTCACGGCAGATCTCTCTTCCACAATCCTTTCCACGCCGCTGGATGTCAGCCGTTACGGCGTTATCTATGCTGGCGCTCAAAAAAATATTGGTCCCGCCGGGCTGACTATCGTCCTTGTGTGCGAAGACCTGCTGGGCAAAGCCCACACTTCCTGCCCGTCGATTATTGATTACACCGTGCTCAACGATAACGACTCTATGTTCAACACGCCGCCGACGTTTGCGTGGTATCTTTCCGGCCTGGTCTTCAAATGGCTGAAGCAAAAGGGTGGCGTGGCGCAAATGGACAAGATCAATCAGCAAAAATCGGACCTGCTCTACGCCACTATCGATAAAAGCGGCTTCTACCGCAATGACGTGGCGAAAGCGAACCGTTCCCGCATGAACGTGCCGTTCCAGTTGGCGGACAACAGCCTGGATAAACTCTTCCTGGAAGAGTCGTTCGCCGCAGGCCTGCACGCGCTGAAAGGCCACCGTGTCGTGGGTGGTATGCGCGCCTCTATCTATAACGCCATGCCGCTGGAAGGCGTTAAGGCATTGACCGAATTCATGATTGATTTCGAACGTCGTCACGGTTAATCGCCCCGTTATCACCCCCGTAGCGCGGCTGCGGGGTTTTTTATTATGTTGAGTTGAGAGTGAAGTTTCATGGAATCCCTGACGTTACAACCTATCGCGCGGGTGGATGGCACCATTAATCTGCCTGGTTCAAAAAGTGTCTCGAACCGCGCTCTGCTGCTGGCAGCGCTGGCAAACGGCACGACCGTCCTCACTAACCTGCTGGACAGCGATGACGTGCGCCATATGCTCAATGCGCTGAAAGCGTTGGGCGTTCATTACACACTCTCTGACGATCGTACCCGATGTGAAGTGACCGGCAACGGCGGCGCGTTACGTTCCATAGATGAGCTTGCGCTTTTCCTGGGCAACGCGGGTACCGCAATGCGTCCGCTGGCGGCCGCGCTGTGTCTGGGCAGCAACAACATCGTCCTGACCGGCGAACCGCGCATGAAAGAGCGACCGATTGGTCATCTGGTCGATGCCCTGCGTCAGGGCGGCGCGCAGATTGAATATCTGGAGCAGGAAAACTACCCGCCGTTGCGTTTGCGCGGGGGGTTTACCGGCGGTCACGTTGAGGTTGACGGCAGCGTCTCCAGCCAGTTCCTGACCGCGTTGCTGATGACTGCCCCGCTGGCGCCGCAGGATACGGTGATTACAATCAAAGGCGATCTGGTCTCGAAACCGTACATCGACATCACGTTGCACCTGATGAAGACCTTTGGCGTTGAGGTTGAAAACGAGGCGTATCAGCGATTCGTGGTGCGTGGGGCGCAGCAGTATCACTCTCCGGGCACCTATCTGGTTGAAGGCGATGCATCTTCCGCGTCTTATTTCCTTGCCGCTGGCGCGATTAAAGGCGGTACGGTGAAAGTCACCGGCATAGGCCGTAACAGCGTGCAGGGCGACATCCGTTTTGCCGATGTGCTGGAGAAAATGGGCGCCGTGGTGACCTGGGGCGATGACTTCATCTCCTGTACACGCGGCGAACTTAACGCCATTGATATGGACATGAACCATATCCCGGATGCGGCAATGACCATTGCGACGGCGGCGTTATTCGCCAATGGCACCACGACGCTGCGCAACATCTATAACTGGCGCGTAAAAGAAACCGATCGCCTGTTTGCGATGGCGACTGAGCTGCGTAAAGTTGGCGCTCACGTTGAAGAGGGCGAAGACTACATTCGCGTCACGCCGCCGGTAAAACTGCAGTCCGCGCAAATTGGCACCTACAACGATCACCGTATGGCGATGTGTTTCTCGCTGGTGGCGCTGTCGGATACCCCGGTCACCATCCTCGATCCGAAGTGCACGGCGAAAACCTTCCCGGACTACTTCGGGCAGCTGGCGCGCATCAGTACGCTGGCCTGATGACGCTCTGCCGCATCTTCGGGTGCGGCATCATTTCCTTACGGTTCCTGATGAACACCCGCGCTTATTTCTTCTACACTCTGCTTCTATCATTCGGTAATTTGCACGCAAAGGTAACAGTTGCGCACGTTGGCGCGTATAATGCGCGGCGTTTATGTTAACGGTATGCCTTAATTAAGGAGAAAAAGATGACGGCAGTTGCCCCGGTAATCACCATTGATGGGCCAAGTGGCGCAGGGAAAGGTACTCTGTGCAAAGCGATGGCGGAAGCATTGCAATGGCATCTTTTAGATTCGGGAGCAATCTATCGCGTGCTGACGCTGGCGGCCTTGCATCACCATGTGGACGTTGCCTCTGAAGAGGCGCTGGTACCGCTGGCTGCGCATCTGGATGTGCGTTTTGTCTCTACTGACGGCAACCTCGAAGTGATCCTGGAAGGGGAAGACGTGAGCGCTGAAATTCGGACCCAGGACGTCGCAAACGCGGCCTCTCAGGTCGCTGCGTTCCCGCGCGTACGCGAAGCGTTGTTGCGCCGCCAGCGCGGTTTCCGTGAAGCACCGGGCCTGATCGCCGACGGGCGTGATATGGGAACCGTCGTTTTCCCGGACGCTCCCGTGAAAATTTTCCTTGACGCCTCATCGGAAGAACGTGCTCAACGCCGCATGCTTCAGTTGCAGGAAAAGGGGTTTAGTGTTAACTTTGATCGCCTTTTATCTGAGATAAAAGAGCGCGACGACCGCGATCGCAACCGTGCCGTCGCCCCGCTTGTTCCTGCGGAAGATGCATTAGTTCTGGATTCCACCAGTTTAACTATTGAGCAAGTGATTGAAAAAGCGCTACAATATGCGCGCCAAAAACTGGCACTCGCGTAATCGCGACCTATTTAGCAGTATCCCCGCTGCAATGGACTGAAGGCGGGTATGTGAAACAACCCCATCCGGCACGGAGCCAGGTGGACGTTATATTAACCTGAAGATTAAACATGACTGAATCTTTTGCTCAACTATTTGAAGAATCCTTAAAAACAATCGAAACCCGTCCGGGTTCCATCGTTCGTGGTGTTGTTGTTGCTATCGACAAAGACGTAGTACTGGTTGACGCCGGTCTGAAATCTGAGTCCGCCATTCCGGCAGAGCAGTTCAAAAACGCCCAGGGCGAGCTGGAAATCCAGGTTGGTGACGAAGTTGACGTTGCTCTGGATGCAGTAGAAGACGGCTTCGGTGAAACCCTGCTGTCCCGTGAGAAAGCTAAACGTCACGAAGCCTGGATCACGCTGGAAAAAGCTTACGAAGAAGCTGAAACTGTAGTCGGTGTTATCAACGGCAAAGTTAAAGGTGGCTTCACTGTTGAGCTGAATGGTATTCGTGCGTTCCTGCCAGGTTCACTGGTAGACGTTCGTCCAGTTCGTGACACCCTGCATCTGGAAGGCAAAGAGCTTGAGTTCAAAGTTATCAAGCTTGACCAGAAGCGCAACAACGTTGTTGTATCCCGTCGTGCCGTTATCGAATCCGAAAACAGCGCAGAACGCGATCAGCTGCTGGAAAACCTGCAGGAAGGCATGGAAGTCAAAGGTATCGTTAAGAACCTCACTGACTACGGCGCATTCGTTGACCTGGGCGGCGTTGATGGCCTGCTGCACATCACCGACATGGCGTGGAAACGCGTTAAGCACCCAAGCGAAATCGTGAACGTTGGCGATGAAATCAACGTTAAAGTGCTGAAATTCGACCGCGAACGTACTCGTGTATCCCTCGGCCTGAAACAGCTGGGCGAAGATCCATGGGTTGCTATCGCTAAGCGTTACCCAGAAGGCACTAAACTGACGGGTCGCGTAACCAACCTGACTGACTACGGCTGCTTCGTTGAAATCGAAGAAGGCGTTGAAGGCCTGGTACACGTTTCCGAAATGGACTGGACCAACAAAAACATCCACCCATCCAAAGTTGTTAACGTGGGTGACGTCGTGGAAGTGATGGTTCTGGATATCGACGAAGAACGTCGTCGTATCTCCCTGGGCCTGAAACAGTGCAAAAATAATCCATGGCAGCAGTTCGCGGAAACCCACAACAAGGGCGACCGTGTTGAAGGTAAAATCAAGTCTATCACTGACTTCGGTATCTTCATCGGCCTGGACGGCGGCATCGACGGCCTGGTTCACCTGTCTGACATCTCCTGGAACGTTGCAGGCGAAGAAGCAGTGCGTGAATACAAAAAAGGCGACGAAATCGCTGCAGTTGTTCTGCAGGTTGACGCAGAGCGTGAGCGTATCTCTCTGGGCGTTAAACAGCTGGCAGAAGATCCGTTCAACAACTGGGTTGCACTGAACAAGAAAGGTGCGATCGTAAACGGTAAAGTGACTGCAGTTGACGCTAAAGGCGCAACCGTAGAACTGGCTGACGGCGTTGAGGGTTACCTGCGCGCTTCCGAAGCTTCACGTGACCGCGTTGAAGATGCCACTCTGGTTCTGAGCGTTGGCGACGACGTTGAAGCTAAGTTCACCGGTGTTGACCGTAAGAACCGTGCAATCAGCCTGTCTGTTCGTGCGAAAGACGAAGCTGATGAGAAAGATGCAATCGCAACTGTTAACAAACAGGAAGATGCAAACTTCTCTAACAACGCAATGGCTGAAGCTTTCAAAGCAGCTAAAGGCGAGTAATCAAGTTCTCAACATCGTTTGATCTGTAACCCATTTGCGGTGAGAAGGATGAAGAGCAGACTTGACAGATTGCAGGATTCGTCCTGTAATCAATAACAAAGGGCGGCTACGGCCGCCCTTGTTTAATGAGCTGTTTAGCTAATTGGTTTGAAAGGAACCGGAGGAATCATGACCAAGTCAGAATTGATTGAAAGACTTGCCAGTCAGCAACCGCATGTCCCGGCGAAGGCTGTGGAAGATGCTGTTAAAGAGATGCTGGAGCATATGGCCACCACTCTTGCCCAGGGCGAGCGTATTGAAATCCGCGGTTTCGGTAGTTTTTCTCTGCACTATCGTGCTCCACGTACCGGGCGTAACCCGAAGACGGGCGATAAAGTTGAGCTGGAAGGTAAATACGTTCCGCACTTTAAACCGGGCAAAGAATTGCGCGATCGCGCCAACATTTACGGCAACTGAGTTTAGCCTTCAGGGTAAACTGGGTTTAAAAGAAAGCACCTTCGGGTGCTTTTTTTGTGCTCTTCTTTCTCATTTCTGAAGCCCCACAGCAATTTCTGATTCGCATTGCTGCAAATGCTTAAGAATGTTGCAGCCTTCGCTGTAATGCTCTCTTTTCCCGACTGACGTAGTCCAGCTTTGTTCGCATACTGCCCGGAAACAGGGAGGTGAACATGGGGATACCCGCCGTCAGCGCATGTGCCATTCTGGCTATCATCCCGTTGCTGTGGATGCCGTTTTTACCCGGCCTTGATACGCTCCTGGCGGTTATTGCCGCCGGCGTCGTGATGGCCGCTCAGCAGTGCAGGTGGCTGCGTTGTCTGGGGATCGGGTTACTGTTTTTTGTCTGGGGCGTGCTGGCGGCCCAGGAGAGCGTCTGGCCGATGCAGAATTTAACCGCCGGACCACAACGAGTTGAGATCGAGATCACCGCTACCGATGGCGTTACGACGCATCAGGGGAAGGTTATCGCCCACGACGGTAAACGCTGGTGGGCTACCACGGGCGTGACGCTGTATGGAAGTGACCTGCCGAAACCGATATGTGCTGGCCAGCGTTGGGCAATGATGGTCCGCCTCAGGGCTGTGCACGGAGAATTGAACGACGGGGGCTATGATGCGCAGCAAAACGCCTTTGCCCGACATCGCACGCTGACCGGGAGGATTACGTATGCAGAGATCATCGACAGCCGCTGCAGTTTACGCGCGCAATACCTGACCTCGCTGCAAGAGACGCTAGCGGCATACTCATGGGGGCCGATAATTCTTGGGCTGGGAATGGGCGAGCGCCTCAATGTGTCACGAGAAACAAAAAATCTGATGCGTGAAACCGGTACGTTCCATCTGATGGCGATTTCGGGTTTACACATCGCTCTGGCTGCATCCATCGCCTGGCTACTGGCCCGCGGCATCCAGTTTGTGCTGCCCGTTCGCTGGATAGCCTGGCAGTTGCCTTTATTCGCCGGACTGCTCTTCGCGGTATTCTATTCATGGCTGACGGGTTTACAGCCCCCGGCTTTGCGCACCGTAATCTCACTTGGCGTAGTGGCCGCGTTGCGGGTTAGCGGTCGTCAGTGGTCGCCCTGGCAGGTATGGCTATGCTGCGTGGCGGCAATTCTGGTGTGTGACCCGTTGGCCGTGTTATCGCAAAGCCTTGCCTTATCGGCGTTTGCGGTTGCTGCGCTCATATTCTGGTATCAATGGCTGCCGTTTTATCCGTGGCGCTGGCATCGTCGGGTGCGGCCGTTGGTCAATTTGCTTTATCTGCAAGCGGGAATGTTACTCCTGTTGTTGCCGCTTCAGGTGATGATTTTTCATGGTTTCAGCGTCACTTCACTGGTGGCTAATCTTTTTGCCGTCCCGCTGGTCACCTTTATTTCCGTACCGCTGATCCTGCTGGGCATGCTGCTGCATTTGCTGCCACTGGCGCCCTTAGAAACGGCCATCTGGCTGGCGGCCGATAGGTCGCTTGAGGTTCTTTTCCGGCTGCTGGAAGGCTTGCCTGACGGCTGGCAGAGCGTGGATGAGCGCTGGCAGTACCTGACGCTTTTGCCGTGGCTTGCCGTCATGGGTTGGCGTTTCCGTGCCTGGAGAATCTGCCCGGCAGTCTGTCTGGCCTTAAGCATTGTGCTGGCGTTTCCTTTCTGGCGAACGGTTAATCATGAGGGCTGGACGCTGCATATGTTAGATGTCGGGCAGGGCCTGGCAATGGTCATTGAACGGCAGGGTAAAGCGATTTTATACGATACCGGGCTGGCCTGGCCGGGCGGCGACAGCGGAGAACAGATCATTATTCCGTGGCTACGCTGGCATCATCTACAGCCAGAGGGCGTCATTCTTAGCCATGAGCACAGGGATCATACGGGAGGGGTGATGTCGCTCAAAAAAACGTGGCCCGCGTTGTGGATCAGAAGCCCGTTGCGGTGGGCAGGGCACCTACCTTGTTTTCGCGGGCAGCGATGGACATGGCAGGGGCTAACCTTTTCTGTTCACTGGCCACCTGAAGGCAACATCGCCACAGGTAATAACCGCTCCTGTGTGGTAAAAATCGATGACGGGGAGCAGAGCGTATTGTTGACGGGCGATATTGAAGCGCTGGCGGAACAGGCTATGCTTAGCCATTACTGGCGTTATCTGGCTTCTACCCTTATACAGGTGCCTCATCATGGCAGCAATACCTCTTCATCCGCGCCACTGGTGCAACGGGTAGAGGGAAAAATTGCGTTGGCCTCTGCCGCGCGTTATAACGCGTGGAGATTCCCATCGCTTAAGGTAGTTAAACGTTATCAAAAAGAGGGCTACATCTGGCACGATACCCCTCACTCCGGGCAGATATCGGTGACCTTTAAACAACATCACTGGCAAATCCGACGTTTGCGGGATCACTATTTACCGCGTTGGTATCATCAGCGGTTTGGCGTGTCCGTAGATAACGGGTAGAATATGCGGCTATTTCAACAAATGCTGGTTTTTTGAATGCATAACGACAAAGATCTCTCCACGTGGCAAACCTTCCGCCGACTCTGGCCGATGATTGCACCCTTTAAAACAGGCTTGATCGTGGCGGGCGTTGCGTTAATCCTCAACGCAGCCAGCGATACTTTTATGCTATCGCTTCTCAAACCGTTACTGGATGACGGTTTTGGTAAAACGGATCGCTCAGTGTTGCTATGGATGCCTCTGGTGGTTATCGGACTGATGATCTTACGCGGTATCACCAGCTATATATCCAGCTATTGTATTTCCTGGGTATCGGGAAAAGTGGTGATGACCATGCGCCGTCGCCTGTTCAGCCACATGATGGGCATGCCGGTCGCCTTTTTCGATAAGCAGTCCACCGGTACCTTGCTGTCACGAATTACTTATGATTCAGAGCAGGTCGCCTCTTCGTCATCCGGTGCGCTGATAACCGTCGTGCGTGAAGGCGCGTCGATTATCGGTCTGTTTATTATGATGTTCTATTACAGCTGGCAGTTGTCGATCATCCTTATCGTTCTCGCGCCGATTGTCTCTATTGCTATTCGGGTCGTGTCTAAGCGTTTTCGCAATATCAGTAAGAGTATGCAGAACACGATGGGACAGGTCACCACCAGCGCCGAGCAGATGCTCAAAGGGCATAAAGAAGTGTTGATTTTCGGCGGTCAGGAAGTTGAAACCAGCCGCTTTGATAAAGTCAGCAATAAAATGCGTCTGCAGGGCATGAAAATGGTGTCGGCTTCTTCCATCTCCGACCCGATCATTCAGCTGATTGCTTCTCTCGCGCTGGCGTTTGTACTGTATGCGGCAAGCTTCCCGAGCGTTATGGAGACCCTGACGGCGGGGACGATCACCGTTGTCTTCTCAGCCATGATTGCATTGATGCGTCCGCTTAAATCGCTAACTAACGTTAACGCCCAGTTCCAGCGCGGGATGGCCGCCTGTCAGACCCTGTTCAGCATTCTGGATTCCGAACAGGAAAAAGATGAAGGCAAACGCCAGATTGAGCGCGCAAAGGGTGATGTGGAGTTCCGCAATGTGACCTTCACCTATCCAGACCGTGAAATCCCGGCCTTGCGTAATATTAACCTGACCATTCCGGCGGGGAAAACCGTAGCGCTGGTAGGCCGTTCCGGCTCGGGTAAATCGACCATTGCCAGCCTGATTACGCGTTTCTACGATATTGACGAAGGTGAGATCCTGTTAGATGGTCACGATCTGCGGGACTACACCCTCCGGTCTTTGCGTAACCAGGTGGCGCTGGTTTCTCAGAACGTGCATCTGTTCAACGACACGGTCGCCAACAACATCGCGTATGCCCGTAATGAAGAGTACAGCCGTGAGCAAATAGAAAATGCTGCACGTATGGCGTATGCGATGGACTTTATCAATAAGATGGATAACGGCCTGGATACGATTATCGGTGAGAACGGCGTGCTGCTCTCCGGGGGCCAGCGTCAGCGCATCGCCATTGCGCGTGCCCTGCTGCGTGATAGCCCACTGCTGATCCTCGATGAAGCGACCTCTGCGCTGGATACCGAATCTGAGCGTGCGATTCAGTCAGCGCTGGATGAACTGCAGAAGAACCGTACCTCGCTGGTGATTGCGCACCGCTTGTCGACTATTGAACAGGCTGATGAAATTGTTGTGGTTGAAGATGGCGTGATTGTTGAACGCGGTAGCCATGCCGATCTGCTGGCACACCGTGGCGTATACGCTCAGCTTCATAAAATGCAGTTCGGACAATGATTGCACGCATCTGGTCCGGTGAATCACCGCTGTGGCTGCTGCTTCTGCCGCTCTCCTGGCTGTATGGTCTGGTGAGCGGTGCTATTCGCTTGCTTTATCGACTGGGGCTGAAACGCGCCTGGCGCGCGCCGGTGCCGGTTGTCGTTGTCGGTAACCTTACGGCTGGCGGCAACGGCAAAACGCCAGTGGTTATCTGGCTGGTGGAACAACTGCAGAAACGCGGTATTCGTCCAGGGGTTGTGTCGCGCGGTTACGGCGGTAAAGCGGTGCAGTATCCGCTGCTGCTGGCAGCAAATACACCCACCGCAGAAGCGGGCGATGAACCAGTCCTCATTTATCAACGTACCGGCGCGCCGGTTGCGGTGTCGCCCGTACGGAGTGAGGCTGTTGTGGCGCTTATAGCCGAACACGACGTCCAAATCATCATCACCGACGATGGGCTGCAGCATTACGCCCTGGCGCGTGATAAAGAAATTGTGGTTATCGATGGGGTTCGCCGTTTCGGCAACGGCTGGTGGTTGCCTGCCGGGCCGATGCGTGAACGCGCTTCGCGGCTACAGTCGGTTGATGCGGTCATTGTTAACGGCGGCGTTGCGGGGCCGGGCGAAATCCCCATGCATCTTCATCCGGGGATGGCGATCAACCTGTTAACGGGAGAACGTCGGGATGTCGCTCAGTTGTCCGCGCTGGTGGCAATGGCGGGAATTGGCCATCCTCCGCGGTTCTTTACTACGCTTGAGCAATGTGGCGCCCGGCTCGAAAAACTGGTTCCGCTGGCAGACCATCAGGCGCTGGTGGCAGAGCAGGTGAATGCGTTGACGGCACCCGGGCAGACGTTGATTATGACCGAAAAAGACGCGGTGAAATGTCGTGCATTTGCGAAAGAAAACTGGTGGTACCTGCCGGTCGACGCTGAACTCAGCGGTGAGCAGCCGGAACATTTGCTTAAGGAACTGATGGCGATAGTGCATTAAAAAACGTACGTGGTACTGATGGCGCTTTGACTGACAGGAAAACGCATGTCTTTACCGCAACTCTCGCTTTCTGCCGCGCGCAATCTTCACCTTGCCGCGCAAGGGCTGCTTGAAAAGCCCCGCTGTCGCGCACGGCCTGGCGATATCCTTTCAACTATCCAGCGCATTATGCCCCATTGGGACGATCGACGGGATCTGCTCTCGCAGGCATCAGCTGTAGCCATCATGCTGGAAAACAGCGCCCGGAGTCTGGGGATTTTTCGTCCGCAGTGGCTGGCTGATTATTACCGCCTGCGTCAGCCTGCGTTGAAACCCTTGCTTGAGAGGTGGCAGCACCAGCAGCGAGTCACACCCGTTAGGGTAGAAAAGCTGGGGGAAATGTGGCTGCATACGGATTTACTTTCGCGCTTGCCGCTGGCTCTGGAAGGTCAACTTAAGGCTAGCCACAGCGCCGTGCTGTCTCCCTTCGATCCGCTGGTCTGGGACAGAAAACGGGCTGAGCAGTTGTTTGATTTTAGCTATCGGCTGGAGTGCTACACCCCTGCGCCCAAGCGGCAGTACGGTTACTTTGTTTTACCGTTATTGTATAGAGGGCAACTGGTCGGACGCATGGACGCCAAAATGCATCGCAAAACCAGCACGCTTGAGATTATGTCACTTTATCTTGAGGACGGCGTGAAGGTAACGGCTACCCTGGAAAAGGGGCTAACCTGCGCCATTAGCGAGTTTGCGCGCTGGCAGGGGGCTTACAGGGTTACGCCTGGGCGTGCGCCCGATGGGCTGTTTCACGCCTGTCGAAGTGGTTGGGAAACAGGCACGCCCTGAAAAAGGAATGTGTTAAGCTGTAACGATTACCCCTACGGAGGAACTATGGATCACCGTTTACTCGAAATTATTGCCTGCCCGGTGTGCAACGGCAAACTCTACTACAGCCAGGATAAACAAGCGCTCATTTGCAAGCTGGACAGCCTGGCTTTCCCCCTGCGTGACGGCATACCGGTTTTGCTGGAAACCGAGGCCCGTTCCCTGGCGGAAGAAGAGAGCAAACCATGAGTTTTGTTGTCATTATCCCGGCACGGTATGCCTCGACGCGCCTGCCGGGTAAACCCCTTGTGGATATCAACGGCAAACCGATGATTGTGCATGTTCTTGAACGTGCGCGGGAATCTGGAGCTGACCGGGTGATTGTGGCCACCGATTATCCGGACGTTGCGCGCGCCGTTGAAGCGGCGGGAGGGGAAGTGTGCATGACCCGCGCCGATCACCAGTCCGGTACCGAGCGTCTGGCTGAAGTGGTCGGAAAATGTGGCTTCAGCGATGATACCGTCATCGTTAACGTGCAGGGCGATGAGCCGATGATCCCGGCGGTCATTATTCGCCAGGTGGCGGAAAATCTGGCCCAGCGAGACGTCGGGATGGCAACGCTCGCGGTTCCCATTCACCATGCAGAAGAGGCGTTTAACCCAAATGCGGTGAAGGTGGTGATGGATGCGCAAGGCTATGCGCTCTATTTTTCCCGCGCGACTATTCCCTGGGATCGCGATCGCTTTGCAGCGTCTAAGGAGTCCATTGGCGATACCTTCCTGCGTCATTTGGGAATTTATGGTTATCGGGCGGGTTTCATTCGCCGTTACGTTACCTGGGCGCCGAGCCCGCTTGAGCACAGTGAAATGCTGGAGCAACTCCGCGTGCTCTGGTACGGCGAAAAAATTCACGTTGCGGTCGCCGAACAAGTGCCTGGCACGGGCGTGGATACCCCTGAAGACCTCGAACGCGTCCGCGCAGAACTGCGATAACGCTGACCCCATCCCTCCGTTCGGGGGGGTGCTCTCCCGTCTGGTTATTTTTCCTTTTTCGTTTCCATAATTGATCTCATCCGGGTGACATCTGCTGGCCGCACGCTCATTATGAAAGCAGGAGTTTTATTGGGGGTAATCTCATATGGAACAGTTGCGTGCTGAACTTAGCCATCTGCTTGGTGAGACGTTAAGCCGGGTCGAATGTGTGCATGAAAAGGCAGATACCGCACTTTGGTCGTTGTACGACAGTCAGGGAAACCCAATGCCGCTGATGGCCAGAAGTTTTACCTCGCCGGGTATCGCCAGCCAGCTTGCCTGGAAAATTTCGATGCTGGCACGGGAAGGAACAGTTCGCATGCCGACGGTCTACGGCGTAATGACCCATGAGGAACATCCCGGACCGGATGTGCTGCTGATTGAGCGATTGCGCGGCGTCTCGGTTGAAGCCCCGACGCGTACGCCAGAACGCTGGGATCAGCTTAAAGATCAGATTGTTGAGGCGCTTTTGGCCTGGCACCGACAGGATAGCCGTGGCCTTGTTGGAACGGTCGACAGTACCCAGGAAAATCTGTGGCCGCTATGGTATCGCCAGCGAGTCGAAGTGCTGTGGGGAACCCTTAACCAGTTCAACAAGACCGGGTTAAGCATGCAGGATAAACGAATCCTGTTCCGCACCCGGGAATGTTTGCCCGCCTTGTTTGACGGTTTTAACGACAACTGCGTGCTGATACACGGCAATTTTACCTTGCGCAGTATGTTAAAAGACCCCCGCAGCGATCAACTGCTAGCGATGCTCGGGCCGGGCATCACGCTCTGGGCGCCGCGTGAGTACGAACTGTTCAGGCTGAGCGACAGCGGCGCTGCGGAAGGTTTGCTGTGGCATTACCTACAGCGTGCGCCGGTCGCGGAGGCGTTTCTCTGGCGGCGCTGGCTTTATCTGCTTTGGGATGAAGTGGCGCAACTGGTCAATACCGGACGTTTTAATCGCGCTAACTTCGACCTCGCGACAAAATCACTCCTGCCCTGGCTCGCCTGACGATCCTTTCAGCCACTGCCAGAGACGTCCGAGCGTTTCGTAACCCACACGATCGCTGTGCATCAACCATACCGGAGAGGGGATGGTCCGCTCCCACGGGTTGAGCGGGGCGTCGATGGCCAACTGGTTGGCCGGCGCGGGCAGCGGGTGCAATCCTTGCTTCTTAAAGAAAATCATCGCTCTCGGCAGGTGAGAGGCGGACGTGACCAGCAAGAAGGGAGCATCGCCGATTGCCTCTTTCACTGCTGCCGCCTCTTCCTCGGTATCTTTTGGGCTATCCAGCGTCACGATCGACGAGCGCGGAACGCCAAGCGATTCTGCCACTCTTGCCCCCGCTTCAGCGGTACTGACCGGGTTGGTTTTCGCGGCACCACCGGTGAAGACCATTTTCGAGCCCGGGTTGGCGAGCCACAGGCGAATACCCTCGTTCAGCCGCGGCAGACTATTGTTAATCAGGTTGGAACTGGGGGCCCAGTCTGGATCCCAGGTATATCCGCCGCCCAATACCACAATGTATTCCACCTTTTGCTTTCCCTGCCACGTCGGGTAGTTATGTTCTATCGGCCGTAACAGACCATCGGCGACCGGTTGCAGGCTCAGTAACAGCAGCGCCAGCCAGCCGAGGGTGATGAGCGATTTGCCACTTTTCTGAAAACGGCTGAACCACACCAGCACCAGGCCCAGTGCGATAAGCAGTAGCAACAGGGGGAGGGGAAGCATCATGCCGCCAATATATTTCTTCAGGGTAAAAAGCATCCTTTTTGGTTCCTTTTTTAACCATACAGCAGGTGTTTACCCGTGATATTACACCAGAGAGGTTCATTCTCCGCGCGGGTGTGACAAAATAGCGGTTTTGCTGTGAGCGAGTGGAACCTTCCCAATGCGGGATCGCAATTTTGATGACATCGCGGAAAAGTTTTCGCGCAACATTTATGGCACCACCAAAGGCCAGCTCCGTCAGACGATCCTCTGGCAGGATCTGGACAAACTGCTTGCCGACTACGCGGGCCAGAAATTGCGCGTGCTGGACGCCGGTGGTGGGGAAGGTCAGACCGCTATTCTGATGGCGCAACGCGGCCACCACGTCACCCTTTGCGATCTGTCGGCTGAGATGGTGGCGCGAGCCGAACATGCGGCGGAAGAGAAAGGTGTGAGCGACAACATGCATTTTATACATTGCGCCGCTCAGAACATTGCGCAGCATTTGGAATCACAGGTTGATCTGATATTGTTCCATGCTGTACTCGAATGGGTCGCCGAACCACAAGCTATGTTAAAAACGCTGTGGTCAATGCTGCGCCCAGGCGGCGCGTTATCGCTGATGTTCTACAATGCAAACGGTCTGTTAATGCGTAACGTGCTGGTGGGTAACTTCGGCTATGTGCAGCAAGGGATGTATAAAAAGAAACGGCGCACGCTGTCGCCGGATTTCCCGCGTGAACCGCAGCAGGTATATGGCTGGCTGGAAGAGATCGGCTGGGAAATTACCGGTAAAACAGGCGTGAGGGTGTTCCATGATTATCTGCGTGAGAAACAAAAACAGCATGACTGTTTAGACGCCTTAACCGAAATAGAAACGCGGTATTGCCGCCAGGAGCCTTATCTTAGCCTTGGCCGCTATATTCACGTCACCGCGCGCAAGCCGCAGATGCAAGGATAATCTATGAGTGAATTTTCCCAGACAGTCCCCGAACTGGTTGCCTGGGCCAGGAAAAACGATTTCTCCATCTCGCTGCCGGTAGACAGACTCTCTTTCCTGCTGGCGGTTGCCACGCTGAACGGCGAGCGGCTTGATGGTGAAATGAGCGAGGGCGAACTGGTGGATGCGTTCCGCCACGTCAGTGATGCGTTTGAGCAAACCAGCGAAACCATTAGCGTGCGTGCCAACAACGCAATCAACGATATGGTGCGTCAACGTCTGCTGAACCGCTTTACCAGCGAGCAGGCCGAAGGAAACGCCATCTATCGTTTGACGCCGCTGGGCATCGGCATTACCGATTACTATATCCGCCAGCGCGAGTTTTCCACGCTGCGTCTTTCTATGCAGCTCTCGATTGTCGCCGGCGAGCTAAAGCGTGCGGCAGATGCCGCAGACGAAAACGGGGATGAGTTCCACTGGCATCGCAACGTTTACGCCCCGCTGAAATACTCGGTTGCGGAGATCTTCGACAGTATCGATCTGACCCAGCGTCTGATGGACGAACAGCAGCAGCAGGTAAAGGACGATATCGCCCAGTTGCTGAATAAAGACTGGCGTGCGGCCATTTCCAGCTGCGAGCTCTTGCTCTCGGAAACCTCCGGCACCCTGCGTGAACTGCAGGATACGCTGGAGGCGGCGGGAGACAAGCTGCAGGCCAACCTGCTGCGCATCCAGGATGCGACCTTAGCCCATGACGATCTCCATTTTGTCGACCGTCTGGTCTTCGACCTGCAGAGCAAACTCGACCGCATTATTAGCTGGGGCCAGCAGTCCATCGACCTGTGGATCGGCTATGACCGTCACGTGCACAAATTTATCCGTACCGCGATTGATATGGATAAAAACCGCGTCTTTGCCCAGCGTTTACGCCAGTCAGTACAAACCTATTTCGATGCGCCCTGGGCGCTGACCTATGCCAGCGCTGATCGTCTGCTGGATATGCGTGACGAAGAGATGGCGCTACGTGATGAAGAGGTGACAGGTGAACTGCCACCGGATCTGGAATTTGAAGAATTCAACGAAATTCGCGAGCAACTTGCAGCGATGATCGAAGAACAGCTCGCTGTCTATAAAACCAGACAAGTCCCGCTGGATCTTGGGCTGGTGGTGCGCGAGTATCTGGCGCAATATCCTCGCGCGCGCCACTTCGATATCGCCCGCATTGTTGTAGACCAGGCGGTGCGCCTGGGCGTCGCGCAAGCAGATTTCACCGGGCTGCCGCCGAAGTGGCAGCCGATTAACGATTACGGAGCCAAGGTACAGGCGCATGTCATTGACAAATATTGAACAAGTGATGCCACTTAAGCTGGCACAGGCGCTGGCGAATCCGTTATTTCCGGCGCTGGACAGCCAGTTACGTGCTGGTCGTCACATTGGCCTTGACGAGCTGGATAATCACGCCTTTTTGATGGATTTCCAGGAGTACCTGGAAGAGTTTTACGCACGCTATAACGTTGAGCTCATTCGCGCGCCGGAAGGGTTCTTCTACCTGCGCCCGCGCTCCACGACGCTCATCCCGCGTTCCGTGCTTTCCGAGCTGGATATGATGGTTGGCAAAATTCTCTGCTACCTCTATCTCAGCCCGGAACGACTGGCGAATGAAGGCATTTTCACCCAGCAGGAACTGTACGACGAACTGTTAGCCCTCGCGGATGAGAGCAAGCTGCTCAAGCTGGTGAACAACCGTTCAACCGGTTCAGATCTCGATCGTCAGAAATTGCAGGAAAAAGTTCGCTCTTCCCTGAACCGTCTGCGTCGCCTGGGGATGGTCTGGTTTATGGGCCACGACAGCAGCAAATTCCGCATTACCGAGTCTGTCTTCCGCTTCGGTGCCGATGTCCGTACGGGCGACGACGCGCGTGAAGCGCAGTTGCGTATGATCCGCGACGGTGAAGCGATGCCGGTGGAAAATCATTTGCAGCTTAATGATGAGCATGAAGAGAGTCAGCCGGATAGCGGGGAGGAAGAGTAATGATTGAACGCGGTAAATTTCGCTCACTAACGCTTATCAACTGGAACGGCTTTTTTGCCCGCACCTTCGATCTGGATGAGCTGGTGACGACGCTCTCCGGCGGTAACGGGGCGGGTAAATCCACCACCATGGCGGCATTCGTGACGGCGCTGATCCCCGATTTAACGCTGCTGCACTTCCGTAACACTACCGAAGCGGGCGCGACGAGCGGCTCTCGTGATAAAGGCCTGCACGGAAAGCTGAAAGCGGGCGTCTGTTATTCGGTGCTGGATGTGATCAACTCCCGGCATCAGCGCGTGGTGGTGGGTGTCCGTCTGCAGCAGGTCGCCGGTCGCGACCGTAAAGTCGATATTAAACCCTTTGCCATCCAGGGCCTGCCGACTTCTATGCAGCCGACGGCGCTGCTGACAGAAACTCTCAACGATCGTCAGGCGCGCGTGCTGACGCTGCAGGAGCTGAAAGACAAGCTCGAAGCCATCGAAGGCGTGCAGTTTAAGCTGTTCAACTCGATTACCGACTACCACTCTCTGATGTTCGATCTGGGCGTGGTGGCCCGTCGCCTGCGCACCGCGTCTGACCGCAGTAAATACTACCGTCTGATTGAAGCCTCCCTGTACGGCGGTATCTCCAGCGCCATCACCCGCTCCCTGCGCGACTACCTGCTGCCGGAAAACAGCGGCGTGCGTAAGGCCTTCCAGGACATGGAAGCCGCGCTGCGTGAAAACCGCATGACGCTGGAAGCGATTCGCGTGACCCAGTCTGACCGCGATCTGTTTAAACACCTGATCAGCGAAGCCACTAACTACGTGGCGGCGGACTATATGCGCCACGCCAACGAGCGCCGCGTGCATCTTGACCAGGCGTTAGCGTATCGCCGCGAGCTGTTGACCTCCCGCAAGCAGCTGGTAGCCGAGCAGTATAAGCACGTTGAAATGTCCCGTGAGCTGGGCGAGCACAACGGTGCAGAAGGGGATCTGGAAGCCGATTACCAGGCGGCCAGCGATCACCTGAACCTGGTGCAAACGGCACTGCGTCAGCAGGAAAAAATCGAACGCTACGACGCGGATCTCAATGAGCTGCAAATCCGTCTCGAAGAGCAAAATGAAGTGGTGGCCGAAGCGGCCGACGTGCAGGAAGAGAACGAAGCCCGTGCCGAAGCCGCCGAGCTGGAAGTGGATGAGCTGAAAAGCCAGCTTGCCGATTACCAGCAGGCGCTGGACGTGCAGCAGACGCGCGCGATTCAGTACAATCAGGCTTTGCAGGCATTACAGCGCGCAAAAGAACTGTGCCATCTCCCTGACTTAACGGCAGAAAGCGCTGAAGAATGGCTGGATACCTTCCAGGATAAAGAGCAGGAAGCTACCGAAAAACTGCTGTCGCTTGACCAAAAAATGAGCGTGGCGCAATCGGCACACAGCCAGTTTGAGCAAGCTTATCAACTGGTTGTAGCCATCAACGGCCCGCTTGCGCGTAATGAAGCATGGGATGTCGCCCGTGAGTTACTGCGTGACGGCGTAAACCAGCGCCATCTGGCCGGCCAGGTTCAGCCGCTGCGGATGCGTTTGAACGAGCTGGAACAGCGTCTGCGCGAGCAGCAGGAAGCCGAACGTTTGCTGGCGGATTTCTGCAAGCGCCAGGGTAAAAATTACGCCATTGACGATCTTGAGGCTCTGCATCAGGAGCTTGAAGCGCGTATCGCGGCGCTTTCTGACACCGTTTCCAACGCCAGCGAACAGCGCATGACGTTGCGCCAGGAGATGGAGCAGCTACAATCCCGCTCGCAAACGTTGCTACAGCGTGCCCCAGTATGGCTTGCCGCGCAAAGCAGCCTGAACCAGCTCAGCGAGCAGTGTGGCGCAGAGTTTGAATCCAGCCAGGACGTGACAGAATACCTGCAGCAATTGCTCGAACGCGAGCGCGAAGCGATTGTTGAGCGTGACGAAGTGGGTGCACGTAAGCGCGACGTTGACGAAGAAATTGAGCGCTTAAGCCAGCCGGGCGGCGCGGAAGATGCGCGTCTCAACACGTTGGCGGAGCGTTTTGGCGGCGTGCTGCTCTCCGAAATTTATGACGATGTGGGTCTGGATGACGCGCCGTACTTCTCGGCGCTGTATGGCCCGTCGCGTAATGCGATTGTGGTGCCAGACCTGTCGCTCATCTCTGAACAGCTTGCCGGGCTGGAAGAGTGTCCTGAAGATCTCTATCTGATCGAAGGGGATCCACAGTCATTCGATGACAGCGTGTTCAGCGTGGATGAACTGGAAAAAGCTGTGGTGGTGAAAATCGCTGACCGCCAGTGGCGTTATTCGCGTTTCCCGGAACTGCCGCTGTTTGGCCGCGCCGCGCGCGAAAACCGTATCGAAAGCCTGCATGCCGAGCGCGAAATATTGTCTGAACGTTTTGCCACGCTGTCGTTTGACGTGCAGAAAACGCAGCGTCTGCACCAGGCCTTTAGCCGCTTTATTGGCAGCCATCTGGCGGTGGCCTTCGACGCCGATCCTGAAGCCGAAATTCGCAAGCTCAACACCCGTCGTGGCGAACTGGAACGTGCGATTGCTAATCATGAAAATGATAACCAGCAGAGCCGCGTCCGGTTCGAACAGGCGAAAGAGGGCGTCGCGGCCCTTAACCGTATTCTGCCGCGCCTGAATTTGCTGGCGGATGATACGCTGGCTGATCGCGTCGATGAAATTCAGGAACGTCTGGATGAAGCCCAGGAAGCGGCGCGCTTTGTCCAACAGCATGGAAATCAACTGGCGAAGCTGGAGCCGGTTGTCGCTGTACTTCAGAGCGATCCGGAACAGTTCGAGCAGTTAAAAGAAGATTATGCCTGGTCACAGCAGGTTCAGCGCGAGGCGCGTCAGCAGGCGTTTGCTCTGACGGAAGTCGTACAGCGTCGCGCCCATTTTGGCTACTCTGACTCAGCGGAAATGTTGAGCGGCAATAGCGATCTGAACGAGAAGCTGCGCCAGCGTCTTGAACAGGCTGAAGTAGAACGTACGCGGGCCCGTGAAGCGATGCGTAGCCATGCGGCTCAGTTGAGCCAGTACAGCCAGGTCATGGCCTCGCTAAAAAGCTCCTACGACACCAAGAAAGAACTGCTAAACGATCTGCATAAAGAACTGCAGGATATTGGCGTGCGTGCCGACAGCGGTGCCGAAGAGCGGGCGCGTATTCGTCGCGATGAGCTTCACAGCCAGCTTAGCAACAATCGCGCGCGTCGCAATCAGCTGGAGAAAGCGCTCACCTTCAGTGAAGCCGAAATGGATAACCTGACCCGTCGCCTGCGCAAGCTGGAGCGCGATTATCACGAAATGCGCGAGCAGGTTGTGACCGCGAAGGCGGGCTGGTGCGCCGTGATGCGCATGGTGAAAGACAATAACGTTGAACGTCGTCTGCACCGTCGCGAGCTGGCGTATCTTTCCGGCGATGAACTGCGCTCCATGTCGGATAAGGCGTTGGGTGCGCTACGTCTGGCGGTGGCCGATAACGAACACCTGCGCGACGTGTTACGCATGTCGGAAGATCCTAAGCGTCCTGAACGTAAAATTCAGTTCTTTGTGGCCGTTTATCAGCACCTGCGCGAGCGTATCCGCCAGGATATTATCCGTACCGACGATCCGGTTGAAGCCATCGAGCAGATGGAGATCGAACTGGGCCGTCTGACGGAGGAGCTGACCTCACGTGAGCAGAAGCTGGCAATAAGCTCCCGCAGCGTGGCGAATATTATTCGCAAAACCATTCAGCGCGAACAGAATCGTATTCGTCAGTTGAACCAGGGGCTGCAGAGCGTGTCGTTTGGCCAGGTCAATAGCGTGCGTCTGAACGTGAACGTACGGGAAGCTCACTCCACGCTGCTGGATGTGTTGTCCGAACAGCATGAACAGCATCAGGATCTGTTTAACAGCAACCGCCTGACCTTCTCCGAAGCGCTGGCAAAACTGTACCAGCGCCTGAATCCACAGATTGATATGGGACAACGTACGCCGCAAACCATTGGTGAAGAGCTGCTGGATTACCGTAACTATCTGGAAATGGAAGTTGAGGTTAACCGTGGCTCCGACGGCTGGCTGCGTGCGGAATCCGGTGCGCTCTCTACCGGTGAAGCTATCGGTACCGGTATGTCGATTCTGGTGATGGTGGTGCAGAGCTGGGAAGACGAAGCGCGTCGTCTGCGCGGCAAAGATATCTCTCCATGCCGGCTGTTGTTCCTGGATGAAGCCGCACGTCTTGATGCCCGCTCTATCGCCACGCTGTTTGAGCTTTGCGATCGTCTTGATATGCAGCTCATCATTGCGGCACCGGAAAACATCAGCCCGGAGAAAGGTACCACTTACAAACTGGTACGTAAGGTCTTCCAGAACAGCGAGCACGTTCATGTGGTGGGACTGCGTGGTTTTGCCCCGCAGCCGCCGGAATCGTTGCCGGATGCGGCTGACGCCTCTTAAGATGTTGCCGAAAGACAAAACGCAGCCAGTATGTGCTGCGTTTTTTTTGCCCTCTTTTAAAAGTTAGAAATACTTAAATGAATATTTATGAAACATAATAACGTCAAATAATCGCATATATAAAAAGAATTAATAATTATGAATAATGAGTTTGTGGAGAAATGACGGCGTTAGCGGTTGTATTATTTAGGCAGGGAATATATTTATCTATATAGAATATAAAGTGATATTTACGTAGGGGGGACGTCTTGAGGCAAAGTAAAAGGTGATTATAATGCAGGGTTCTTAACAATCCCTTACAAACGAACATAATTTATGAATCTAAAAACAAGGACGTTATTTGCCTGCGTACAAATCGTATTGCAGTTTCTCCCTCCATCATTCTTATTATATTTCTCGCCGGTATTAACGGCGAATGCGCAGGAGATAGCCGCTTCAGCGGATAAGAAACCTGCGCAAAAGGAAGAGCAAAACGCAGACAGTATGGCACAGGCGGCTATTCAGGCGGGCGCGTTGCTCAGTGGAGATAACGCTTCAGATGCCCTGGGCAGTGCGGTCGTGTCTGCTGCTACAGGTAAGGCCGCTTCCAGCGTTCAGGCGTGGCTGAGCCAGTTTGGCACCGCCAGGGTCAATATTCTGACTGACGAAAAATTCAGCCTGAGCGACGCCGATCTTGACCTGCTGGTCCCGTTATATAACGAAAAAGAAAACCTTGTCTTTACCCAGTTTGGCGGCCGCCGCCATAACGACCGTAATAGCGTAAATGGCGGGTTGGGTTATCGTCATTTCAACGACAAATGGATGTGGGGCTCGAATGTCTTCTATGACCAACAGGTTTCTGGTAATCAACATCAGCGCCTCGGGCTGGGCGCTGAAATGGGATGGGATTATCTAAAGCTTTCTACTAATGGCTATTTTCGCCTGAGTGACTGGATGTCTTCATCGCAATACGAGGATTACGACGAGCGCGTGGCGAATGGTTTTGATCTTCGCACTACGGGATATTTACCCTCCTGGCCGCAGTTGGGGGCGAATATTATTTACGAGCAGTACTATGGTGACAACGTGGGTCTGTTCGGTGATGACGAAGATGACAGGCAGACAAATCCTTATGCCGTCACGCTTGGCGTGAACTACACGCCGGTGCCGCTGGTAACCATGGGCCTGAATCAAAAAATGGGCAAGAGCGGTGAAAATGACACCCAGCTTAATCTGGCGCTGACCTGGACGCCGGGTGTATCGTTACGTGCACAGCTCGATCCGTCGCAGGTGGCGCTACGCCGCACGCTGCAGGGAGGGCGGATGGAACTTGTCGACCGCAATAACAACATCGTTCTGGAATACCGCAAGCAGGAGCTGATCTCGCTTTCGCTTGCGTCAACACTGACCGGGGCGGAGCGCTCCCGTCAGACGGTGACGGCGCAAGTTAAGGCAAAACATGGGCTTGACCGCATTGAGTGGCAGGGGGATAGCTTCTTTAGCCACGGAGGTAAAATTACCGCAGGCGACAGTCCAGCGCAGTTCGTGATGACGCTCCCCTTCTGGCAGGGAGAGGGTGTCAACAGTTATACCCTGAACGCCACCGCGTGGGATAAAAAAGGGAATGCTTCCAGACCCGAACAGATTAACGTCACGGTAAACGGTATTGATGCAACGACGCTGCAGTCCGTAACGACGCTTTCGCCGGCAACGATACCGGCAGACGGTAAATCCACCGCCACGGTGAGTGTGGCGCTCAAAACAGCCGCGGGCGAGGCCGCCACCGGGTTGGCCTCGCGTCTGACAGCCACGCTGCTCGCCTCTGCAAAAACGGCAGGCTCCCTCACTACTTCGGACAACGCGCCGAAGATAGACCGTTTTATCGAAAGCGGGAAAGGCGTGTATACGGCGATCCTGACCAGCGGTACCACACCCGACACGCTCACCATCCAGCCTTTAATCGACGGGACCACGAAGCTATCCACCGCCAGGTTGAAAGAAGAGGCGACGGTGACGATAGCGCAGTTAGCCGCGCTGGAGGCATCCACAACCAGCGCACTGGCAAGCGGCAGTGCGCCCATCACGCTGACGGCACGGGTGACGGACCAGTACGGTAAAGCGCTGCAAGGGACAACCATCGACTGGTCTGCTGACACTGCCCGGGCAGTGCTTTCAACGCCACAGACCCGCACCGATGAGAGCGGCATCGCACAGATTCAGGTCACCAGTATCGATGTCATTAGCACGCTCGTCACGGCACAGCTTGAAGGCGGAAATGCTCTTGTTACACCGTCGCTGAGCTTTGACGCCGATGTGGGTTCGGCGCAAGTGGTCGCCATCAGCAGTGAAAAGCAGCAGGTGATAGCAAATAACGATGACACGAATACGCTGACGGCACAGGTGACGGACAGCTACGGCCACCCGCTGCCAAATGTGACGGTTAACTGGACAATAGAAAAAACAGACAGCACCCCGGTGAGTAGCAAAACGTCATTAACGGATATCAGTGGTAATGCCCTGCTGGAGCTGAAATCGTCAAAAACGGGCACGATCATCGTGCGTGCGGCGGTGAAAGGGTCAGCAGCTAAAACACTCGCCCCGATCGACTTTGTGGCCGATAGCAGCACGCAGACGGTGAGCCTGATTACGCTTAACAAAAAACAGGCGCTGGCGAACGGGACGGACAGCATTACCTATCAAGCGACGGTGACGGACGCAAAAGGGAATGCGGTTCAGGGCGCGACGGTAAGCTGGGCGGCGGACAATAAAAATGCGACGCTGAGCGAAACGCAGACCACCAGCGGCACGGACGGAAAGTCGCAAATCACGGTCACCTCCGTGAAGGCGGGTGACGTCGTGGTGACGGTACAGACCAGTGAGTCGACCGCGAAACGCGCCGATAAAATAACCTTTATCGCCGATACCGCAACGGCGCAGGTGTCCGCCATTAGCAGTGATAAAACGACCGCGCCGGCAAACGGAGTGAATGCCATTACCGTTAGTGCAACGTTGGTGGATGCAAACGGCAACGCGTTATCCGGGGAAAACGTCGCGTGGAAGGCCTCACCGGCCAGCGGAAAGCTGACGGCTGACAGCACGACGACGGACTCCCGCGGTGTCGCGCAGGTGCAGCTCACTTCTGCATCCGTGGACAAATTCACCGTGGAGGCCAGTGCAAACGGATCGCGCCAGTCTCTCCCCAGCCTGAGCTTTACGGCGGACAGCAGTACCGCGCAGGTATCCACCCTGACCGCGGATAAAACGACAGATATCGTCGCGGATAAAGACAGCGTAAATCTGACGGCGCTGGTAGTGGATGCACTGCAGCACCCGCTTGCCGGTTCGGTGGTGAACTGGCGCAGCAGTGACCCCAGCGGCAGCCTTAGCGTCAACTCGTCGGTCACGGGTACAGACGGTAAAGCGACGGTCTCGTTTTCAAGCCTGAAAGCGGGTGCGGTAAACGTGACGGCCTCCTCGGGTAACAACAGCCAGGTTCAGACGCTGCAGGTGATTGGAAACCAGGAGACGGCACAGGTGACGGGGATTGCGGCAGACAAAGAGCACGCCGTGGCCGATGGCGCAGACGCGATCGTCTGGACGGCAACCGTGACGGATGGGAACGGTAACGCGCTAACCGGCACGCCCCTCAACTGGAGCGCCAGCCTGGAGGGGGTGACGCTCGCGCCAGCCAGCAGCAGTACAGATGCTAACGGCAACGCAACGACTAAAGGGACATCACTAAAATCCGGTACCGTGAAAATTACGGCATCGCCTGTCGCTAATTCCGCTGGCAAAAAGACGGGCGGTGACACCCTGTTTGAGGCTGATGCGAAAACGGCGCGTCTGGTCTTTCTGACCCCTTCTTCCAGCCGCGTGGTGATAAACGGTCCGGGTGTGACGTATTCCGCCATGGTCAATGATGCCAACGATAACCCAGTTATAAATGAAAGCGTCTCCTGGAGCACTAACCTGAATACGCTTTCTGCGCCGGAAACCAAAACAGACAGTACGGGTAAAACCAACGTAACCCTGAAAGGCGACACGATGGGGCTGGCGACGGTGACGGCAACCGCAAATGAAACGACGCTGACCGATAACAGCGTGACGTTTTCTGCCATTGTGGAATACGACTGGAAGATAACGGGCACCACATCACGTTATGTAGGCGATAACATCACCAGTTCGCCATCCGTCGGTTTCCTGCCGACAGGCAATCTTAAGGGACCGATGCAATTAGTCTGGAGTGGTGCGAAGACGTCTTCTACCCTGATGATCGCAATGACCGATGATAAGGGGGTAACGCGCGATGTCACGTTTAAAGGGCAGCGGGGCACTGGTTGCGGCAATTTCCAGTTTAACGATGCTGTCACTTGCGCCCTGTTAGATAACTACCCGATGGTAGAGTATAGCGCCAGCGATAATCCGGGTTTACCGTCCGGACATTACTCCGGGCATATCACCTTCAACGGTGTGGCATGGCATACCGGCAGTCCATTATTGGCTTACGATGTTAATACCTCGTTAACCATTAACTAACGCCCGCGCCCCGAAGGCCTGATGCGGCGGGGCGTAGCCTGGCAGACAGGGCAGGATAAGATATATCCTGCCCTGTCTGCCCTCCTCTAAGGCGGAGCATTCCGCTTAACTTCTCTCTTCCTCCAGGTTATCTTTAAACTTCTTTACACAAGGTCAGGCAAGTCGGTGCCTGCCTTTCTATAATAAATAAAAGCCCCAGCGTTATGGGCATGCCGTAAATAAACAGGGGGCAAGGGATGTTGCTAAAGAAAAATCGTGGTCGTCAACTGTCGGCATTAAGTTTGTGTCTGGCAGTGATGTTTGCTCCGCTGTTTAATGCTCAGGCCGACGAGCCTGAAGTTGTGCCGTCTGACAGTACGGCAATCATCGGGGCGCATCCTACGACGCTGTCGCAGCCGTTGGATCAAGCTTCGGCTACGGCCATTATGGCCGGGATCAAGCCCTTACCTGAAGGTATTGACCTTGAGTCAGTCGGCCAGCAACTCCATAACGGGCTACCTTCGGGCTACTCGCCTGTCTATATCAATCAGCTCACGCTGCTTTATGCGGCGCGTGACATGAAGCCTATGTGGGAAAACCGTGACGCGGTGCGCGCTTTCCAGCAGCAACTGGCGGAAGTCGCCATCGCGGGCTTTCAGCCGCAGTTCACCACCTGGGTTAAACTTCTGACCGACCCGGCCGTAACCGGTCAGGCGCGTGACGTGGTGCTCACTGATGCCATGATGGGGTATCTGCACTATGTGGCGGGGATCCCGGTCAATGGCAATCGCTGGTTATACAGCGAAAAACCTTACAAGATGGCGACGCCCGCTCTGTCGGTTATTAACCAGTGGCAGGTGTCGCTGGACAACGGCGACCTGCCGCGCTTTATCGCCAGTCTTGCGCCTGCTCATCCGCAGTACGCGACGCTGCATCAGTCGCTGCTTACGCTGGTGGGCGATTCCCGCCCATGGCCGCAACTGCGTGGCGCCGCGACGCTTCGCCCCGGGCAATGGAGCAGCGATGTGCCTGCCTTGCGCGTGATCCTTCAACGTTCGGGGATTATGGATGGCGGGCCAAAAATTGCGCTGCCTGGCGATGAACCGCTGGACGTGGTGGTTAGCCCTTCGGCACCGGTAAAAGAGAAAAAAGCGGTTGCCCTGAGCAATAAACCAGCGGCTTACGACCGTGAACTGGTCGCGGCGGTTAAGCAATTTCAGGCCGTTCAGGGGCTGGGTGCGGACGGCGTTATTGGCAAGTCGACGCGTGACTGGCTGAACGTCTCGCCTGCTCAGCGGGCTGGCGTACTGGCACTGAACATCCAGCGTTTGCGACTCCTGCCAGGTTCGCTCTCTACCGGCATTATGGTGAATATCCCGGCATATTCGTTGGTCTATTATCAGAACGGCAGCGAAGTGCTGGCTTCACGGGTCATTGTCGGGCGCCCGGATCGCAAAACGCCAATGATGAGCAGCGCACTGAATAACGTGGTGGTCAATCCTCCGTGGAACGTGCCGCCGACGCTGGCGCGTAAAGACATTTTGCCCAGGCTGTGGAATGATCCGGGGTATCTGGAACGGCATAACTATACGGTAATACGCGGCTGGAACAGCAAAGAGACGATTGATCCCTGGATGGTGGACTGGTCAACGATTACGGCATCTAATCTGCCGTTCCGTTTCCAGCAGGCCCCTGGCGCGCACAACTCGTTGGGGCGCTATAAATTTAATATGCCAAGCTCGGATGCAATCTATCTGCACGACACGCCGAACCATAATCTGTTCCAGAAAGATACCCGCGCGCTCAGCTCCGGCTGCGTGCGCGTAAACAAAGCCTCGGAGTTGGCCAATATGCTGTTGCAGGATGCGGGCTGGAACGACACGCGGATCTCAGACGCCCTCAAGCAGGGTGATACGCGCTACGTGAATATTCGCCATACCATTCCCGTCAATTTGTACTATCTGACGGCGTTTGTGGGTGACGATGGACGCACGCAGTATCGTACAGATATTTACAATTACGATCTCACCGCGCGATCCGGCGCACAAATTTTGTCAAAAGCCGAACAATTAATCAGGTAAATGAAGCAGTTCGGGAAAACAGGTTGTCGTAAGTTAGGGTGAATACGCGTAAATATGGCTGTAAGCCGCGTATTTGCTGGGGTAGGGTGCCTTGACGTACCAGGCTTTGCCAGTTATGGTGCCCTTCGTGCGCTAAGCATATATACGATAAACATTGACCTGTAGACCTGATTATCATGGACAAATTTGACGCTAATCGCCGCAGATTGCTGGCGTTAGGTGGTGTTGCGCTGGGCGCGGCGGCCATCTTGCCTACGCCAGCATTTGCCACCCTCTCGACACCACGTCCGCGTATTTTGACGCTCAACAATCTCCATACTGGTGAGTCGCTAAAAGCGGAATTCTTTGATGGCAGAGGCTATATTCAGGATGAATTAGCAAAGTTAAACCATTTTTTCCGCGACTTCCGCGCGAATAAAGTAAAAGCCATCGACCCAGGATTATTTGATCAGTTGTATCGCCTTCAGGGCCTGCTGGGTACCCGCAAGCCTGTGCAGCTCATTTCAGGATATCGCTCTTTGGATACCAACAACGAACTGCGCGCCCATAGCCGTGGGGTAGCGAAAAAAAGCTATCATACCAAAGGGCAGGCAATGGATTTCCATATTGAAGGCGTTTCGTTAGCGAATGTTCGCAAAGCTGCGTTATCTATGCGCTCAGGTGGTGTAGGATATTACCCAAGAAGCAACTTTGTGCATATTGATACCGGGCCGGTACGGCACTGGTAATAACGAAACACAGGAGCAGTATGAACTATCGTATTATTCCGGTTACCGCGTTCTCCCAGAATTGTTCATTAATCTGGTGTGAGCAAACAAAACTGGCCGCGCTTGTCGATCCCGGTGGTGACGCTGAGACAATCAAGCAGGAGGTCGCTGCCAGCGGCGTCACGTTGATGCAGATTTTGCTGACTCATGGTCATCTCGATCATGTGGGTGCGGCGGCTGAACTGGCTAAACACTACGGTGTGCCGATTATCGGTCCGGAAAAAGAAGATGAGTTCTGGCTGCTGGGTTTACCTTCCCAAAGCCGCATGTTTGGCCTTGCTGAGTGTCAGCCATTGACCCCCGATCGTTGGCTGAACGAAGGCGAGCAGGTTAGCGTAGGGAATGTGACGTTACAGGTACTGCATTGTCCCGGTCATACGCCAGGCCATATTGTCTTCTTTGATGACCAGTCCCGTTTGCTGATTTCTGGCGATGTGATTTTCAAAGGTGGCGTAGGCCGCAGTGATTTCCCGCGTGGCGATCACGGGCAGTTAATTCAGTCGATTAAACAGAAGTTATTGCCGCTGGGCGATGATGTGACGTTTATCGCCGGGCACGGTCCAATGTCGACGCTGGGTTATGAGCGCGTGCATAACCCGTTCCTGCAGGATGAGATGCCCGTCTGGTAAACCGAATGAATAAAAAAAGCCTGCACATTGCAATAATGCCGATCAGTTAAGGATCGGTTGACCGATTCAGTGGCTGTGTAAGGATCCGGAAATGCTCACCCGTTTCCGGATTTTTTTATGCTTCTACGTCATCTTCAACGTTCGAACAACCATCCTGTTCGCCTCAGACTGCCTGCCATCTAACATGTCGTGGCGGGAAGATTCAGCGTTGTCGGCAACCCGGTGTTTACTAAAACCTACACATCGAAGTCCGCCTGGGTTGGCTACCGCCAATCCCGAAGATAATAAATGAGATACTGGCCATGGTGGAGAGTTTTGTGCCGCCGCAACGCAACGCGTTGCGGCTACCTTCGAAAGCTTAACTGACAAGCATTATATACATTGCAGGCTTTTTGTGCGTGTAAATTACAGCACGGCGACAATGGCTTCACACAGCGGCGCCATGTTGTCCGGCGTCATGCCTGCAACGTTCACGCGGCCAGACGCAACGGCGTAAACGCCAAACTCTTCACGCAGACGCAGAACCTGGTCTTTAGTCAGTCCGCTGAAAGAGAACATTCCGTTCTGCTTAATGATAAAGCTAAAATCGCGATCTGCGCCTTTCTCAGCCAGCGTGCTGACGAACAGCAGACGCATGCGCTGAATGCGTTGGCGCATATCGTTCAGCTCTTGTTCCCAAATTGCGCGTAGCGCATCGTTACTCAGGATGGTGGCAACGACTGCCGCACCGTGGGCCGGTGGGTTAGAGTAGTTTGCGCGGATCGCGGATTTCATCTGGCTGAATGCGCGATAAACGGTTTGTTCGTCTGAGGCTACCAGGGTACATGCCCCTACGCGCTCATTGTACAGGCCAAAGTTCTTGGAGTAAGAACTTGCCACAATCAGCTCCTGATGCACGGCAGCAAACGCGCGCAGGCCTTCGGCATCTTCTTCCAGACCGCGCGCAAAGCCCTGGTATGCAAAGTCAAACAGCGGCAGCCAGCCTTTTTCAACGGAGAGCTTAGCCAGCTGTTCCCACTGCTCAAGCGTAGGATCGATACCGGTTGGGTTATGGCAGCAGCCATGGAACAGCACCACGTCGCCCGCTTGCGCGCCGTTCAGGCTTGCCAGCAGACCCTCGAAATTCAGAGAGTGGTTAGCAGCGTCGTAATAATCATATTCGCAGACTTCCAGTCCCGCAGCGTTAAACACGCTCTTATGGTTCGGCCAGCTTGGGTTGCTTACCCATACGCGCTTAACCGCGGTGTTTTTCGCAAGAAAATCCGCCGCAACGCGCAGTGCGCCAGTACCGCCAGGGGTTTGTGCGGTGCGCGCGCATTTGCTGCTCACAATTGCACTGCCTTTACCGAACAGCAGTTCCTGCGTGCAACGACCAAATTCAGGGATACCATCAATACCGAGGTAATTCTTGGTGGTTTCGTTTTCCAGCAAATGCTGCTCAGCTTTTTTGACGCTAGTCAGCACCGGTGTTTTGCCGGTTTCATCTTTATATACACCAATACCCAGGTTGATTTTGCCAGGGCGGTCGTCGGCACGAAACAGATCGGCCAGGCCCAGAATAGGGTCGGCAGGAGCGGCAGTAATGTTCTCAAACATGACGAAGTTCCATTGTGATGACAGAAGTGAAATCCGCTATCAGGTTAACGGTTGATTTGCAAAATGCCAACCGTTTGCGACCAAAAGCGTGCGGCTTTTCAAAAGTCGCCATTTTTTGCTTTGTGGCAAAAAAAAACAGGGTCGAAGCCCTGTTTCTTAAGCATATAACAACGTGGTGTATTGATTAGAACTGGTAAACGATACCTACACCAGCCTGGTCATCGGTAGAAAGACCGGCAGCACGGGTGTAATCGTTATCATCCAGCAGGTTGAAGCGGTACGCAGCGTACACGTTCATGTTCTTGTTGAAGTAGTACCAGGTCCCTAGTTCAACGTATTTCACCAGGTCAGCATCGCCACCGGTGAAGGTAGAACCGTTAGCAGTACGGCCAGTCAGGTCCTTACCTTTCGACTGCACGTAGCCCAGGGATGGACGCAGACCGAAATCGAACTGGTACTGAACCACCGCTTCGAAGTTTTGTGATTTGTTGGCGAACTCGTCGTCATTTTCGCGCGTCATGTTACGGGATTCACCGTACATCACAGATGCATACAGGCTGTTTGCATCGTATTTCAGGGACGTTGCCCAACCTTCAGCGCGTGCGCCTTTACCGTCAGCAGACTGCTGAACAGAACGGTCAGAGTTGGTGTACGCCGCGGTGACGTTGAAGCCTTCTGCGAAGTCGTAACCCAGAGAGTAGCTACCGCCGTCGCCATTCTGACGAGCAGGGGTGTGGCCATTTTCATTTTTACCCTGGTACTGCAGACCCAGGGCCAGGCCGTCAACCAGACCAAAGAAGTTGGCGTTGCGGTAGGTCGCCAGACCGGTGCTACGTGCGGTCATGAAGTTGTCCGATGCCGCCAGGGAGTCACCGCCCCAGATAACGAACATATCGGTTGACGCCAGCGCATCATAGAACACGCCGTAGTTACGACCGTAATCGAATGAACCGTACTCTCCCGCTTTCAGACCCGCGAATGCCAGACGCGTTTTGGTACCCTGAGCGCCTTCCTGAGAAGAGGCATCCATGTTGTATTCCCACTGGCCGTAACCGGTCAGTTGGTCGTTAACCTGGGTTTCACCTTTGAAGCCGATACGGGCGTAGGTGGTATCGTTGTTAGTGGAGTCACCGTTGGTGGTCCAGATGTGTTCACCTACAGCTTTACCGTAGAAGTCCAGTTTATTGGCGTTTTTGTTATAGATTTCTGCAGCGTTAGCCGCACCCGCTACCAGCAGTGCAGGGATAACCACTGCCAGAATATTGCGCTTCATCATTATTTATTACCCTCATTGGTTTTTTTTTATGACACTCGCCACTGCCGCCAATAAATTCTGTCAATAAATATTTCCGGAACTATTGATGAGAGTTTGGTGTCTTTATGTGTCTGACAGGCATCTTTCCATTCATAGAACCGTTTCGCTAGCCTGAAAGTGCTACAATTCTCAAGATTAAGTAACAAAAAGAAATAATATGTAACTAATCATGTATAATTAAGAACTTTGTGAAGCATCTCAAATTTCGGGATAAATTGGCCATTTAAGCATCGTTATCATTCCTATATATATGAATTGCTTATATTTAATTTGGATAAAGGCGTTTCGTATAGTCAGATGTTAAGCGGTTCTTTTTTTCTTATGACGGTATAAAGACGTCTGGATGGCTAATTTTTGGCTGAAATTTGTGCTACTGGTTGAGAATGCAATATTGGCAATAAGAATGAGGTTTATTTTTTGTTCTGAGATATTTCGTGGAAACAAAACGTAACAAGTAGTGGTTATGACGGGGTTGAAGTTTAAGAAGGATGACTTTTCGCTGACGAAAACTGACAGTGCAGAATAAAATAATGGCCAGCATGTGCTGGCCGTCATTAATATTGTCGATTAGAAACTGGCGTTACGGGGGGTGCGTGGGAAAGGAATCACGTCACGGACGTTCTGAACACCGGTCACATAGGCGATCAGACGCTCAAAGCCCAGACCAAAACCGGAGTGCGGTACGGTACCGTAACGGCGCAGGTCGCGATACCAGCTGTAGTCAGCAGGATCCAGACCCATCTCTTTCATACGGGCGTCCAGAACATCCAGGCGTTCTTCACGCTGAGAGCCACCGATAATCTCACCAATGCCTGGCGCCAGAACGTCCATTGCCGCAACGGTTTTACCGTCTTCGTTAAGGCGCATGTAGAAAGCCTTAATGTCTTTCGGATAGTTTTTCACCACTACCGGTGCTTTAAAGTGCTTTTCTGCCAGATAACGTTCATGCTCGGAAGAGAGGTCCACACCCCAGTACACCGGGTTCTCAAACTTCTCACCGCATTTTTCGAGAATAGCCACCGCGTCGGTGTAATCTACCTGCGCGAAGTCAGCGGAAACAAAGCGCTCAAGGCGAGCAATGGCATCGTTATCGACACGCTCCGCGAAGAACTTCATGTCGTCAGCGCGCTCCTGGAGAACGGCATTGAACACATACTTCAGCATCGCTTCTGCCAGCCCGGCAACATCATCCAGATCTGCGAAGGCCACTTCCGGCTCCAGCATCCAGAATTCCGCCAGGTGACGACTGGTGTTGGAGTTCTCTGCACGGAAGGTTGGGCCGAAGGTGTAGATCTTCGACAACGCGCAGGCGTAGGTTTCGCCGTTGAGCTGGCCAGAAACCGTCAGGAAGGCCTCTTTACCAAAGAAGTCTTTGTCATAGTCGACTTTACCTTCCGGGGTACGCGGCAGGTTTTCCATGTCCAGCGTAGAGACGCGGAACATTTCGCCCGCACCTTCTGTATCGGATGCGGTAATCAGCGGGGTAGAAACCCAGAAATAACCCTGCTCATCGAAGAAACGATGCAGCGCCTGCGCCAGCGTGTGACGAACGCGAGCAACGGCACCAATCAGGTTAGTGCGAGGACGCAGGTGAGCGACTTCGCGCAGATATTCGATGCTGTGGCGTTTTGCCGCCATTGGGTAGGTGTCCGGATCGTCAACCCAGCCGGTCACTTCCACCGCAGAGGCCTGAATTTCGAAACTCTGGCCCTGGCCAGGTGATGCCACCACAACGCCAGTGACAACAACTGAACAACCCGTAGTCAGGTGCAGGACATCATCATTGTAATTGGGCAGAGAATTATTAATGACGGCCTGTACAGGATCAAAGCAGGAACCGTCATAGACGGCAAGGAAGGAGATACCAGCTTTAGAATCTCGACGAGTACGCACCCATCCGCGCACGGTGACTTGTTGGTCAACGGCGACACGGCCCTGGAGTACGTCGGCTACAGGCACAACGCTCATAATATTCTCTCTGTTAATAGTCTAATAGTCGGAAACAATAACCACTTGTCCGCCCTCAGAAGGGGGATATCTATGTTACCTGGCATCCGCCATCAGACAAGTAGATTTCGCAGTCAAATCAGAAGAAATCGGAAAAAAATAAGAAGAGGGGAGCCGATAAGGCTCCCGGGAGCGGTTAACTGGCTTTTTTGACCTGTGGCAGATCGAATGCTTTACGCAGCGCGCGGACAAACGCTTTGTCATGGCAGATGGTTTTACCCGGGCTGTCGGAGAGTTTTGCGACCGGTTTTCCGTTACATTCCACCAGTTTTATGACGATATTCAGCGGTTTTACCTGCGGAATATCGCAGGTCAACCGGGTACCAATACCAAAGCCCAGGTTCACCCGGGAAGAGAAATGGCGATACAGGTCGACCGCTTTCGCTAAATCAAGGTTATCGGAGAAGACCAGCACTTTGCTCATGGGGTCAATACCCAGTTTCTGATAATGCGCAATCGCCTTCTCACCCCATTCAAACGGATCTCCGGAGTCATGGCGTAAACCCTGATAACGTTCAGCGAATTCAGGACCAAAGTCGCGCAGGAAGGCATCCATCGTAATGCAGTCCGTCAGGGCGATACCCAGCCTTTCGGGATACTCGTCCAGCCACGCGGCTAAGGCTGCGCGTTGGCTGTTGGCGAGGTCAGGGCTGATCTGCTGATGGGCCTGGAACCATTCGTGCGCCTGGGTTCCCATGGGTGTCAGATCCAGACGACGGGCAAGATCGTAATTACTGGTGCCCACGAACCACGGCTCCTGCTGCAGGCGTTTGACGATAGCCTGCTGTACCTCCCGGGAGAAACGGCGACGGGTGCCAAAATCCATCAGGCGGAAGCGGGACATATCCAGCCCTTCGGTCAGCGCTGAAAACGCAACGAGCTTGTTTTCAAGCGATGCCACCGCCTGTTCGGCGCCGGTGTGTGGAGAACGGTAACGATGAGCCAGTTCACTAATTACCGCCAGAAGCGGAACTTCCCACATGATCACTTCACGCCAGGGGCCTTCGAGTCGAATATTCAGCTTGCCGTTATCGTTGGTCACGATGACCTGCTCCGGCTTATAGCGAAAATCGCGCAGCCAGTCGAGGTAGTCGGTTTTAAAAAAAGGCAGGCTGGACAGCCACTGATATTCGTCGTCCTGCAGCGTCAGATGCTGCATAGCATCGACCTCTTCACGGATGGCGTCTGCGTAAATACCGAGCAAGTCGTCGCCGCGACAGCGGAATTCCGCTGCCACGTGAACATCATAATAATGATGGAATACGGCTTGCTGCATATGCAATTTATACGCGTCGGTATCCAGCAACGTATGCAGAACGGGGGAAGCGAATCGAGTCATAGGTGCGCTGTAGCGTCCTCTCACAGGAGCGTTTAGTACAATAAACAACTCTGGAGTATACCTTGTTTAGTGATTTATTGAACCCCGATCACACCATAAGCCCGCTTTAGGGTCGAGGGCATTTTGTGCCCCTGTTATACAAATGTAGCGAAAAGGCCGTTTGTACCTGAAAAGATGAACATTCTGCGTGGCGTGTTTTACACAACAGGAATAGACTGAATCGGTTATTCGACAAACGATGCATAAGGTTTTCTATGACACAACAGCCACAAGCCAAATACCGCCACGACTACCGTGCGCCGGATTACCTGATTAGCGATATCGATCTGACTTTTGACCTGGATGCCACTAAAACCGTCGTGACGGCGGTAAGCCAGGTGGCGCGCCAGAGCGCGACAGCAGTACCGCTGCGTCTTGATGGCGAAGACCTGACGCTGGTCTCCCTGCAGATCAATGGTGAAGCGTGGTCAGACTACGAAGAAGACGGCAACCAGTTGGTTATCAACAACCCGCCAGAACGCTTTACGCTGCGCATCGTGAATGAAATCAGCCCGGCATCCAACACCGCGCTGGAAGGGCTTTACCTGTCTGGCGTGGCGCTGTGTACACAGTGTGAAGCCGAAGGTTTCCGCCACATCACCTGGTATCTGGATCGCCCGGACGTGTTGGCGCGCTTCACGACCAAAATTATCGCCGATAAAACGCTGTATCCCTTCCTGCTCTCCAATGGTAACCGTACCGGAGAAGGCGAGCTGGAAAACGGGCGTCACTGGGTGCAGTGGCAGGATCCGTTCCCGAAACCCTGCTACCTGTTTGCGCTGGTAGCCGGAGATTTCGACGTGCTGCGCGACATCTTCAAAACGCGTTCAGGCCGCGATGTCGCCCTTGAGCTGTTCGTTGACCGCGGCAACCTTGACCGTGCGCCGTGGGCGATGACTTCACTTATCAACTCGATGAAGTGGGATGAGGATCGCTTTGGCCTCGAATACGATCTCGACATCTATATGATCGTTGCCGTCGACTTCTTCAATATGGGGGCGATGGAGAACAAAGGTCTTAACGTCTTTAACTCCAAATACGTGCTGGCGCGGACCGATACCGCGACGGACAAAGACTATCTTGATATCGAACGCGTCATTGGTCATGAATATTTCCACAACTGGACCGGGAACCGCGTCACCTGCCGCGACTGGTTCCAGCTAAGCCTGAAGGAGGGCTTAACCGTCTTCCGCGATCAGGAGTTCAGCTCCGATCTGGGTTCCCGTGCGGTCAACCGTATCAGCAATGTCCGTACCATGCGGGGCCTGCAGTTTGCGGAAGATGCCAGCCCAATGGCGCACCCGATCCGTCCTGATAAAGTCATTGAGATGAACAACTTTTACACCCTGACGGTGTATGAGAAGGGCGCTGAGATCATTCGCATGATCCACACCCTGCTGGGGGAAGAGAACTTCCAGAAAGGAATGCAGCTTTATTTCGAGCGTCACGACGGCAGCGCCGCCACCTGCGACGATTTTGTGCAGGCGATGGAAGATGCGTCTAATGTGGATCTGTCCCACTTCCGCCGCTGGTACAGCCAGGCCGGGACGCCGGTTGTGACCGTTAAAGACGATTACAACCCGGAAACCGAGCAGTATACGCTGACCATCAGCCAGCGCACGCCGCCAACGGCCGAGCAGGAAGAAAAACATCCGCTGCACATTCCATTCAGTATAGAACTCTATGATAACGAAGGGAAAGTGCTCCCACTGCAGAAGGGCGGCCACCCGGTACATCACGTACTGAACGTTACCCAGGCAGAGCAGACCTTTATCTTCGATAATGTCTACTTCCAGCCGGTGCCAGCGCTGCTGTGCGAATTTTCCGCGCCGGTGAAGCTGGAGTACAAATGGAGCGATCAGCAACTGACGTTCCTGATGCGCCACGCGCGCAACGATTTCTCTCGTTGGGATGCGGCGCAAAGCCTGCTGGCGACCTACATCAAGCTGAATGTCAATCGCCACCAGCAGGGGCAGCCGCTCTCGCTGCCGGTCCATGTGGCAGACGCATTCCGCGCGATCCTGCTTGATGAGAAAATTGATCCGGCGCTGGCGGCAGAAATTCTGACATTGCCTACTGCCACTGAAATTGCCGAGCTGTTTGATATCATCGATCCTATTGCCATCGTGGCGGTGCGTGAAGCCCTGACCCGAACGCTCGCAACCGAACTGGCGGATGAGTTCCTGGCAATTTACAACGCCAACAAGCTGGATGCGTATCGCGTGGAACATGCCGACATCGGCAAACGGACTCTGCGCAATACCTGCCTGCGCTATCTGGCCTTTGGCGAGGTTGAGCTGGCAAACGTGCTGGTGAGCAAGCAGTACCACGAAGCCGACAACATGACCGATGCGCTGGCCGCGCTCTCCGCAAGCGTTGCCGCCGAGTTGCCGTGCCGCGATGCACTGATGCAGGAGTACGACGACAAATGGCATCAGGATGGTCTGGTGATGGACAAGTGGTTTATTCTGCAGTCTACCAGCCCGTCAGCCGATGTTTTAAGTACCGTGCGCGGCCTGCTCAAACACCGCGCTTTTACGCTGAGCAACCCGAACCGCGTGCGCTCGCTGATTGGTGCCTTTGCCAGCAGTAACCCGGCGGCGTTCCACGCCGAAGACGGTAGCGGTTATCAGTTCATGGTCGAGATGCTGACCGAGCTGAACAGCCGTAACCCGCAGGTGGCTTCACGTCTGATTGAGCCGCTGATCCGCCTGAAACGCTACGATGAGAAGCGTCAGGCGAAAATGCGTGCGGCGCTTGAACAGTTAAAAGGGTTGGAAAATCTGTCTGGCGATCTGTACGAGAAGATCGCGAAAGCACTGGCCTGATATAAAAGCGACATCTCTCTCCCCACGGGAGAGAGATGAGAGCATCAACCATTAGCCTTAATCAAATCCCCCTCGCTCACGCCACGCTTCATCACCCGGTCCAGCACCGCCGCTTCCAGCTCTGCCAGCTTCGCCGACCCCACGCGACGAGGGCGCGCAATATCCACCGTCAGATCCAGACCAATTTGCCCGTCTTCTATAAGCAAGACGCGGTCGGCCATTGCGACGGCCTCACTAACGTCATGGGTGACTAACAGCACCGTAAAGCCATGTTTGAGCCAGAGAAACACAATCAAATCCTGCATTTCGATACGCGTGAGGGCATCGAGTGCGCCGAGCGGTTCATCAAGCAACAGCAGGCCAGGACGGTGTATTAATGCCCGCGCCAGCGCCACACGCTGTTTTTGTCCGCCTGACAGCGCGGCAGGCCACTCACCCGCGCGATTTTCCAGCCCGACGGCGGCCAGTGCCCCTCTTGCTTCATCCCGCCAGGCGCCTTTCAGGCCCAGCCCGACGTTATCGATAACCGTTTTCCAGGGCAGCAGGCGCGCATCCTGAAACATCATTCGGGTATCCTCCTGAATATTGGCCAGTGGCGTTGTGCCTGCCAGTATCTCCCCGCCGTTGGGGGCTTCAAGCCCGGCCAGAAGACGCAGTAAGGTACTCTTACCACCGCCGCTGCGACCGACGACGGCCACAAATTGTCCGGCAGGAATATGCAGATCCAGCGCATTAAGAATGGTGTTAGCGCCGTAGCGTTTAGTGACGCCATTGAGTAACAGCGGTGTCCCCTGATTCAGTCGGGCGGTATTCATGCTTTAACCTCCTGAGCGCTGTAGGCTGGGTTCCAGCGCAGCCAGCTACGTTCCAGCCACTGGGCGCTGACGTCGGCGAGTTTGCCGAGCAGGGCATACAGAATAATGGCGACCACCACCACGTCCGTTTGCAGGAATTCGCGGGCGTTCATCGCCAGATAGCCAATGCCGGAGTTAGCGGAGAGGGTTTCCGCCACAATCAGCGTCAGCCACATCAGGCCCAGCGCGAAGCGTATCCCCACCATTATTGAGGGCAGGGCGCCGGGGAGGATCACGTGGGCGAAGAGGGCGAAACCGGATAAACCGTAGCTTCGCGCCATCTCGACCAGGCCGCGATCGATATTGCGAATACCATGCCAGGTATTGATATAAATCGGGAACAGGGTGCCCAGCGCCACGAGGAAAATTTTGGCGCTCTCATCAATACCAAACCACAAAATGACCAATGGGATCAGCGCCAGGTGCGGCACGTTTCGCAACATCTGAATCGAGGTATCCAGCAAGCGCTCGCCCCAGCGGGAAAGGCCGCTGATAAGACCCAGCACCAGGCCGATACTGCAGCCGATGGAAAAGCCAATCAGCGCGCGCCACGAACTGACAGCCAGGTGTTGCCACAGTTCGCCGCTCACGCTCAGCGACCAAAAGGCCTCTACTACCCCTTCCGGGGAGGGCAGAATGCGGCTCGATAGCCAGCCCGTTGACGAGGCAATTTGCCAGACAACAACAATGCCGACGGGCAAAAACCAGGGGGCGGCACGCAACAGCCATTTTTGTGTGGTCACGGACATGGCGGCTCCTTAACGTTGGGCGACTTTTCGCGGAATAAATTCGTTGGCTACAGCTTCGCCCTGAAGCTGGAGCGGCTGAGGCTGTGGAATTTCCGGGATGGCGACATCCAGGTGCGGGAACAGCAGTTCGCCGACCTTGTACGCCTCTTCCAGATGCGGATAGCCCGAGAGGATAAAGCTGTCGATCCCCAGCTCAGCGTATTCATTGATTCGTGCCGCCACGGTAGGACCATCCCCGACCAGCGCCGTGCCCGCACCACCGCGCACCAGGCCGACACCGGCCCACAGATTTGGGCTAATCTCCAGGTTCTCGCGCTTACCGTTATGCAACGAGGCCATCCGGTGTTGTCCGACGGAGTCGGTTTTTGCCAGCGCCGCCTGCGCTTTCGCGATGGTTGCATCGTCAAGATGAGAGATCAGACGGTCTGCAGCCCGCCAGGCCTCTGCGTTAGTTTCGCGCACAATGACGTGCAAACGAATGCCAAAGCGTACCTTGCGTCCGTACGCGGCGGCCTTAGCGCGGACCTGGGCTATTTTCTCTTTCACCTGCTCTGGCGGCTCACCCCAGGTCAGATAAAGATCGACCTGTTCTGCCGCCAGGTCTTGCGCCACATCCGATGAACCGCCGAAATAGAGAGGAGGGCGCGGCTGTTGCACCGGCGGGAAGTAGAGTTTCGCGTCCCGAACATGAATGTGCTTACCTTCAAAAGTGACGGTTTCTCCTTCAAGCAAACGACGCCATACGCGGGTGAATTCAGCGGAGGCTTCATAGCGCTCGGTGTGATCGAGAAACACGCCGTCGCCTGCCAGCTCCTGCGGATCGCTACCGGTGACCAGATTAAACAGGGCGCGACCATTGGATAGCCTGTCGAGCGTGGCGGCCTGCCGCGCGGCGACGGTAGGCGAGACCACGCTCGGGCGCAGCGCGACGAGGAATTTCAGGCGTTGAGTCACCGGGATCATGGCGGCGGCAACCAGCCACGCATCCTCGCAAGAACGCCCGGTCGGGATCAACACGCCGGTAAAACCGATGCGGTCCGCCGCCTGTGCAATCTGTTGCAGGTAGCCGTGGTCAACCGGTCGGGCGCCCTCTTCAGTGCCAAGAAAGTGTCCATCACCGTGGGTGGGTAAAAACCAGAAAAGATTCAGACTCATGATTTGGTTCCTTCTTTGCCTGTAGGTTGCCAGATACGTTCGCGAATGTTCACCTGTTGTGGAACAAGGCGATTCTGGTAAAAGAGATCGGCGGTTTGTTGCTGAAGCGCCGCAACGTGAGCGTCAACAGGGGTAATGGTGGTCGGCGGACGGTGGTCCAGATAGCTGGCGATCACTGGCTCAGGTAAGCCCATGGTTTTTGCCAGCAGGCTGATACTTTCCTGACGCTGGCTTTGCGTCAGGGCATCGGCCTGGGTGAAGGTATCAAGCACGCCCTGAATAAAGGCGCCGTTCTTTTCGGCATACGGGCGTGCCGCCAGGTAGAACGATCCTGTCTGTTTTAACGAGGATCCGTCTTTTAAAACGCGTACGCCACCCTGCAGTAACGCGGCGGAGTAGTACGGATCCCAGATGGCCCAGGCATCGACGTTGCCTTGCTGGAATGCCGCCCGGGCATCAGCAGGCGTTAAATAGATCGGCTGAATATCCTTAAACGTCAGCCCGGTCTCCTGCAAGGCTCGCAACAGCAGATTGTGCGAGCTGGAACCTTTCTGGAAGGCAACTTTGTGCCCTTTCAGTTCAGCAACGTTCTTAATGGCGCTGTTTTCAGGCACCAGAATCACCTCAGCTTTCGGTTTGGCCGGTTCAACGCCGACGTACAGCAGATCCGCTCCCGCCGCCTGAGCGAAGATCGGCGGAATATCGCCGGTACTGCCGAGATCAATACTCCCGACGTTAAGCGCTTCCAGCATCTGTGGGCCCGCCGGGAACTCCACCCATGAGAAGGTGGTTTGTGGGTAGCGTTTTTCCAGAAGCTGATGATTTTTGGCCAACACCATACTGACGCTGCCTTTCTGGTAACCAATGCGGAGGCTTTCCGGTGCGGTCTGCGCCGCATGGGCCTGTGACGTGAGCGCGATCAGCCCCGCCAGTCCGATGCGGGTGAGTGTTTTAAACATGGGCGACTCCTTGCGGTTGGGCAAACGCGGGGGCCTGGATATCCCGGCGGTGCAGGGCATGCCAGAAGGTCTTCAGCGCGCTGTCGAGGCGGGTCTGGAGATGGGGCGTAAAGTGAGGTTTATGCTGATAGTCGATAATCTGCGAATCATCGGCAAAGACGCCGTGGAGGATCTCCTGCGCTTTCAACGCGCTGAGTACCGGCTTGAGGGCGTAATCTACTGCCAGCAAATGGGCAACCGTTCCGCCTGTTGCCAGCGGCAGAACCACTTTGCCGTCCAGCGCCCGCTCGGGAAGCAGGTCCAGCAAGGTTTTCAGTGCGCCGGAAAACGACGCTTTATACACCGGTGTGGCGACGATTAAACCATCAGCCCCTTTGAGTTGTTCTGTCAGGGTTTTGAGGGCCGGACTATCAAAGCGGGCATAGAGCAGATCGTCAGGTTCGAAATTATGCAGATTCCAGTGGCATACTTCCACATTCAGGGCGGTGAGCTTTTCACGGGCATATTCCAGCAGTGCGCTGGAACGTGAGGGGAATCGTGGACTTCCGGCCAGGGTAATGACGCGCATGTTTTCTCCTTATAACTAATTGTTTGCTTTTATCTAACATTCATAACAATTTTCAGGAGTGTGACATCGCAGAGTTACTCCACTAAATGATTTATCTGCAATTAAAATGCAAAAAAGAGCATAAGAAATGGCCTACAAGGTAAACGATTGTGTTTTACGTTGATTTTTTTGCCGCAGGTCAATTCCCTTTCCGGGCAGGATCGCTGATAATCCCCTCCCGGTTTGCACACCGGGAATCCAGGAGAGTTCATGTACTACCCCTTCGTTCGTAAAGCCCTTTTCCAGCTCGATCCTGAGCGCGCTCATGAATTAACATTCCAGCAATTACGTCGTATTACCGGCACGCCGCTGGCCGCGCTGGTGCGTCAAAAGGTGCCGGAAAAGCCTGTGCAATGCATGGGACTGACCTTTAAAAACCCATTGGGCCTCGCGGCCGGGCTGGACAAAAACGGCGAGTGTATCGATGCGCTCGGCGCGATGGGGTTTGGCGCGATCGAAATCGGGACCGTTACGCCGCGCCCGCAGGTGGGTAACGACAAACCGCGTCTGTTCCGCCTGGTCGAAGCTGAAGGTTTGATCAACCGCATGGGCTTCAATAACCTCGGTGTTGATCATCTGGTCGAGAACGTTAAAAAAGCCCATTTTGACGGTATATTAGGCATCAATATCGGCAAAAATAAAGACACGCCGGTAGAGCAGGGTAAAGATGACTATCTGATTTGTATGGAAAAAGTCTACGCCTATGCCGGTTACATCGCGGTGAATATCTCCTCGCCCAATACTCCGGGCCTGCGTACGTTGCAGTATGGCGAAGCGCTGGATGATCTCCTCAGTGCCATTAAAAATAAACAAACGGCCCTGCAGGCTATCCATCATAAATATGTTCCCGTCGCGGTTAAGATCGCCCCGGATCTTTCAACAGAAGAATTGATTCAGGTTGCTGATAGCTTAGTCCGGCATAATATTGATGGTGTGATTGCGACCAATACGACGCTCGATCGTTCGCTTGTTCAGGGAATGAAATACTGTGACGAAGCGGGTGGGTTAAGCGGCCGTCCTGTGCAATTAAAAAGCACAGAAATTATTCGCGCGTTATCCACCGAATTAAAAGGCCGGTTACCGATTATCGGCGTCGGTGGAATCGACTCGGCGATCGCTGCCCGCGAGAAGATGGCGGCGGGGAGCGTCACTGGTGCAAATCTATTCCGGCTTTATTTTCAAAGGGCCGCAGTTGATTAAAGAAATCGTTACTCATCTCTAATCTTTTTTCCTAATCAGACAACCAGGGCTTTATTTCCGGCCCTGCTTGTTTTATATTCCGTCATTGTTGCTTATTTAGACATTATGGTCTTTTATTAATGATGTTATAAACGAAGCGGCTAACAGGACATTTTTAGAACAGGGTGTTTGGGGATCGGAGAGAAACATGCGAATTAAACCTGACGATAACTGGCGCTGGTATTTTTGCGACGAGCATGATCGAATGATGCTCGATTTAGCCAATGGTATGTTGTTTCGTTCTCGTTTTGCGCGTCGTATGTTGACCCCGGACGCTTTCGCGCCATCAGGCTTTTGCGTTGACGATGCCGCGCTCTATTTCTCCTTTGAAGAAAAATGCCGCGACCTGGAGCTTTCCAAAGAGCAGCGCGCGGAACTGGTGCTCAATGCGCTGGTCGCGATTCGTTTCCTGAAACCACAAATGCCAAAAAGCTGGCACTTTCTGGCACATGGTCTGAGCTGGACGCCAGCAACGGGCGATGCAGCCAGTGTCAACCTGAGCGATACTGCGCATGAGGTGAGCCTGCTGGTGGTAGAACCGGGTGAGAATGCTGCGCTCTGTTTACTGGCGCAGCCCGGCGTGACTATTGCCGGGCGTACCATGCAACTGGGTGATGCCATTAAAGTCATGAACGACAGGCTGAAACCGCATCTTCGCGTAGAGTCTCTCAGCCTGGAACAGGCCGTTTAAGCCTCGAGCTGTACTGACGTTTTTGGAATGCAGCTACAGCAAAGAATGGTCCCGTCATCGCCAATCGCTGATTTCTTCAGCGCACTGACTTCGCCTCTGAGCAGCGTAATCCGACAACAGCCACAGATCCCCGCCCGACACGAATAGGGTACGCGAATACCTGCTTGTTCCAGTTGTTCAAGGAGAACCTGCTGATTATTGCCGCGGATAATCTGACCCTGCCAGTGGATATCCACCCCTGAGGTCGGTTCCAGCGCGAGGTCAATACACTCATCTTCCTGGCTCGAACCATAGGCTTTCCCGGCACCGCGGGTGAGAATTTCCACTTCATCGCCGACGCGGATCACGCCGCTGGTGCGGGGAATGAGGTTTTGACCGAAATCCACATCGCCATTATCCTGCGCAGTGCGGAATGACTGCAGGGTTTTCAGCGGCTCGCCGGAAGGGTGTTTTTGCCCCTTCTCCGGGCTTACGGTGGTAAAAATACAGCGGCTGCACGGCTTTACGACATCAAAAATCACGCTGCCGATGCGGATCACTTTCCAGGTATCCTCTTCCCAGGCCTTTGCTCCGGTCACCACCAGGTTCGGGCGAAACTGCTCCATCTGCACGCTGGCGCTACAGCGGCTTTGCAGGTCGCGCAGCGAGGACTCGTTGGTCAGCAGGAAGGGGAAACCGTCGGCGAAGGAGAGCGGCACCGCCTCATGGCGCTTAACGCGACGGGTAAGTTCAGGACCCACCCAGCGAAGCTGAACGTTCCGGGAGAAGAAGCCGCTTAGCCAGCGGTTAATTTCATCGGGTGCGATACGGGCAGTAAAATGGTTGCCCCACACTTCCGTTGGCGCATCGACAGGCGCAAAATCATTAAACCGAATGACCATGCTTGAACCATCCGGCGCGGTAAGATGCAAACCGTCATGAAGCGGTGAAGGGGTAAAACGAACCATTTGCGGGAACTGGCGGGCCGTAATGAACGTACCGTCTGGCTCGGTGAGCATAAAAATACGATCGAAGGCAAATCCGCTCATGTCGGCCAGTGCGTGCGATACACCGATACCGCGCATCGATTTCACCGGATGAATAAAAAGCCTGGATAACGTCGCCACTGCAAATCCCCTGCATGAAAATAAGCCTTCAACTTTATGACATACACGCCAGATTAGCTATAATGCGCGACAATTTTCTAAGAGTAAAAAGTGACGATATGAATTCTCTGTTTGCCAGTACGGCCCGTGGGCTGGAAGAGCTGTTAAAAACTGAACTGGAAGCCCTGGGCGCGCAAGAGTGCCAGGTAGTTCAGGGTGGTGTCCATTTTGAGGGCGACACACGGCTTATTTACCAGAGCCTGATGTGGAGCCGTCTGGCGTCGCGCATCATGCTGCCGATGAAAGAGTGCAAGGTCTATAGCGATCTTGATCTCTATACCGGTGTACAGATGATCGACTGGACGGAGATCTTCACCCCGGACGCTACCTTTGCTGTACACTTCAACGGCGTGAACGACGAGATCCGCAACAGCCAGTACGGCGCGCTGCGCGTCAAAGATGCCATCGTCGACTGCTTCACGCGTAAAAATAAGGAACGCCCGAACGTCGATCGTGAAAATCCCGATTTGCGAATCAACGTCTGGCTCAACGGTGACACTGCCAGTATCTCGCTCGACCTGAGCGGCGCAGGCTTGCATCTGCGCGGCTACCGTGATCGCACCGGGATGGCGCCTATCAAAGAAACGCTGGCCGCCGCGATTGTGATGCGCTCCGGCTGGCAGCCGGGTACGCCATTGCTCGACCCGATGTGCGGTTCCGGCACCCTGCTGATTGAAGCCGCCATGCTGGCAACCGACCGTGCGCCGGGGCTGCATCGCGGCCACTGGGGCTTTAGCGGCTGGGCGCAGCACGATGAGGCTATCTGGAAAGAGGTCAAAGCCGAAGCGCAGACCCGCGCGCGTAAAGGTCTGGCGGAATACACCGCCCACTTCTACGGTTCCGACAACGATCCCCGCGTCATTGAGCGCGCGCGCAGCAACGCCCGTCGTGCAGGAATTGGCGAACTGGTGACCTTTGAAGTCAAAGATGTTGCGAACTTAACCAATCCACTGCCTGAAGGCCCGTACGGTACGGTGATCAGTAACCCGCCCTACGGCGAGCGTCTTGACAGTGAACCGGCGCTGATTGCTCTGCACAGCCTGCTGGGCCGCAATATGAAAGACTATTTCGGCGGCTGGAATCTGTCTCTGTTCAGCGCCTCGCCTGAGCTACTGAGCTGCCTGCAATTGCGTGCCGATCGTCAGTTTAAGGCCAAAAATGGCCCGCTGGACTGCGTGCAGAAAAACTACTCTCTGGCAGAGAAAGCCGCCCACAGCAAGCCATCCAGCGTGGCGGAAGATTACGCTAACCGCCTGCGCAAGAATCTGAAGAAATATGAAAAATGGGCGAAACAGGAAGGCATTGAATGTTATCGCCTGTATGACGCCGATCTGCCGGAATATAACGTTGCGGTCGATCGTTATGCTGACTGGGTGGTCGTTCAGGAATATGCTCCGCCGAAGACCATCGATGCGCAAAAAGCTCGTCAGCGTATGCTGGACGTTATTGCGGCAACCATTGCCGTGCTGGGTATTTCGCCAAATAAACTGGTCTTAAAAACGCGTGAGCGCCAGAGAGGTAAAAACCAGTACCAGAAGATGGGAGAGAAGGGCGACTTTATCGAAGTCGGCGAATACAATGCACGCCTGTGGGTGAATCTGACCGACTATCTTGATACCGGCTTGTTCCTTGACCATCGTATCGCCCGACGCATGCTTGGCCAGATGAGCAAAGGTAAAGACTTCCTGAACCTGTTCTCCTACACCGGCAGCGCCAGCGTACATGCAGGTCTGGGCGGCGCGCGCACCACCACCACGGTGGATATGTCCCGCACCTATCTGGAATGGGCCGAGCGTAACCTGCGTTTGAACGGCCTGACCGGGCGGCCGCATCGTCTGATGCAGGCCGACGTGCTGGGCTGGTTGCGTGATACCGATGAACAGTTCGACGTGATCTTCATCGATCCGCCAACGTTCTCCAACTCCAGGCGTATGGAAGACAGCTTTGATGTACAACGCGATCACTTACGCCTGATGACCGACCTGAAACGCCTGCTGCGCAAAGGCGGCACTATTATGTTCTCGAATAACAAACGCGGATTCCGTATGGATCACGACGGCCTGGCAGAGCTGGGGCTGAAAGCACAAGAAATTAGCCAAAAAACGCTGTCTCAGGACTTCGCCCGTAACCGTCAAATTCATAACTGCTGGTTAATCTCCGCGGTCTGAAAGGAAAAATAAATGTCACTGATTAGTATGCATGGCGCCTGGCTGTCCTTCAGCGATGCGCCCCTTCTCGATGATACTGAACTGCATATCGAAGACAACGAACGCGTATGTCTGGTTGGCCGTAATGGCGCGGGTAAATCCACGCTGATGAAGATCCTGAACCGTGAACAGGGTCTGGATGACGGACGTATCGTTTACGAACAGGATCTGATTGTTTCCCGTCTGCAACAGGATCCGCCGCGTAACGTCGCGGGTACCGTTTATGATTTCGTTGCCGAAGGAATCTCTGAGCAGGCGGAATACCTTAAGAGCTATCACGAGATTTCACATCTGGTCATGACCGATCCCAGCGAAAAAAATCTCAATGAGATGGCGCGTCTGCAGGAGTTACTGGACCACCACGGACTCTGGCAGCTTGAAAGCCGAATCTCTGAAGTGCTGGATCAGTTAGGTCTTGATGCGGATATGGAGCTGGCGTCGCTTTCCGGCGGCTGGCTGCGTAAGGCGGCGCTCGGCCGTGCGCTGGTCAGCGGCCCGAAAGTGCTGCTGCTGGACGAACCGACCAACCACCTGGATATCGAAGCCATTGACTGGCTGGAAGGGTTCCTGAAAACCTTTAACGGCACTATTATTTTTATCTCGCACGACCGTTCGTTTATCCGCAATATGGCCACCCGTATAGTCGATCTCGACCGTGGTAAACTGGTGACCTATCCTGGGGATTACGATACCTATCTGCTGGAAAAAGAAGAGAACCTGCGCGTTGAAGAGCTGCAAAATGCCGAGTTCGATCGCAAACTGGCGCAGGAAGAGGTCTGGATCCGCCAGGGTATCAAAGCCCGCCGTACCCGTAATGAAGGCCGCGTACGTGCGCTGAAAGCGATGCGTAATGAGCGTAGCGCCCGCCGTGAAGTGATGGGCAGCGCGAAGATGCAGGTCGAGGAGGCCTCGCGCTCGGGCAAAATTGTCTTTGAGATGGAAGAGGTTAACTACCAGGTCGATGGTAAAGTGCTGGTTAACAACTTTTCAGCTCAGGTACAGCGTGGCGATAAAATTGCCCTTATCGGCCCGAACGGCTGCGGTAAAACCACGCTGCTCAAGCTGATGCTGGGCCAGTTGAAGGCTGACAGCGGTCGCGTTCATTGTGGAACAAAGCTGGAAGTGGCCTATTTTGACCAGCACCGTGCGGAACTGGATCCGGACAGAACCGTGATGGACAACCTGGCTGAAGGCAAGCAAGAGGTGATGGTTAACGGTAAACCGCGTCACGTGCTGGGTTATCTGCAGGACTTCCTGTTTCACCCTAAACGGGCAATGACCCCTGTGCGTGCGCTGTCGGGCGGGGAGCGTAACCGTCTGCTGCTGGCGCGCCTGTTCCTGAAACCCAGTAATCTGTTGATCCTCGATGAACCGACCAACGATCTGGATGTCGAAACGCTGGAGTTGCTGGAAGAGCTGATTGATGGCTACCAGGGAACCGTAATGCTGGTGAGCCACGATCGTCAGTTCGTAGACAACACCGTGACCGAGTGCTGGATCTTCGAAGGCGAAGGCCATATTGGTCAATATGTCGGCGGTTATCATGACGCGCGGGGTCAACAGTCGCAGTCTTTAGCGCATAAACAGGCGAAAGCAAAAAATACTGCCGAACCGGTTGTCGCAAAAGCGGAAACTGTAAAAAAATCACCTGCTAAAATGAGCTATAACCTGCAGCGCGAACTGGAGGTGCTGCCCCAGCGTCTTGAAGAGCTTGAAGCCGCGCTTGAAGCGTTACAAACCGAGGTCGCTGATGCATCATTTTTCACCCAGCCCCATGACTATACTCAGAACGTACTGGCCGAGCTGTCCGAGGCTGAGAAGGCGCTGGAAGTCGCATTTGAGCGTTGGGAATACCTTGAGTCTCTGAAAAACGGCGCCTGAACAGGGATAACCTATGTGTGACCAGCACCATGCCGACAGGCATATATTATGCTCGCAATGCGATATGCTCGTGGAGCTGCCAGAGCTGAGTCACGGACATAAAGCGACGTGCCCACGCTGCGGTACAACGCTTACAACCGAGTGGGATGCGCCCCGGCAGCGTCCCACGGCTTATGCGCTGGTGGCACTGTTCATGCTGCTGCTCTCTAATCTCTTCCCCTTCATTTATATGCGGGTGGGAGGGATCACAAGCCAGGTCGATTTACTTGAGATCCCGGGGGTCATGTTTTCGGAAGATTATGCCAGCCTCGGGACTTTTTTTCTGCTGTTCGTCCAGATAGTCCCGGCTTTTTGTCTGGTGGTAATCCTGCTTCTGGTCAACCGCGTCCGGCTGCCCACAGCGCTTAAAATTAAGCTCGCGCGCGTGCTGTTCATGCTGAAAGGCTGGGGAATGGCCGAGATCTTCCTCGCGGGGATCCTTGTCAGTTTCGTCAAGCTGATGGCCTACGGCGACGTTGGGATTGGCAGCAGCTTTATTCCCTGGTGCCTTTATTGTGTGCTGCAACTGCGGGCGTTCCAGTGCGTAGACCGACGCTGGACATGGGATGATATCGCCCCGGCGCCGACGCTCTCGCAGAGGGTTAACGTTGGCGTGCCGGGGATCCGCCAGGGGTTGCGCTCATGCTCTTGCTGTACTGCTGTTCTGCCCGCTGATGTTAACGTCTGTCCGCGCTGCGCAACCACCGGCTATGTGCGGCGTAAAAATAGCCTGCAGTGGACAATGGCGCTGCTGATAACCTCCATCATGCTCTACCTGCCCGCCAATATCCTGCCCATTATGATAACCGATCTGCTCGGCGATAAAATGCCGTCGACGATCCTGGCCGGGGTGGTCTTGCTGTGGGGTGAGGGGTCTTACCCGGTGGCTGGTGTGATTTTCATTGCCAGTATTATGGTGCCGACGTTAAAAATGTTCGCCATCGCCTGGCTCTGTTGGGATGCAAAAGGCCACGGTAAACGCGACAGCGAGCGCATGCATCTGATTTATGAAGTCGTGGAGTTTGTGGGTCGCTGGTCAATGATTGACGTATTTGTAATTGCCGTTCTCTCTGCGCTGGTGCGCATGGGGGGGCTGATGAGTATTTATCCCGCTATGGGAGCGCTTATGTTTGCGTTGGTCGTCATTGTGACCATGTTTGCGGCCATGACCTTCGACCCTCGTTTATCGTGGGATCGTGAGCCCGAGTCAAGCCATGAGGAAGAGTAAGAGCATGGAAAATAAGAGTGGAGAGGCCAGAGTGCTTAAGGTCAAGAACTGGTCGCCGGTGTGGATTTTCCCCATCGTGACTGCGCTGATCGGTGCATGGATACTGTTTTATCACTACAGCCATCAGGGGCCGGAAGTCACCCTTATCACCACCAGCGCTGAAGGCATCGAGGGCGGCAAAACGACCATCAAAAGCCGCAGCGTAAATGTCGGTGTCGTGGAAAGTGCGACCCTGACGGATGATTTGACGCATGTGGAAATCAAGGCACGCCTGAATGCCGGAATGGAAAAGCTGCTCCACGAAGACTCGGTATTCTGGGTGGTTAAGCCGCAGGTCGGGCGTGAGGGGATTAGTGGCTTAGGTACGCTGCTGTCAGGCGCTTACATTGAACTGCAGCCGGGCAGCAAAGGAAGCGTTCCGGGACACTATCAGCTACTCGATTCGCCACCGCTCGCACCGCCGGATGCCAAAGGGATCCGCGTGACCCTCGACAGCAAAAAAGCAGGCCAGCTTGCCGCAGGGGATCCTGTTCTCTTCCGTGGCTATCGCGTGGGCTCGGTTGAGAAAAGCACCTTTGACCCTCAAAAGCGGGCTATCAGCTACCAGCTTTTTATCAATGCGCCAAACGATCGTCTGGTGACCAGCAATGTTCGCTTCTGGAAAGACAGCGGGATCGCAGTGGATCTCACCTCGGCCGGTATGCGTGTTGAAATGGGTTCGCTGACCACGCTGTTTGGCGGCGGGGTGAGCTTTGATGTCCCTGAAGGTCTGGAGCTGGGCCAGCCGGTAAGCGAAAACACCGCCTTCCCTCTCTTTGACGATCAGAGAAGTATTCAGGATGCGCTCTATACCGATCACATCGATTACCTGATGTTCTTCAAAGATTCTGTGCGTGGCCTGCAGCCTGGCGCACCGGTTGAATTCCGGGGTATCCGTCTGGGTACGGTAGGGCAAGTGCCGTACTTTGTGCCTGGCCTCAAGCAAATGCTTGATGATGATTACCGCATTCCGGTACTGATTCGTATTGAGCCGGAACGCCTGATTAACCAGATTGGCGAAAATCAGGATATCGGCGAGCATATTACCGAACTGATGAACCGCGGCCTGCGTGGCTCCCTGAAAACCGGTAACCTGGTCACCGGTGCGCTGTATGTTGATATGGACTTTTATCCAAAAGCGCCTGCGATTACCGGCGTCCGTGAGTTTGGCGATTATACGATAATTCCGACGGTCAGCGGTGGTCTTGCGCAGATCCAGCAGCGCCTGATGGACACGCTGGATAAGATTAACAACCTGCCACTGAATCCGATGATTGAAGCGGCGACCCGCTCTTTGAGTGAGAGCCAGGCAACAATGCGCCGCCTGCAATCTACGCTGGATAATATCAATAAGATCACCGCAAGCCAGTCGATGCAACAACTGCCGCAGGATATGCAGAAAACCTTGCGTGAGCTTAACCGCAGTATGCAGGGCTTCCAGCCCGGCTCGGCCGCGTACAACAATATGGTGGCAGATATGCAGCGCCTCGATAAGGTGCTGCGTGAGCTGCAGCCGGTTCTGAAAACGTTGAATGAGAAGAGCAACGCGCTGGTGTTCGAAGCGAAAGATAAAAAGGATCCTGAGCCGAAGAGGGCTAAACAATGAAAAAATGGCTAGCGATTGTCGGGGCGATGGTATTAACGGCCTGTAGCTCGGGAAGTGAAAACAAAAGCTATTATCAACTGCCGGTAGCCGCCCAGGCGGGAACACAACGTACCGTCTCCCAGGGAAACAGGCTGTTGTGGATAGAACAGGTCTCGGTTCCTGATTATCTCGCCGGAAACGGCGTGGTCTATCAGACCAGCGATGTTCAGTACGTGATTGCCAGCAATAACCTGTGGGCCAGCCCGCTGGATCAGCAACTGCGTAATACGCTGGTGGCAAACCTGGGCAGCCAGCTTCCGGGCTGGGTTGTTTCCTCACAACCCCTGGGTAGCGACCAGGATACGCTTAACGTGAATGTGACGGGTTTCCATGGTCGTTATGATGGCGTTGTCGTTATCAGCGGCGAGTGGTTGCTGAATCACCAGGGACAGATCGTTAAACGACCTTTCCATCTTGAAATGAAGCAGCAAAAAGATGGCTATGATGAAATGGTGAAAGTGCTGGCGCAGGGGTGGAAGCAAGAGTCGTCGACCATTGCCAGCGAGATTTCACGGCAGCCATAAGTAAAATTCATAATAAAAAACTGCATTCAGTCCATCGCTGATTGCGGTTTTTTTTTTTCGTTTTGACTTCAGATTGTTACTTATGCTGCGTCACAGTTTTCATACAAATAATTTTTTGTATAGCTCACAAATATGACACCCGTATGAATTTTGAACGTTGACCTTGAGGCTGATTCAGGGTATTCGTTAACTGTGCTTGCGTACTTTGCAATCACTGTTTTCTTTCCACCAGACAAAAGAATGAGGGAAACGAGGCATGAAGAGACAGAAACGAGATCGCCTGGAAAGGGCTCATCAACGTGGTTATCAGGCTGGCATCGCTGGACGTTCTAAAGAAATGTGTCCCTATCAGACCTTGAATCAAAGGTCCCATTGGTTAGGGGGCTGGCGAGAAGCCATCGGAGACAGGGCAGTACTTGCTTGATACCGTCTCTTTGAAAAAGAAACCTCCGCATTGCGGAGGTTTCGCCTTTCTGGTGCAGCCAAAAGCAGAGATCAGAAAGCGGAAGTATTCGGGAACAGACCCACTTTCAAATCTTTAGCAGTATAAATCAGACGATCGTCTACCAGCACTTCACCATCGGCCAGGCCTATAGTCATACGACGGCGCTTGAAGTGGATACGGTAGGTCACTTTTTTCGCACTCGGCAGTACCTGACCCGTGAAATTCACTTCGCCCACACCCAGCGCACGGCCTTTGCCTTCGCCACCGAGCCAGCCCAAATAGAAGCCAACCAGTTGCCACATAGCATCAAGGCCCAGGCACCCAGGCATGACCGGATCGCCAATAAAGTGGCAACCGAAGAACCACAGGTCCGGGTTAATGTCGAGTTCCGCTTCAACGTAGCCCTTATCATAGTTGCCGCCGGTTTCGGTCATTTTCACGACGCGGTCCATCATCAGCATGCTTGGGGCCGGTAACTGTGGGCCTTTCGCGCCAAACAGTTCACCGCGACCAGAGGCAAGAAGGTCTTCTTTTGTATAGGATTCGGGTTTATGTGCCATGTTCTCAATAAGCCTTATTTTAGTGAAGGACGCAGGATAGCTAACACGTGTACGCTGAACAAGTCCGATCAGTTCGGACTAAACCAACCCAGCCAGCGTAACGGCCACGGATAACGATGGCGAGCTTCGTGCTGTGTCGCCTGCTCAATGCGCTCCTGGATAGTTTGCATCAGGGTAGTTTGCCCCTCACCGTCCCAGTCCAGGTTTGTCAGTAAGGGTAGTGCATCCTCAATTCCTTCGATGGCCCAGATAGCGAATTGTTCCTGTTCAACCGCATCCAGGAGCGCCTGGCTGAGACTTAAATGGCGTACGTTAGGTACAGGAATAATTACCCCTTGCTTACCGTTTAGCCCTCGCTGCTGGCAGATTGCAAAGAAGCCTTCAATTTTCTCATTCAGACCGCCCACCGGTTGAGCACGGCCGAATTGATCGACTGAACCGGTAATCGCAATATTCTGGTTAATTGGGACTTCAGCCAGGGCGCTGATTAAAGCACACAGTTCAGCCATAGAGGCGCTGTCACCATCGACTTCGCTGTAAGACTGCTCAAACGTCAGCGAGGCGGAGAAAGGGATTTGCTGTTCAAGCTGCAGCTCTGACATCAGGAACGCTTGCATAATCATCATGCCTTTAGCGTGGATGTTGCCGCCCAGCTCGGCTTTGCGCTCAATGTCCGTGAACTCGCCATCCCCGATATGCACAACGCAGCTGATACGGGAAGGCTCACCGAAGGCGCGTGGATGGCCCGGGAACTCAATCACCGACAGCGCATTGATCTGCCCGATACGTTCGCCTTCGGTCTCAACCAGGATTTGTTCCAGCAGAATTTCATCCTGCATCCGGTCAGCAAGGTAGCCTTCGCGCCATTCGCGCTGAGCGAGCATCCGGGCGAGCTGTTCCCCGGTGAAGGAATTCCCGTCGCTGATAACACCCACTTCGCGTAGCTGTTTACCTATCCACAGCGGGCAGAGCGGCAGCGTCTCCTGATCGCCGGTGTAACGAACCGCTTCACGGATCAAACCTGACCATGCGTCAGCCGCAGGCACAGGCAGCGCAAAGCGTTCAGCCACCGCCAGCACCCACTGGCCCCACCGGGCCATATCGTCGGCATCCGCAATCTGGAGGGTGTCTTCATATTCGCTGTAGACAGCAAGTTCAGCCAGTTCCGGCTCCAATTCCTGGAAATCAGCCAGCGATTGGCGATCGCCTGTTAGCACGACGGTCAACGACATCGGCATGGATGGAATGGAGACAGGCAGTGGACGAGATTCGTCATAGCCTGGCCAGTCAAAGCGTTGTTGGTTCACAATCGTTTTCAGGCGCATCCACAGCAGCGGCTGCAAGAGCAGGGTGCGCAGGGAAATGATGAGCACACCGCCATTGGCGCGGTGAACAAGCCCAGGCTGCAGGGTCAACTCGCCGTTAAACTGGCGCAGACAACCAAAGAGCTGTTCTGCCTCGGCCCAGTTAGCGGTAACCACTTCACCTTTGGCAGCAAAACGATCATCAGGCTGTTTTGCCATCGTGAAGGTTACATCACGCCCCGAGATACGATACTCGCCGCCGAAGACGGTCTCTTCCTGCGGCTGCAACTGACGCATGGCATCACCGAGAAGCGTCACATATTCGGCTTCTTCCGGGGCTTTGAGCAGCATGAAGGGCGAGGTTGCCCATGGGCTTAACATCTGCTCCAGCGCATAATGCAAACGCGGTTGTGTATCACTAATTATGAATTCGTGTTCTTGCGCGAGTTCTGACTGTGTAAACCGTTCCTGATAGCTTTCGGTATCCGGTACAAGGTCACGCCATGCTAGTTTCGTAATGGTCAAAGTTGATGTTTTTTAGTTAGATGTAAAACCGTGGAGTATACCGTAAGCGGGCTGGTCTACCAAAGCAGGATCGGGGATTTCGATAGCGGGATACGCTGCTATCACTCACAGGATATGATTTCTTTTCAGCAGAGTGCTAAAAAACTGATATTCTGAACAGAGTTACGTGGTAACACTGAGATCGCAATGAAATATCAACAACTGGAAAATCTCGAAAGCGGCTGGAAATGGAAGTACCTGGTCAAAAAGCACCGTGAAGGAGAGCTGATCACCTGCCATATCGAAGCCAGCGCAGCACAAGACGCCGTGGATATTTTGCTGACCCTCGAAAATGAACCGGTACGAGTGAATAGCTGGATTGCAAAACATATCAATCCATCACTGTTAAACCGGATGAAGCAAACTATTCGCGCCCGTCGAAAACGGCATTTCAACGCTGAGCATCAGCATACCCGCAAAAAATCAATCGATCTGGAGTTTGTGGTGTGGCAGCGTTTGGCTGGGCTTGCACAACGGCGCGGGAAAACGCTTTCGGAAACGGTGGTGCAGCTGATTGAAGATGCTGAGCATAAAGAGAAGTACGCCAGCCAGATGTCGACACTGAAGCATGACCTTCAGGCTCTGATTGGCAAAAAGTAGCTTTCTGCTTTTCTTCAGGCAATAAAAAACCCCGCGATGCTCTGGCACCATTTCATCAGTATCGCCAGCGTGCCATCCTTGATGCCACTGCTGCGCTCAGTCGGGGCGCATCGACCGCCTGCTGGGTAATGAGGCTTTACACCGCGATATCCCCGCTATTTTTCATAACCTTACCCGGCTTCTCACCATCATCACTGATGCCGGATTCCAGAGCGCATGGTTCCGTCATGTCCGTTCACTGGGCTGGAATTTTATTGGCCGAATACGGGAAAACGTCCAGTTCCGGCTGGCCAGGGCAGAATATGGGTGATGTGAGGGCCAGTCATAGCCACTCAGCAGGCCGTCTACTTGTACTGAGTCTGCTGGCAACACTGGTGAGTATAGTGATGTGGTTATTGGGCTATCATGCTGAAAATAAAGGATTACATCTGAGATATCAGGCGAACAGTCTGAAGTCGAGAAGAGTCATTTCATATCTGACATTAGCGGAGAATATCCTGAGACATTCTCCGCTAGTTTTAAAAGAACAGCGCTGAGTGCTGTTCTTAACCACTTCGCCAGAACCTACCAGAGTATGGTGCTGATTTATCAGCGCTGAGTTTATGGGGATACCTCAGCGCGATGCGGGTTTTTTTTATAAGACGTTAACTTATGCCGCTGGCTGAGTTACAACGTCTTTGATGCCTTTAACTTCGATCTCAACGCGACGATCTGGAGCCAGACAGTCGATCAGTGCAGCGCGAGGTTTCACGTTGTCACAGGTAGAACCCGTAACTGGGTTAGATTCGCCCATACCGCGTGGGGAGATCTTATTAGCTGGGATACCTTTAGAGATCAGGTAATCAACAACAGACTGAGCACGTTTTTCGGACAGAGTCTGGTTGTAAGCGTCAGAACCGATACGGTCGGTGAAGCCCAGTACAACTACAGAACCGTCTTTAGGATCCATGTTGCTCAGCTGGGTGTACAGCTGATCCAGAGCCTGCTGACCCTCTGGTTTCAGAGTTGATTTGTTGAAGGTGAACAGAACATCAGACTTCAGAGTGAAGTGCTTGGTCTGTACTTCTGGCGCTGGAGCCGGCGCTGGAGCAACGATTGGCGCTGCATCTTCCTGCTGGCCGAAACGGTAGGAAACACCCACGCTCAGCATGCCGTTATCTGGACGAACACCAACGGTGTTGCCGTCACCGATGTTGTTAACCCACTGGTATTCCAGACGGGTAGCGATGTCACGGGTCATAGCCCACTCAACGCCGCCAGCGAATACTGGGGAAACACCGGTGTCATGGTTGTCGCCAGAGATGCTGTTGCTGGAGTCTGCACGCCAAACCATGCCGCCCAGACGGGTGTACACGTCCAGATCGTCAGTGATTGGGTAACCCAGTTTAGCGGTCAGCTGAACGCCTTGAGCTTTGAAAGCGCCATTTGTCGTGTCGCCTTTGTATGGCATACGACCTAACCAGTCGTAACCCATTTCAAAACCAACATACGGGTTAACCTGATAGCCACCGAACGCACCTGCACCAAGCTGGCTCTCATGAGTCGGGCCATCGTTGTTCAGGGTGCTGTTGTACCAGCCGGTGTCATGGAACTGAGACCAGCCCAGTTTACCACCTGCATACCAGGTGTTATCTTTCGGAGCGGCCTGCGCTACGGTAGCGAAGCCAGCCAGTGCCACTGCAATCGCGATAGCTGTCTTTTTCATTTTTTGCGCCTCGTTATCATCCAAAATTTGCCATGAAGATCTCGGTAGAGAAATCACGGTTAAATCCTTCACCGGGGGGCGTGGTCAAATATAAACCTACCGATATCTTCGGCTTAGGCCGAGCACCCCTGGCGATGTAAAGTCTACAACGTAGCTAGAAACTTACAAGTGTGAACTCTGTCAGGCATATGAAAAAAAAAGTTCCGTATACCTATTATTTAACATTTTTTGTACATATTTTGTTCAATAAAATTAGGAGGAACCGCACCAGACAAGCCTTGCCGCGATTTGGGGTCATGGAACTAAATCGGCATCTTATGGTCAAAAAAAATTCCAGGAAAACTCTTAAATTTATTCAATGATACAAATTCGAGTGAATTTTTAACCCGGAGAGTTGTCCTTTGCGATAGGAATCCAGGCGAACTGGTCGCATGATGAACCCGATCGCGTGACCTTCTTCAGCCGCTTCGGTTAACCGAAAATGTTCATCTTCCGTCATGTCCTCTGATAACCATCCAATCACCACACTGTAATTTCCGGTACGTAACGCGCGGATCATCGACTCGACCGTATCGCACGGAGAGAGCTGACTGATTTGCATGACTTTGGTGAGCGGCAGGCCCGCAGATTGAACCCATTCCCGGCTCAATTTTTGCTGCGGCGTCAGCCAGAGTTGCCAGCGCGACTGCTGGCCAAGCTGTTGTAATAACGGCAGTAACAGGAGTTGGGTCAACAAAGGCTGGTCTTCGCGGTAAACCACTTCACTGATAAGACCTGTCGAGTCGCGGCCGACGGAATTTTGCGCAACACTGCCTGCGGTAGAAGAGAGAGATGTTGAGCATTTTGCATAGCCTGAAGTGTGCATATTCATTCCAGCCTGTGGTTACTGTATGGATATACAGTAACCCCTGTATGCATAAAGATCAACCTCATTTTCGGAAAGCGACTCGCAAATTTCATTGAATATTGTCGTGCCTGGAAAAATCATCTTGCTCATCGGCAATAAGTTGCCTATTTTCCTGCTAACGGATCCGCTAGTAAGAAACTCTGATGTTATTGTATGATTTATATAGGGAATATCATGAAAAAGATATCTTATGAACGGATTTATAAATCGCAAGAATACCTCTCGCCGTTAGGCGAAATTCATCATCGCGCGCTATTTGGTGGTTATACCCTTGCCGTGGATGATGCGGTCTTCGCGATGGTATCCGACGGCGAACTTTATCTGCGAGCCTGTGAAGAGAGTGCCAAATACTGTGTAAAACACGCGTCCTCTTTTTTGACACTCATGAAGCGGGGACGTCCGGTACTGCTGAACTATTATCGCGTGGATGCTGGACTCTGGCAGGATCGAGAGCGGCTGCTTCAGCTCTCGTCTTATGCCCTGGACGCGGCAAGAGAAGAGCGCTATCGGCGCCACCAGCGAAACCGGCTTAAAGATCTGCCAAACCTGACGTTTCAGCTCGAGGTTCTGCTTTGCGAAGCTGGCATAACCAATGTGGAAACCCTGCGCGAATTAGGCGCCAGAACATGCTGGCTGAAGATGTGGGCGAAGAACAAAGATCTCAGCATTAAGGTCCTGTTTGCTCTTGAGGGGGCCATCGAGGGGTTACATGAAGCGGCGCTCCCTGCGCTCATCCGCCGGGAGCTGACCGAGTGGTTTAATGCACTTCCTGAGCCACAGGAGCATCGCCCTTCAAGGTAGCAATTTGCTGTCTTAACCGGCAAATTTCTGGCAGCAGAGCGATGAGCAGACCAATCTGCTGGAGTACCAGCGGCGCTTTGCTGTCGCTACCCGGATCCAGGTGCGCAATACGTTGCGCCAGTTCATCCAGCGCCTGTTTAGCACGCGGCGCATCGGCGGGGAGATGATGAAGCGCGTCATCTACATAGCACACGGCGTCATCCAGTAAGGCAAGTATTCTCGGGTTGGTCAGTTGTTCGCGGTGGGCCCCAAGCGTAGAGATATAGCTGGTGAAGGTATGATTAAGGCACAGCAGGCGGAAAGCCGTCTCCCGAATGTCCGTCGTGGCGCGCGGTTCGGTAGACATGTTAGAGACCACAGAGGCCAGTTCCGCATCGCTGTTATGCGCATCGCGGCGAGCAATGCGGTAAGCCAGGCGGTTATCACGTCCCTGATGGTACTGCTCAAGGATGGCATCCAGGTACCGGCAGTTGGCATTCATCGCCCTGTCCAGCACACGCGGTAAATTACGAAAACGCCAGTCAGGCCAGATAAAACTCACGGCAGCCCAGGCAATCGCGCAGCCAATCAGCGTATCGATTATGCGGGGCAGGGCGACTTCAAATCCTTCGCCCAGCAGGTTAAAGCACAGCAAGACTAACAGCGTGATGAACATTGTGGCGTGGGCGTACTGCACATTGCGGAAGGCGAAAAAGAGCACGCCGGTTATCACGATAAGAATAAGCTGCCCTTCGACAGAGGGCACGAACCAGAGTACCGGTAACCCGATGGCGACCCCCACCAGCGTACCGATAATACGCAGGGCGAGACGGTGCCGGGTGGCGTTATAGTTTGGCTGGCAGACAAACAGGCTGGTCAGCAGGATCCAGTAGCCGTGGTGTAAACCGGTTATCTGGATAAACGCATAGCCCACGCACAGCACCAGTGACATTCTTACCGCATGACGAAACAGGGCGGATTCCGGCGTGAAATTGCGGCTCAGCCGCAGCCACATATCGCTAAAACTGTGGACGCTATCATCCGCAAGCTGATTCTCCGCTTCATTACCCGGTAGCGCTATCGCCTGTTCAGACTCAATGGTGGCCAACTGCGCATCAATGGCCCGCAGGTTATTAAGCAAATAGCCAAGCGCTTTGATGTGTTCCGGCGATGTTCCGCTGGCCTGAACGCGATCCAGCGCCGCATCAAGGTGGCTAAAAGCATGTTCAAAACGTGGATCGTGCTGGTAGGGCGTGCGGAGCAATATTGAGCGCGCCAGCTGTTGGCACGCCTGGGACTGCATCGACAACAGGCGCTGGAAGCGGAACATGACATCGCTATAGCGAAACTTTTCCCGCAAGGCGGCGTACTGCACGTGCGACGAGCTGGCGCGTTCATGAATATCCTGGGCGGCAAAGTAGTAGTGCAGCGTTCTTCGCGTTCCGCGCTGGCCCCGATCGCCGCGCAGGCGGGTGAGCAGCGAGGCTTTAGTCTGGTTAAGCGTCGCGACCAGTTGCCGGTTTGCCTGCGCCAGATCGTAGAGCGGCGCCTGGCTCTCCTCTTCAATATCCGGGTCGAACAGCCTGGATTTAAGCTCAAGATAGTGGGCTAACTGCTCATAGCAGCGGGCGAGGTTATCCTGCAGCGCGCGCACCGGGAAGATGAGGTGGCCGGTTAAGGTCAGCAGGTTATACCAGATAGCACCCAGCAACAGCAGAACGGGTTGCTGATACCACTGATCGTAAAGTGACACTCCCAGCATCGTGTAAATGGCAATCAGCAGGGCGCCAAAGGCGATAGTGGCGTAACGTTGTCCCAGCCCGCCAAGCAGGATAAAACCGCTGGTTGAAAGCGTCAGGCCCAGGGCAAACAGCCACGGCCAGGGGAACAGCAGTTCGACAGAAGCGGAAGCAATAAAAAAACAGACAAGCGTGATAACGAGATTACGCAGACGTCCGGCCAGACGATCGTCGAGATCGGCAAGCGCACCGGCCACCACGCCCAGGGTGAGCGGAATAGTCAACCTGACGTCATTCATCCACCACGGCAGGGCAACAGTGCCGCTAAGGGCTATAAAAATCCTGACGTTGTACAGCCAGGTGCTGTTCCCGGTGTAACGGCGTATCAGTGGGCTTAGCATAAGCGCGGCGAATCCTTATTTACTGAAAACGACGACGTGCATTTGCTTCACGCGCCGCCTGTGCTACTTCCACGGATACCACCCGGCGCCCAACGGGCCACAGCGCAATGACGGCAATTTTAAAATTTGCAATTCCCACCGGAATACCCACGATCGTCATGCACTGGGCGATACCGGTAAAAATATGCAGCAGGCACAACCACCAGCCGAAGAAAATCAGCCAGAGTATGTTCAACAGGGTTCCGCCCGTATTCATCAGCGCGTTTTTGCTTCCCGGGTTCAGTTCATCGACGTGAATCGCTTCATTTCCGTAAGGAATGAGAGACAGTTTGGTTATCTCCCAGCAGGAGCGCGTGAGCGGAAGGGTAAAAATGAGCACAATGCTCACCAGCGTGGCAAAAAGCCAGGAAAGAGTGGTGGCAAAACCGCCAAGGACAAAATTCAAAACATTCAGAACGGTACGCATAAACCCTCAGTTCCTTTCGATATGATTAACGCCAGGTGATTGTAACGTTTTTTTAGGCTGGAGCACCTTAAAACTGGCAGTTAAACTATCAGACACATTATCTCTTCGTGGATCCGGCTGGATATGGAACTGAAAGCAACTTCAATGGGCAAACGTCTGGCGCAACACCCTTATGACAAGGTTGTCCTTCTCAATGCGGGGGTGAAAGTCTCCGGTGAACGCCACGAATATCTCATTCCTTTTAATCAACTTCTGGCCATTCACTGTAAACGCGGGCTGGTGTGGGGTGAACTGGAGTTCGTTTTGCCAGCGGAGCAAGTGGTGCGCCTCCACGGTACCGAATGGTCAGAAACTCAGCAGTTTCACCATCATCTCACTACGCTTTGGCAGAAGTGGAGCCATGAGATGAGCGTTATTGCAGCCCAGGTACTGCAGCAGGTGGTGGATGAGATAGCACAGAGTGACCAACAACAAAAATGGCTCACGCGTCAGCAGACCGCAGGATTGCAACAAAAAATCAGGCAGGCGCTAAGCGCGCTGCCGTTACCCGTAGCGCGTCTCGATGAATTTGAACACTGCCGTGACGCCTGGAACCGGTGTCAGGCGTGGCTCAATGACGTTGATAAAAGCCGACTGGCGCACAACCAGGCCTGGGCTGACGCCATGCTCAGTCAATACGCTGATTTCTTCAACACTATCGAATCATCACCGCTTAACCCTGCGCAGGCTCGCGCCGTAGTTAACGGTGAGCAGTCCTTGCTGGTGCTTGCCGGGGCCGGGAGCGGGAAAACGTCGGTACTGGTGGCGCGTGCGGGCTGGTTACTGACCACCGGCGAGGCCGTTGCCGATCAAATTTTGCTGCTGGCTTTTGGTCGCAAGGCGGCGCAGGAGATGGACGAACGCATACAGGAACGTCTGCATACCCAGGATATCACCGCCAGAACTTTCCATGCGCTTGCCCTGCACATTATTGCGCAGGGCAGCAAGAAAGTGCCTTCCGTCAGCAAACTGGAAAACGACGCTCAGGCGCGCCAGGCGCTGTTCATAAAAACGTGGCGGCAGCAGTGCAGTGAGAAAAAGGCGCAGGTAAAAGGTTGGCGTCAGTGGCTGGAGGAAGAGCTGAGTTGGGAGGTGCCGGAGGGCAGCTTCTGGCAGGATGACAAACTGGCCCGGCGGCTGGGTTCCCGTCTCGACCGTTGGGTGAGCCTGCTGCGCATGCATGGCGGCTCTCAGGCAGAGATGATTGAAAGCGCGCCGGAGGCGATCCGTGCCGTGTTTTCAAAGCGCGTCAAATTACTGGCGCCGATGCTAAAAGCCTGGAAAACGACCCTGAAGGATGAAAATGCGGTTGATTTCTCCGGCCTAATCCATCAGGCCATTAACATCCTCGAGAAAGGGCGCTTCGTCAGCCCGTGGAAACACATTCTGGTGGATGAGTTTCAGGACATCTCTCCCCAGCGAGCCGCCTTGCTTTCAGCGCTTCGCGCCCAGAATAAACACACCTCGCTGTTTGCGGTGGGTGATGACTGGCAGGCGATTTACCGTTTTAGCGGGGCACAGCTCTCATTGACAACGATGTTCCACCACTATTTCGGTGAGGGCGATTGCAGCGATCTGGACACCACCTACCGCTTCAATGGACGAATTGGAGAAATCGCTAACCGTTTTATTCAGCAAAACCCGCACCAGCTGGTGAAGCCGCTAAATAGCCTGACGCCGGGCGATAAAAAAGCGGTCACCCTGTTAGCTGATGACCAGCTCGAGCCGCTGCTCGATAAACTCAGCGGTTACGCCAGGCCGGATGAGCGTATTCTGGTGCTGGCGCGTTATCACCATCTCAAACCAGCGGCGCTGGATAAGGCAGCTACCCGCTGGCCGACGCTGCAGCTCGATTTTATGACCCTTCACGCCAGCAAAGGTCAGCAGGCAGATTACGTGCTTGTGCTGGGGCTAAGAGAGGGGAGCGACGGTTTCCCGGCACCGGCCCGCGAGTCGGTCATGGAGCAGGCGTTACTGCCAGCGGCGGAAGATTTTCCAGACGCAGAAGAGCGGCGTTTGTTGTACGTGGCGATCACCCGCGCACGCCATCGCGTATGGCTATTATTCAATAAAGAGCAGCCATCCGTGTTCGTCGATATCCTGAAAAGCCTTGACGTGCCGATAGCCCGGAAGCCTTAACCAGGCCCGGCAGGCGTAGCGCCACCGGGCAAAAAGGCTACTTCAGTCGTTCAGCCAAATACTGCTGATAATCCGGGATTAAGATCTCCACCGGCGCGTTGAATTGCGGTGACTCGATGATGAAATCTGCCGTCGACAGATTGGTGGCGACGGGAATATTCCAGACGGTGGCAAGGCGCAGCAGCGCTTTGACATCCGGGTCGTGCGGAACCGCATTCAGCGGATCCCAGAAAAAAATCAGCACATCAATTTTTCCTTCTGCGATCCGGGCGCCAACCTGCTGATCGCCGCCCATCGGCCCGCTCATCATCGCGTTGACGTCGAGACCGGTCTCTCGATGGATAAGGTTACCGGTTGTGCCGGTCGCCGAGAGGGTGTGTTGTTCAAGCAAAGACTGATGGCGGCGAACCCAGTCAAGCAGCATTTGTTTACAGTGATCGTGGGCAACCAGTGCAATATGTTTGCGTTCCGGAAGCGTACGTGTTGTCAGTTCCATAATTTTGTCCGTCAGGTTAACTGGCTACACGATGACGGGAACCGCCTGATGCTGCAAGAGAAAGGGAATAAAAATGTGGCTTACGACGAAGGTTGTTGCTTCATCCACCGCAAAAGCGGGTCCGGGGGTCGGGAGCGGCCTGCTGGAACCAGAAATTTAACCGTTGCTCAGGATCCGCAAGGCGGAGGGTTTTCTCTACCTGCCCCCCCCCTGATGCGGCCCGTTATCCAGCTCAATGCTGTCTGCTTTGCCCTCCTCCATCCGTATGGCAAAGATGGTTGAGAAGCCTGCTATGGCGTACACTTTGAAAAAAGCCAGGAGGAAAACCATGAAAGAGAACGATATTGCCGGGATTTTGACGTCCACACGCACTATTGCGTTGGTAGGGGCGAGCGATAAACCGGATCGTCCAAGCTATAGGGTAATGAAATACCTTCTCGATCAGGGCTACCACGTCATCCCTGTCTCCCCGAAAGTGGCGGGCAAATCCCTGCTGGGGCAGCAAGGCTACGCGACGCTTGCGGATATCCCTGAGAGGGTGGATATGGTGGATGTCTTCCGTAATTCAGAGGCCGCCTGGGGCGTGGCACAGGAGGCCATCGCCATCGGTGCGAAGACGTTGTGGATGCAGCTTGGGGTGATCAACGAACAGGCGGCGGTGCTGGCGCAGGATGCCGGGCTGAACGTGGTGATGGATCGCTGCCCGGCGATAGACATCCCGCGGCTTGGGCTGGCGAAATAAAAAAAGCCCGGAGTCGGGCTTTTCTTACACGCTTAGTTCCTCAGGCGAGGGGCCTGCAACTGTTTGCGGATTGTCTGAGCAAGCTCATCCATCGAGGGTTGTTCCGGATGCTCATCCTGCAGTTCACTGCTCAGTTGCGCTTCGGCAAGATAGGTGTGAACGGGTTGTCCGTCATCAGCTTCCATAACCACATGGTACCAGGGCGCAGCACGCAGCGCTACGTCAACCGCCAGTTCGTCTGCTGACGGCTTATCAAGGGAATACTCCGGGTCGATATCCACGACCACACCCAAATATCCAAGCAAAGTGTGGCGAACCTGCTGGCCGATACCGAATTTGCTGGCAATCATAGTCACCTCCCGGGAAACATTACATACATGTTATGTGTGGGCAATATTTCTCATTTCAAGTTACATGACGCGACAGGCAAACCCTTTCAGATACAGTCCTTCCGGGTAGGTAGCGATCACGGGATGGTCGGCTGCCTGACGGAACTGCTCTATAAATTGTACATCACGACCCGCATCTATTGCGGCATCAGCGATAATTTTCTGGAATAAATCGGTGGTCATCAGGCCAGAGCAGGAGAAGGTCAGCAACACACCGCCCGGGTTCAGCAGCTGGATAGCCAACATGTTGATATCTTTATAGCCCCGGCAGGCGCCCATCAGCTGACTTTTATTTTCAACAAATTTAGGCGGATCCATCACGATAACATCGAATTTCTCACCCTGGTCGCGGTATTTACGCAGCAGTTTAAATACGTCATCACGAACAAATTCAGCTTTGCTGAGATCCAGCTTATTCAGCGCGACGTTTTGTTTCGCCACATCCAGCGCTTCCTGTGATGTATCCACGCTGACGACCTTAGCGCAGCCGCCCATTAGCGCGGATACGGCGAAACCGCCTGTGTAAGAGAAGCAGTTGAGCACGCGTTTATCGGCAACGTACTGGCGCGTCGCCAGACGGCTGTCACGCTGGTCGAGATAGTAACCCGTTTTGTGGCCGCCCTGAATGTCCACCAGCAACTTCATACCGTGTTCTTCTATAGGCAGCAGGGCTGGCGGCATTTCGCCGGTCACCGGGCCTTGCGTCAGCTCCATACCCTCTTTTTTACGAACCGCCACATCGCTGCGGTCGTAAATCGCACATTCGGGGAACTGCGACTGCAGGGCGTTAATCAGCGCGGCACGCTGATATTCTGCCCCTGCGCTTAGCAATTGCAGTACGAGGAATTGGCCGAAGCGATCGATGGTTACGCCCGGAAGGCCATCAGACTCACCGGCAATCAGACGGTAGCTGTCCAGCCCGTCACGTTTTGCCAGCCATTCACGCCACTGCTGCGCCTGCTGCAAGCGACGCACGAAGAAATCGATATCAATGGTTTCATCTTTATCAAACGTCCAGACGCGCGCGCGGATCTGGGACGCTGGCGAGTATGCGCCGCGAGCTAACCATTTCCCCTGATGGTCAACGATATCGATGGTTTCACCGAGGCTGGCTTTATCTTCCATACGGGCAACCGCACCGGAGAACACCCAAGGATGGCGGCGCAGTAATGACTTATCGCGCCCTTTGGCTAACACTAAACGGGGAAACCTTTTAAAATCTGTTTTTTGGCTTTCTTCTGATGTGTTCATTAGGTACTCCCATGGAAAAACGCAAACTGTACATTTATATACGTTGGTCAAGTGATAAACAGGCAAAAGGTTCATCATTGCAACGACAGTTGGAAACGGCGGGTAGGGTAGCACATGAAAACGGTTTAGAGCTTGTTGAAATCATCGATGCCGGATTGTCTGCGTTTGAATCGAAGCATCTTGAAAAGGGCAGTTTAGGCGCATTTATCGAGGCAGTTAAAGAGGGGGGAAGTCGCTAACTGTAAGTATCCCACACCAGTCGTAATACCAAAATTCCCACCGGATATTCACGCAGCCCCAGCCTGCACCTTAAGGCCGACTGGTTAAAGGAGGCGGGATTTGAGACCGGGCGGGGCGTGACGGTGAGGATTACGGAGGGGTGCCTGACCATCATCGCTGACGGTAACGAAGTGCAGGAGCTGCGCGAGCAGCTTTATCAGGCGAAACAGGTGGTTAAGGGAATCAAAGACGGTAAAGTTTAGAGCGTGTAGCCATCGCTGTGGCGGATATCCGTCAGAAGACCGCCTGTGTACAGAAAATCAATCCGGTTGCCGTAGCTGTCGTGGATGGCAGACAGTAAGTAAATACCGGCGTCTGCCGGAGAAAAAACTCGCGTCTGCTGTGAGCGGCGGTCAAAGAGGGTGAGCTCACTGCGCATGATACCGGATAACCGGTAACGCGTCTGACGGGAATTCACGGCCCCGTGAAAAATACCGTCCCGGGGAATAGGGTAACGGAGCACCACCCCTTCATGGTCGGTAAAACACAGATTATCGCTTTGTAACGTCAGCGACTGGGACCAGTCATCTGACCACATGCTGCCAAAAAGCCCCTTTTTCCTGGCGCGTGAGCGGTAAAACCGTGACAGTCCGAGCGGGACAGAACCTGGAATGTGCAGGACATTAAGCTGCTGGAGCAGGCTGCCGCTCACCACATCAACCGGATCGCTGCGGCACGTCAGGAAGTCACTCTCAAACTCTTCCCCCTGTCCGGCCTTTCCTTTTCCCTTCCCTTTTATGATGGCGCCATCCATGTCTGCCCCCCGGCAGTTCTCAGCGAAAAAGCCATGAACAGACTTTGCGCGGCTTCCGGCGTGGTGTTGTAACGGGCAGCGGCGTTGAGCATTGCGCCAGTAGCCTGGCTGTTCATCACGCCATCAGGAGTATGATCGGTAAAAAAATGAGTGACTGATTGCTTAATTACCTGCGCCGCCAGCCGCCGTGACTCAGCTTCGTGTTCATAAGCACGGGACAGCGTGTCCATAAACGTCTGCTCTTCCGCAGTTTCAGGCCTGATTTCCGGGTCTGCCTCTTTTGCCATCACACTGGCGGCGGGTGGCTGGCCGATAATGATCGGTGGTGTTTCTGGCGTTCATCCAGAACGTATCAAAGTGACGCAGAACGGGCTTGCCGCCGACTCTGAAGGTGCTGCTGTGTTCCAGCGGTTCGCAGATATCACCCACCGTACCGCTTTTCACTCCCTTAGCCACACCCGGCCCATCGCCTTTTGTCGCGGGAACGAAACTTTGATCCAGTACCAGCACCGGATGTCCGTTCGCTTTGACTGACGGGACAACCTGCACCGCATCACCCAGGCTGGCGGTGACAGGATAAGGGACGGGGGGCGTGGCGGGGCCCATCGGGGTTTTACAGACATTTCGGGTATGGCAGTGCCATCCGGCGTGTGAGCTGTTCCGTTGACAATCATATCGCAGGCGGGTTTCAGAGGCGCGAGATCGCTTTCGTGCACAACCGGAGAAGCATTCATTTCCCCGGAAAATTTATCTTCCACACTTAACGGTAGCGCAGGATATTCCATCAGCATGGTCTGCCACTGACCATCAGCATCCTGCACAAGCCGGAAACCGGTTTTTATGGCAATGACGTGATACCGTTTCCCGCGTGTATCGTCCATCGCATATTCCATCGCTGAGAATGGCGTCAGATTACGAAATTCCATATAGTAAGTTCCTGACCAGTAAAATAACTTGTGATTATTTATATTTCTTATTTATTTGATGGGTGAATGTAAATAATGCGCTTTCAGGGTGGTGTTAATTAAAAAGTCTTTTGCATACGAATTTTGTGAGGTGTATCGGTATTATCAGATTATTTTAATTATCCCTTTTTCTGCGCGATTCATTTTTTTCACTACTCACAGCGCCAGATCACTGTACTTGCCTTCGCGACCTGCCGGAATTTATCCGGCTAAATCCGCACCTGCTGACAATCAGTGCCTTTTACCTGACGGGCAGCGGCCTGCATTGCCGAAGGCTTTGCTGCCGCGTGACCGTCAGACTGCACCAGATATTATTATTTTTGTACTGCACCCGTCCCGTGCGTCACTTTAGCCGCGCAGAGCGGGAAAGTGACGCACGCAGCCCTTTACATGGCGGCAGGCTCTGGAGCGCGAAGAACCCCGGTTAACGGTGGTGTCTGGCACCAAAGGCGGACGCCCGCGAGAAACTGTTGTTCTTGATGCAGTGGCGGTCAGAAAGGCACTCGATAATGCGTTATCTGTCTCAGAAGACCTTCATGACAGGTTGCTCGATAAACCGGATCTCAGAAGTGCGATGAAATACTGGCACAGCCAGGCGTCACGTATTGGTTTAACAGGCGTGTATTCTCCACACTCGTTACGCTATGCGTGGGCGCAGGATGCGATCCGCCATTATCTGTCGCAGGGATTGTGTGAGAAGGAAGCGCTGGCAATGACGGCGATGGATCTGGGGCACGGCGACGGGCGCGGGCGGTATGTGCCACCAGACCCGCTTCAGGAATGCCTTTCGGGATAATCTGTGCGGGAAGGCTGCCCGACACCACGCGCTGGCAGCCGTCGCAACCATACTGTGGGCGGACATAACGTTTTACCACGAACTGCGCCGGGATGTAGTCGAGCCGCTTACGGATACCATCGCGCTGTTGACGAGCGCCGGATAGCGAAACTTGCGGGTACGAGCCTAACGCAATGCGGGATTCTTTTCGGTTGAAGCGATATTTGAGATACCAGAGGCGTGAACCGCCCGGATTGACAAGCAGATACCGACCCTGAGAATCGGTCAGTTTAAAGGGTTTATCAGAAGGCTTGATACTACGGATTTTCGCGTCGGAAAGGGACATATGGTGGTCACTCCATTATCGAACTGAAATGACCCCAAATCAGACCACCAATTTCGCCGGATGCGCAGGGAAAACCAGATACGCATCGGGAAAGATTTTCACGCTAACTTATTGAAACCTAATTGGATAGGGATTTATAAATACGCCTGAAAACAGGGATTTGGCTCCTCTGACTGGATGCGGATTTGTATGTATCATATTGAATTTAAATTGATTTGATTTCTAAAATTGAAATGAGGCCCTCAAAAAGGCCCCAAATGATACACCTGATTAAAAATGCTATGTGCATCACACTCTAGGTTATTATTCTGGCCGTAGATAGATATGGCAGTCGGCTTTGTGCCAGAGGACGTCGCATACTTTATGTTATGCCAATCAACGTCAAATATTCACAATGGAATGGTAAGGTTGTGGCTTGTTCTCCTTCAAAAAGGATCATTGGTATGAGCAATCTAATAAGAAAAAATTATTCTGAAATAGGCGAAGTAAAGGCCCCTTATGTTCATTCAGTAAAGCATAGTAACACGCTCTATATTTCTGGCATGACGGCATTTGGCACAGTAGCCCAACACCAGGGCATTGCTGAGCAGGCTGAAGAAATATTCATCCAAATCAGAAAAATCGCCAGCGTGGAAGGTACAGATTTTTCGGCGCTAATCAAAGTGACCATCTTCATCACCTCTTTTGAGGCGCTCAATGAGCTACGCAAAGTACTGTATCGAAATTATGTTGATCATTTGCCAGCCAGTTCGCTCGTCGAAGTCAGCCGCCTCTTCTCACCTGACCTCTCAATAGAAATTGAGGCTATATTCGGCCTTTGATTCAATGCCCATTGTCGGATAGTGACAACTGTTCAATTCTAATGTGATTTTATCAAGCCAGAGTTAAGCGTCCGCGCCTCGCCCGCAATAGACCTCACGACTCCTCAATAGATCCGCTTTGTGCCAGAAACGGACTTTACTCTTTTGATAGGCACAGATGTTGAAACGAAGCCGTTTCATGATAAATCTAATAGAGATGATAGCGACGAAACGGAAGAAAAAAATGAAAATCAGACTTGCTGTACCAGAAGAGGCAGAGGAATGTTGGAATATAAGGAATCTATCTATCCGCGAGGGGTGTAAGCTCAGTTATAGCGCCAGGGTGCTTGAGGCCTGGACGCCTGAAGCTATGCCTGAACATTACAGAGAGGTTATAACGGCAAACCCTTTCTTTGTCGTCGAGACGCCTGATGCCGAACTCGTTGCCACGGGATACCTGGATCTTGCATCAGGAAGTGTAGAGGCTATTTTTACATTGCCAGATTATTTTGGTAAAGGTCTGGCCAGCCTGGTTATTGAAACAATTAAATATGAGGCAATTAAACGAGGTCTGAAACAGTTGATCATGTCCTCAACACCAAATGCACAAACATTTTATGAAAAGCATGGCTTTATGTTTATCAAGGAAAGTTCATCACCATCAAGGCTTGCGCAAACAGATCTACGCTGCATGGATATGTATATCGAACTCTAAATTTGAGAAATCTATTAACTTTGGTAGATAGATTCACCGTAAGCGTATAGCGCGAACCGTATTGACGTGACGAGGATGGGTTATTCGGCAGGCAGTGTGATCCGCCACGGCAGCAGTTCACCAACCCGGTTTACCGGCCAGTCAGCAATGACGTCAAGGATATGGTGAAGGTAACGTTCTGGAGCTACTCCATTCAGTTTGCACGTCCCGATCAGACTGTACAGCAGCGCTCCCCGCTCACCACCGTGGTCTGAGCCGAAGAACAGCCAGTTTTTACGCCCCAGACTGACCGTCCGCAGCGCATTTTCAGCGATATTGTTATCGGCTTCAGCCCAGCCGTCGTCTGCGTAGTATGTCAACGCCTGCCACTGGTTCAGTACATAGGTGAACGCTTTTGCCAGCTCTGAGTGTCGCGACAGGGTTTTCACTTTTTCACGCAGCCAGTTTTCCAGTGATTTAAGAAGCGCTTTCGTTTTTAACTGGCGTTCAGCAAGCCGCTGTTCTGCTGGCATTCCCCTGATATCCGCTTCGATGGCATACAACTCGCCTATCCGTTTCAGCGCTTCATCTGTGAGCGCTGAGGGAGTGCGAACGTGAACATCATGGATTTTACGCCGGGCATGGGCCCAGCACGCGGCTTCCTTTATATGACCGTCGCGGTAGAGCTCGTTGAACCCGGCGTAGGCATCAGCCTGCAGTACGCCACTGAAGCCTGCAAGATGGGTCTGAGGGTGGATACCTTTTCTGTCCGGGCTGTAAGCGAACCACACTGCGGGGGCCAGCGCTGAGCCGGCGTTGCGGTCGTCGCGAACGTACGTCCATAAGCGCCCGGTCTTCGTCTTCTTATTACCCGGCAACAGCACCGGGACAGGCGTATCGTCAGCATGGAGTTTGCCGTCGGTCAGGACATAGTCCTGAAGGGCTTCATCCAGCGGTGCCAGCAGACGACAACACGCATCCACCCAGCCCGACAGTACAGAACGACTCAACACCACACCCTGGCGGGCATAGATCTCCGACTGGCGATACAGCGGTGTGTGCTCTGCATACTTTGAGGTCAGCACGCGGGCCAGCAGCCCCGGTCCGGCGATACCCCGTTCGATGGGGCGCGAAGGCGCCGGGGCCTGAACGATGCGATCGCACCGACGGCAGGCATGCTTTTCACGTACTGTCCGGATAACCCGGAAGGCGCTGCGCATCAGCTCCAGCTGTTCGGCGGCATCCTCACCCAGGTAGCTCAGCGAACCACCGCACTCCGGGCAACAGGACTCTGTGGGTAACAACCGCTTTTCATCACGGGGGAGTGACTCAGGGAACGGTTTGCGGGTGCGGGTCTGACGCAGCGGGCGCTGCACCGCCGGATCATCAACCCGACCGGTCAGCGTATCGCTTTCCTGCTGCAGCCGGTTCAGGTCAGCTTCCATCTGCGCGATACGGCGGGATACCTTTTCGGAACGACTGCCGAAGTTCATCCGGCGCAGCTTATCCAGTTGCGCCTGCAGATGGTCTATTTCGCGTTCCCGGTCGGCCAGCTTTTCCAGCAGGGCGCGGTTCAGCGCTTCCTGTTCGGCCAGGCGCTGTTTCAGCAGAAGGATGTCGTCAGAAGAGGTGTCGTTCATAAGCCCGTATTTTACCAGGCTTATTCTGCGACAACCAGGATAAAGAGCGCTACAACATGGTCAGGGACGTCAGTAACCGCTTTGGCTGTCGCCAGTCGATACCTTCCATCAGCATCGCCAGCTGCGCCGGCGTCAGGAACACTTTGCCATCGCGGGCTGAGGGCCAGGCGAAGCGACCACGTTCCAGTCGCTTTGTCAGCAGGCACAGCCCGTCACCGGTGGACCAGAGCAGTTTGACCTGACTGCCGCTGCGTCCCCGGAAGATGAAGACGTGGCCGGACATCGGGTCATCTTTCAGCGCGGTCTGCACCTTTGCGGCCAGGCCGTTGAAGCCGTTACGCATGTCGGTGATACCGGCAACCAGCCAGATTTTAGTACCTGAAGGTAGCGGGATCATCGCTTCAGTTCCTGTATCAGCAGAGCCAGGAACGTTTCGCTGACAGCGCCGTTGAGGCGAAGCGTCCCGTGCCGGAACGTTACCTCACAGCTGATACTGAGCCCCGGGTCTTCTGCGAGCGATTCTGGCTGTACGGCAGTGGCATCGAGAGTCACAGGAAGTAGCAGAGGACTCTCTGAGGAAGGTAACAGTAGCTTTCCGTCGCGCCACTGCTGGCGCCATTTAAATAACAAATTGGCGTTGATGCCGTTTTCAAGCGCCAGTTTTGAAATGGATATTCCGGGTTTGCAGGAGGCAGCAACGAGCTGCTGCTTAAACTCAGGAGAATAATTAGGGCAGCCCTTACGCCTGCCGGGGGTCACATTTTTCTGCATATCTGACACTTTGGTTCCCACTACTTATTTGGTGGACACCACTTTGTCGAATACATCAGATTATGACCAGACGGTTCGCGCTGTACGCTTACGATTCACCAACGAATATTTAATCACTACAAGTACTATACAGTCAGTAGCCAATAGGCATTTTAGATAACCCTGAGATGCCTATAATCTGTATGTTCAATGTCAGTTCTTCGCTCACAGCAGAACTATCAATCTCCTTCAGGCCGGTTTGTGCCAGGGCATTGTCTTACTAGAAAAAAGCATGCAGGAAAGCTCTTCACCTATGGGTTAAAATGTCTGAATGCATGCCTGTTTCCCCACTTTGATTGTAAGGATGTTAAAGAAAGCTTTATGGATACGTTCAAGTTAAAACCCTGGCTAAGTCGCTGGAACCTCATTCCTGATGGCACTCCATTTATAACTCATACGTCACAGTTATATCCGGTCAAAACAGCAGCACATGGAATTAAAGCCATGTTAAAAGTTACGGATGATACTGATGAACAAGCCGGTAATGCACTAATGGCATGGTGGGAAGGGAATGGTGCGGCACAGGTGATTGCACATGAAAATGAAGCAATTCTTCTCTCAAGAGCCACCGGTTCCGCGTCTTTATCAGCAATGTCTCGTGGAGATAAGGATGATGCAGCTTGCCGTATTTTGTGTATTACTGCGAACCGACTTCATTCATTCGCAAAAAGACCGTTACCCCAGCTTACGCCTTTACATGAATGGTTTAATCCTCTAAAACCAGCAGCCTTGAAGTATGGCGGTATCCTGACACGTTGCGCAGAAATCTCAGAAGAATTGCTTTCTTCTCCGCAAGATATGGTTGCATTGCATGGTGATTTACATCACGGAAATGTGCTTGATTTTGAAACGTCTGGCTGGCTGGCCATTGACCCCAAAGGACTAATCGGTGAACGGGGATTCGACTTTGCTAATATTTTTACTAATCCGGATCTTGGTAATCCAGTACCTCCTGTTGCGACTGTACCGGAGACATTTAAACAGCGTCTGAGTATCGTCACCAGGATGGCTGACATGGACAGAGAACGCCTGCTCAAATGGATAATTGCATGGTGTGGTCTTTCAACCGCCTGGTCCCTTTCAAGTAACGGAACTGCTTCAACAACAATAAAAATTGCCGGGCTGGCGATTACTGAATTGGAACAGTGAGTGAGATATCGACAATGGTGTAAGTATCCCTGCAAAACGACCCATTCTCTTTTAGAGATCCTCTGGCATGTGGATTAGGTTACCCGAAAGCGAACTTCTGCTCTTCGCTCTTAGCTAACTGTCAAACTTGCCCATACACCTGTGCCACATATCGCCCACGTCCGTCTCCATGCCCCAGATCCATCGCCACCATTGCCAGCGCCTCTTTCCTGCTTAACCCCTGCGCCAGATAATGATGTATCGCATCCTGCGCCCACGCATAACGCAGAGAATGCGGGGAATATGCGCCAGTGAGGCCAATACGCGTCGCCTGGTTGTGCCAGTAATCCATCGCGCTTTTCAGATCGGGCTTGTCGATCAGCCGATTATTACGGCTTTCTGCGACAGCTAACGCATTATCCAGCGCCTTTCTGACAGCGCCAGCATCCAGAATCACCGTTTCGCGGGGCCGTCCACCTTTGGTGCCAAATACTACTGTTAAGCGTGTATCCCCCCGTTCAACGGCCTGTTTCCACGTCTTCAGTGACTGCACGCTCTGCACCGCTTCCTGCGAACGTAACCCCATCAACCGTGCCAGCTCCAGCGCCGCTGCCAGTCCCGGATCTTTCGCGCGGGCCGTTTCCAGCACATAGCGGTAATGATCCTGTGTGATGGCCTGTCGCGTACCATTGCGCGATGCACCAGAAAGCCCCAGGGATTTATTTGTCAGTCGCTCGTGTTCTGCAATCTGTTTACGCCCGGCCTGTTGCAGTACAACACGTAGTGAGGCCATTTCATTCTGTAGCGTGCGTTTGCTGATCCCCTGCGCCAGTCTTTCATGAATGTAGTTTTCAATGTGGCGAACTTTGATCTGCGCCACCCGCTGGATCTGGACGTTCAGCGCCCGTAAATGCTGGTCAAAACGTTGCACGATATGAATGCGATCGTTCACCGTTTTATGGCTACCACCGCAATGCTTTGCCAGCGCCTTCATTTCACTGCCTAACTTGCCCATATATTTCCCCCACGGTTTTGCAAACACAAACGGTCTCCGGCGTATGCTTTTTGGCTGCGCCAGAACGATACCTTCACGCCGGAGTGGCCAGCTTGTTGAGGTATAGGGAGTTTCAGCCAGTACACGGTACGGACTGCCTGCCAGAGCAGGAATTCTCCGGGGCATCATGCCCCCCCGGTATCGATCTTTTTCTCCTCTTTTTTGCTGACAGCGGCCCAAAAAGGACGTATCAGATTAGGGTATATGCGCAGAAGCCCTGAAAACTGTGGCATGGCGCGGTGTGGTGGTTGTGCGTCACTTTGTCGCTTTGCGCGACGCAAAGTGACGCACCGGTTGAGTGCCGGGCGCGAAAGATCGCGGATTCTGGCGCAGATTGACGGTCACGCGGCAGCAAAGCCTGACGGCAATGCAGGCCGCAGCCCGTAGGGTAAAGGAGGCTGATCCATAGCCGGACAGGGATTGACCCGGAAATTTCAGATGTCGTTGAATGCTGACCAGCGAGCTGGCGCAGCGAAAGGACATGTTGTTTGTGAAGTTTGACCTCTGTCGCAGTGACCTGCGAGCCGGTGTTTGCGGAGGTATTCACCGGTAGGGGCTGCCATCCTGAGTTCCTCAGGCGCTTCTTTCAGGCCATGAAGCATGGGCGCTGTCAACGACAGCATTGTGCAACCCGGAGCTTACATCCGGGCGATGGACGTGAAAAGGGGAAACTCTTTTTTGATAAAAAAGAGTTTCCCCTTGACTGTGATTGTTTTTTATGAAAGCAGGTGGCATCTTAAAAATCAGGAGGCCACAGTGAAATTACAGAGGGAGCTTGTCTTACTGCATGCGTCGTACTTCCGCCGCTTCGAAGATATCGTGCAGACGATGAAGTTGTTCGGCCAGAATGAGCAACAGGACATAGTTTGGCCCGGCCTCATCAGGGTTCTCCAGCATGACTTCGGTCAGAACACGGGCACGGTCCACCAGTTCACGGGCATCGGGTTCAACAGGTTTCAGATTCATGATTTTCTCCTTTCACTGTACCCATTCACCGCCCCGGATATGGGCGATATCCAGTAGCAATGACTTCATCGCCCGACTTACCGCGGACAGCGTATTGATCAGCGGTTCATCAGCATTCAGAGCATCGGGCCTGCGCAGCCATTCATCAAACCGGACGTGTATCCGGGCGAATATTGCCGCCAGCCTGTCCATCTCAACACGCTCTACAGGCCGTTTTTGGTTATGATTGCTAAAGACGTCATCCGCAAGCTGGCGCAGATCGTCAATAACAGGAAACAGTCCGCCGGGAAACTGTGGGCTGGCACTGTCAAAGCGGAACTCCGTCAGGCGCAGGGCAAAACCGTAGAGTACCGATGCCAGCAACTGGCGGAGATGGCGAAGTTTTCCGGGTGTGTAATGGTTGCAGTCGGCCAGGGCAGTGACACTACGGGATTCTGCAAGGGCCAGGGTGCTGTGGATTTCCAGGGCAAGACGGAGTGGATATTGATCGGTACGGGACAGCGGGTGGGAGGGAAAACGTTCGTTCCAGAGATCGGATTCGCTGAGCCAGTGAAGGATGTTGTCGTGGTGCAGGACGCCTGCCGGAGTGGGGCCCCGGATATCCAGAAGCTGAATCAGTTCGTCGTTATCTTCACAGGGCTGGGGAATATAGCAGTGGTGATCGAGCTTTTTTCTGAGTTCAGAAAGCGGAATAACCATCATGATGGTGTTCTCCTGTCAGGGGTAACAGGCCATCATCGGAGTTCTCACGCTCATGGTGATGGCCCAGAACAGGGGTGAGAAACCGGCCTAACAGGACACCGGCCAGCCCGAAGGCTGCCCTGCCTGAGCCACCATTGAACGTCGTGCACAGAAAAACACTGCACACATCAACAGCAGTTCAGGGCAATAGCAGATGGCTGCTATTGCCTGTCAGTCGCGGGTTCTCACGCCCGGCAGTCCCTTCGGAACTGCGCGGGTATTGTAGTCCATTACGGTTTGGCAGAAAAGTGGCATCTGGCGCATATTCCCTCTGACACGCAGGACTGGCACAGGGTATAAAGCGCGTTATGTGCAGTGGGTTATTTAGCCGTTCCGATATTCAATACGTTCTGCCTTTTGGTTTTCAGGCCTTTTAGGGCAGGTCTGTTACCCTTATGCGCTCTTACCCTTAGCCTTTTCAGAGCCTTTAATGCCATAAATTCATGATGGCCTGTATCAGCAGATATTTGCATCCGCAAAAATAAAACTGGATATTATTTTTATAGTGAATGTTTTGTGCGAAATTCATGGATACTGATTTGTGTTAATTTTTATTACAGTTATCTGGTTGCCCTCAGGGAATTAAAACGTATCGTCGGAAGTATTATATCCGAATAATTCCTCACTGATGAATGGAGACTCAGTGACGTTGTTATTCAGATATTACCAGCACAAACGAGTGGGGCAGGACTCCGCCAAGTCGTGAACCGATAAGCAGCAACTGGAAACCGAACTTAGAGAGGGCCAGTTATAATGGAAATGCCCGATTTACCCAATACACCAACAGATACTCCTAATATTCCTACCGGATCGAACAACCAGCCATGGGACTGCACGACGACGGGTGTCGAAATGGTTGAGAAACAGTCACGTCTGCCCACTACGGAGAGCCGCCAGTACTTGCATATCAAAGTTGAATACGCTATGCGTTTTCCTCAATTGTCAGCGCAGATCCGTCGGGAAGGTAAAACTTACCAGATGAACCTGAAACAGATCATGATGAGCGCGCTGATCCGCGTGGATGAAATCGCCCGCAATTATTACTGGTATTACAAGTCGGAAGTGTCGTTCGATATGCGCACTACGCCGCCGCGTCCTTTTCTGAGCAGTACATTACTGGAGAAGAAGGGGGCCGGTAGGCGTCACACCACCAATCCTTTCCCGGTACCCGGCAAGGGGATTTACCGTCGTCCGGACGTGATTATCGTAAAAGACAAGCAGGATCGCTGGCCGGGGTTGGCGGGGCCGGACCACGATGATCCGCCGGGTATGCATGGCGATAACCTAGCCCGTCTGGTAGAGGTGAAGTTTCCAGGGGATGAGCTCAAACGTGGGCAATACGACGAATATATGAAGATTGTGGGCAGAAACCGAACCCGGATGATCATTTTGGAGATCCACGACTGTCGCCCGGATGAGCAGCAGTGGATTGACCAAGTGGTCAACGTGACGATGAAAAGCTGGGAGAGCAGCGGCGCAAAATACTGGCCGCTGTTCCTCTACCCGCCGATCTTTATGCCCCGCCCGCCCTCAACGCCCGTTGCTGCTAGATTAGAGCCTTGGACTTACGTCGGTAAAGCCGTTGCAGACCTCAGCGAAGGGGCTATCCGTGGCGTGGCGGAAGGCTGGAACGCATTGTCAAAAGAGACGCAGCAGACCCTGAACTCTGTGGCAAGCTGGCTTAACGACGGCGGTGAATGGGTTTACCGGCAGGGAAGCGAGGCCTGGGTCTGGGTCAGCAATACCGGTATGTCGGTTAGCTCCTGGACTAACGCGCAGCTTAAGACCTCGTGGACGAAAATCCAGCAGGCTACCGATATTACGCTGGAGATGCTGAAAAAGGTGGACTGGGTACAGGTGCTGACCGATGTGGCGAAAACAGTCGGTGTTATTCTGGTTGCCGTCGGTATCGGCGCTCTGGTGGTGACGCTGGGTATCCCGGAGGCCGTTATCGGCGCATTTTTACTGATTGCTCGTCTGGCGATTAGCGCCTGGGGAACGCTGGCGGTGATCCTTGGCACCGGAACCACGATGGCGGTAGCGCAATAAACAGGAGTGGATATGGAATTGCAGGATTTTGAGCTGAATTACATCGAAAAATGGTTGCCAGAGGTGTCGGTAAAGTACAAAGACGGCAGCCCGGCGATCAATCTCGGTCTGATCATCACCGTCTTTTTTAGGGACGGGCATACGCCGGAGGTCCGTCGCAGAATGGTGGAGTGCGTCGACCGTTTTTATGCGGAATTTAAGCCCCACCTGAAGAAAACCCTGCCGGGGAAAAAGTGGACTGCTATTACCGAGAAAAATTATGCTAGGCAGAAACAGGATATTTTAGACTCAACGCCTGAAGAAATTTTCGACTGGGTACTGAGCAGTGCCATTGAGTCTTATTTAGCCCCTGATTACGATATTGTTATCATGGGCAAACGTGTGTTTCATAATGACTATGACCGCTCGGTAATTAAACTGACATTTCCACTGTCCATGCTGAAAGAGCCTGACGGCAAAGCACGATATGAAGGCTGGCTGATATGGCTGTGCGACACCTTTGCAGTGGAAAACGGCTATGCCGGACTGTCGTTTGTACTTCCTTATGCCTTCGAACGGATGTTCCCCTATGAGTTTGCGCTGGCGCAGCGTTTTTCCGGCGTAATGGTGGATTCTCTTGGAACGCTTGAAGGCGGTGAAGCTGTTGAGGGGCTGAAAGGCGCCTGTTGGTATACCATTCTGGGAACCCCGTGGCTTGAAAAGCTGGGCGGTGCAGAGAGATTAAAATATCGTTTAGCTAAAACACCTGAAATTAGCCTGCTGTCCTATAACAACGGCGTGATCCTTAAGGCCGGTCAGCTTCCGCCGCCATTGGGTGAAATGAAAACGGAAGGATTATCGCCACTATTGATCAAGGTGAACCAGATTATTCGTCCCGTTCGTTACGATGGACATAATGGCCTACACTTTTACTCCGAATATGAAGGACTTCAGTTTGAAGAAGCATCTTCAATGAAATGGTTTGCCCGCTTTGACGACGCCAGTGCTCTGCTGGATAAAGATGATATTGGCAAGTCCTGGGAACCTGTGCGTATTAAGTGCTGGACTGACGATATAGCTCCTCATGCGGGACAATGGGCCGCGATTGTTAACGGCACCACAGAGTATATTCAGACCCGTGAAGGACAGAAGATGCCATCCTTTGAGGATAAACATGGTAAGCAGCATCGTGCCTGCTGGAACCTGTTGAAGCGAGATGATAAAGGTAGTGTCTTTACTGTGCCTGAGCTGGATCCAGATGATTTTTGAATTGATGATTAATCACTGATCGATCTCTTTGCCCCAGTCTGGGGCAAAGCGCTGATGATCAATGATGGCATTTTGTCTTTATGATACTTCTTTCAGATGCCCAGCGAACTGATAAGGCGACACATACCGCTCTGTGTTTACATCCAGATAATCCGCCCACCACTGCATCATATTGATCCGTTCCTCCAGATATTCAGCCTTATGAATATAGGCGGCGCGAACGCTGTTTCTTTCCTGATGGCTCATCTGTTTTTCAATCGCTTCTTTGCTCCACAGTCCCGACTCACTCAGCGCACTGCACGCCATCGCCCGGAAGCCGTGACCGCAGATCTCTTTTCTGGTGTCGTAGCCCATCACACGCAATGCCTTGTTGATGGTGTTGTCGCTCATGCACTTGTCCTGGTCGTATTCGCCGGGGAAAATAAACGCCAGATGCCCGGAGAGCGCTTCAGTTTGTTTCAGGATCGCCATTGCCTGATCGGACAGCGGAACAATGTGCTGTGTTTTCATCTTTGTGCCACGATGAGAGAAGCGCACGTTTTCGATCTGCTCACGTTCTTCCGGGATTATCCAGAGCTTCTGCTGCCAGTCGATTTCACTCCAGCGGGCAAAGCGCAGTTCGCTGGAGCGCACAAAGAACAGTAACGACAGCTTCAGCGCATACCGTGTCAGTAGCCTGCCGGAGTAGTTATCCGTCCGGGATAATAATTCTGGTAGTTTCTCAAGCGGCAGGGCCGGGTAATGCTGTGTTTCCGGCGGCGTAAATTCACCGTCCAGATCCAGCGCCGGGTTTGACCTGATTAACTGCTTTTTCACCGCATAACGCATGATCTCGGTAACGTAATTTTTCAACCGTGCAGTGATCTCCAGAAAGCCTTTGTTCTCCACTTTACGCAGAGTAAACAGCAGATCCTCCGTGACAATTTGATCGATATATCTGTCCCCGATATCCGGGAAAATATACATTTCCAGCCTGCGCCGGATGGTCGTCGCATAATGTTCAGACCAGCGCCGGTGATCGGCATGCCAGTTCATGGCGATCTGGCGGAATGTCTGGCCGTTTTTCTTTTTATGTTGCGCGATTTTTTTGTCAACGGAGGGATCGACCCCTTCACGCATTTTACTGCGTGCCGCATCGCGGAGCTGGCGTGCCGTAAGCAGGGAAACATCCGGGTAAGGACCAAAGGCCAGCTTCTTCTCTTTCCCGTCAATACGGTACTTCATGTACCAGAGTTTTGAGCCGTTGGGTTTGATCAGCAGGTACAGTCCGGCACTGTCGCCGAGTTTGAAGGGTTTGTCTGTGGGTCTGAGCTTGCGGATAGCGGTATCAGTGAGTGACATAGCGGGGGGCTCCATTCGTTCAACGAACCGTGAGGCCCCCAAAAATTACAGATGTCAAGAAACCCGGCAATCCTTACCAAGACAGGCGGGTCAATCTAACTGATTGTTTTTATAACGTATTAAGACTCACTGAGATGTCTTAATACTAAAATCTGGCTCCTCTGACTGGACTCGAACCAGTGACATACGGATTAACAGTCCGCCGTTCTACCGACTGAACTACAGAGGAATCGGTGTGGAGGCTCATATTAGCGGCGAAAAAAATTTTGTCAAACCTGTTCCTCGCGAAAAGCGATTGATTGCTGATTCTGTCGACAGTTTGTTGTAAATCCAAACATATTTTATGGAAAATACTTTGCAGGATATGCATTTCTCCATCATCATTTGAAATGGAGTTTCAACTTTTCTCGCTAAGGTCCATTTTGAACGTCACTGCTCCCATCCGTCAGGCGATAATGCGCACCCCCTGGTACGCTAAACGTAAAAGCTATCGTGTTCTGTTCTGGCGTGAAATTACCCCTCTGGCTGTTCCCATTTTTCTTGAGAATACCTGCGTTCTGTTGATGGGGGTATTGAGCACGTTCCTTGTCAGTTGGTTGGGCAAAGAGGCGATGGCCGGGGTTGGCCTGGCAGACAGTTTTAACATGGTCGTGATGTCGTTTTTTGCCGCCATCGATCTCGGGACAACGGTGGTGGTTGCCTTTAGCCTGGGTAAGCTCGACCCCAAACGTGCGCGCGAGGCCGCCCGTCAGTCGCTGATGATCATGACCATTTTTTCAATTGTCCTGGCGGCGCTTATCCACTATTTCGGGAAAGAGATTATCGATATTGTCGCGGGTGAAGCGACCGTCGAGGTTAAAGGTCTGGCGCTGACCTATCTTGAAATGACGGTGTTAAGTTACCCGGCCGCCGCTATTGCGTTAATCGGTAGCGGGGCGCTGCGCGGGGCGGGGAACACTAAAATTCCGCTTCTGATTAACGGCGGGATGAACATCCTGAATATTATCATTAGCAGCATTCTGATTTACGGTGTGTTCTCCTGGGACGGGCTAGGGTTCGTCGGCGCGGGCCTGGGGTTGACCATCTCCCGCTATATCGGTGCGGCCGCCATTATTGGCGTATTGATGGCCGGTATCACTCCGTCACTCCGTCTGACGCTGAAAAGCTATTTTCGCCCGCTCAATTTCGCCATTATCTGGGAAGTGATGGGGATAGGCATCCCGGCCAGTATTGAGTCGGTGTTGTTTAACGGCGGTAAGCTGCTTACGCAGATGTTTGTCGCCGGTATGGGGACCGATGTTATCGCCGGTAACTTTATTGCCTTCTCCATCGCTTCACTGATTAACCTGCCGGGTAACGCCCTCGGCTCTGCGTCGACCATTATCACCGGTAAACGATTGGGGAAAGGGCAGATAGGCCAGGCAGAGCGCCAGCTGCGCCATGTCTTTTGGCTATCGACTATCGGCCTGACGATCATCGCCTGGGGGACGGCACCCTTTGCCGGACTGATGGCATCCTTTTATACCCATGAGAACGACGTTAAAGAGGTGGTGAAGATCCTGATATGGCTTAACGCCGCCTTTATGCCGATTTGGGCTGCTTCCTGGGTACTGCCCGCCGGGCTGAAAGGAGCCCGTGATGCCCGCTTTGCCATGTGGGTGTCAATGCTCGGCATGTGGGGGTGTCGGGTTGTCGCGGGCTATACGCTGGGTGTGATGCTCGGTATGGGCGTCGTAGGCGTCTGGCTGGGAATGTTCCTCGACTGGGCCGTGCGCGGTGTGCTGTTCTACTGGCGTATGGTTAGTGGGCGCTGGCTGAAAAAATATCCGCGCAAAAAAACAGAGCACCGGGTGCCTGAAACGACAGAGTGCCTGGTAAATGCGCGAAGTGGAGAATAAATCGTCAAACAAACGGAAATCTGCATTCTGCCTTTGACATCATCGGCAAGCATCGATAATATGCGCCCCGTTCACACGATTCCTCTGTAGTTCAGTCGGTAGAACGGCGGACTGTTAATCCGTATGTCACTGGTTCGAGTCCAGTCAGAGGAGCCAAATCCCTGTTTTCAGGCGTATTTATAAATCCCTATCCAATTAGGTTTCAATAAGTTAGCGTGAAAATCTTTCCCGATGCGTATCTGGTTTTCCCTGCGCATCCGGCGAAATTGGTGGTCTGATTTGGGGTCATTTCAGTTCGATAATGGAGTGACCACCATATGTCCCTTTCCGACGCGAAAATCCGTAGTATCAAGCCTTCTGATAAACCCTTTAAACTGACCGATTCTCAGGGTCGGTATCTGCTTGTCAATCCGGGCGGTTCACGCCTCTGGTATCTCAAATATCGCTTCAACCGAAAAGAATCCCGCATTGCGTTAGGCGCGTACCCGCAAGTTTCGCTATCCGGCGCTCGTCAACAGCGCGATGGTATCCGTAAGCGGCTCGACTACCTCCCGGCGCAGTTCGTGGTAAAACGTTATGTCCGCCCACAGTATGGTTGCGACGGCTGCCAGCGCGTGGTGTCGGGCAGCCTTCCCGCACAGATTATCCCGAAAGGCATTCCTGAAGCGGGTCTGGTGGCACATACCGCCCGCGCCCGTCGCCGTGCCCCAGATCCATCGCCGTCATTGCCAGCGCTTCCTTCTCACAAAATCCCTGCGACAGATAATGGCGGATCGCATCCTGCGCCCACGCATAGCGTAACGAGTGTGGAGAATACACGCCTGTTAAACCAATACGTGACGCCTGACTGTGCCAGTATTTCATCGCACTTCTGAGATCCGGTTTATCGAGCAACCTGTCATGACGGTCTTCTGAGACAGATAACGCATTATCGAGTGCCTTTCTGACCGCCACTGCATCAAGAACAACAGTTTCTCGCGGGCGTCCGCCTTTGGTGCCAGACACCACCGTTAACCGGGGTTCTTCGCGCTCCAGAGCCTGCCGCCATGTAAAGGGCTGCGTGCGTCACTTTCCCGCTCTGCGCGGCTAAAGTGACGCACGGGACGGGTGCAGTACAAAAATAATAATATCTGGTGCAGTCTGACGGTCACACGGCAGCAAAGCCTGGCGGCAATGCAGGCCGCAGGCCGTCAGGTAAAAGGCACTGATTGTCAGCAGGTGCGGATTTAGCCGGATAAATTCCGGCAGGTCGCGAAGGCCAGTACGGTGAACTGGCGCTGTGGATCGGAAGAGAAAGCATGATCTCTGCCACAGTTTCTGTGGCCCGGCGTGTTACGAGGTTTGCGCCGGTAAAGGGAATGACCATCCTGAATAATTCAGGTGCTTCTTTCAGGCCATGAAGCAAAGGGCGTCGTCCGCAGACAACAGAATGCACAAGGGAGATTATCCCCGGACAGTGGTGAAATAAATGGAAAACTGAATTTCAGTCTGTCAGTTTAAGCATTGCGTCAGACAATAATGCCGTACACAGAAACACATTCATCCAGGGAATTATTTCAAAGTAATGCCATCCAGTTAAAAATACAATTAATAATATCAATCACATCATTGAATAATAATTTTGCATGCAACACCCGAACAATACATAGAATAATTTAATAATAGAGACTTAGCTCACATAACCCGCATTCAAAAGACTTTCTAATTAATGCCACTCTGCAAGCGCATTATTTATATTCATCTACCAAATTAATAAAACACAAGTAAACTCGGTTTTATATTATTAATCGGAAACATGATACATGGAATTTCGTAATCTGACGCCATTCTCAGTGATGGAGTATGCGATGGACGATAAGCATGGCAAACGGTATCACGTCATTGCCATGAAAACCGGCTTTCGCCTTATGCAGAACCCTGAAGGGCAATGGCAGACAATACTGATGGAATATCCGGCGCCGCACTGATGCACTGGGGCGTACCACGGCGTATGACTATAACAGTGAAGGTTATATCAGCCGTGTATCCCTGCCGGGCGGCTATAGCCTGTATTACGACTACAGTCCCACCGGGCAGTTAACCCGCCTGAGCGCACCCGGAAACCAGGTGTGGCAGTGGGATTATGATGATAAAGGCAGTATGGTCTGTCTGACTGACCCACAGGGGCGGAAGCAGCAGTTCAGCTACAGTGAACACGGTGATTTACTCCGGCAGATGATGCCGGGCGGTGCCACCTGGCAGTGGGACTACAATCCCCTGCGCCAGCTTCGCGAGACCACCGCGCCGGACGGCGGCGTGACGCAGGCCGAACAGGATATCCTGGGCCGCCTGCTCAGCGTGAAAGACCCGCTGGGTTTTACCACGCAGTTTCGTCACAGTCAGAGCCATGCAGGGCCTCAGGGCAGCGTGGAAGAAATTCATCGTCCGGACGGCGTGCGCGAGCTGATGCACCAGAACAACGAGAAACTGCCGGAGAGTTTCACCGATGGCGAAGGCAAAACCACCCGCTATGAATATGGCGCGTTTGACCTGCTGACCGCTGTTGTCCGCCCGGACGGCGAACGGCTGGAGTGCCGCTACGATAAGCTCACCCACCTGACCGACATCATCAACGCTGAAGGCGAAAGTTACCGGCTGACGTATGACAAAGCCGGACAGCTTGTCGCCGAAACCGATTTTACCGGGCGCACATTAACCTATAGCTATGATGCCGCAGGCCGTTGTATCCGCACCACTTTCCCGGACGGCACGCATCTCAACCGCCAGTACAGCGTCACCAGTCTGGTGACAACGGAAGAAGTGACATACGGTGACAGTGACCGGGTTCTCAGTCGTACAACGTTTACTTACGATACCCTCTGCCGTCTGACGGAAGCCCGCAACAACGACGCCACCGTCACGTATGAATACGATGACGCCAGCCGGGTCACCGCCGAAACGATTAACGGCAGGCGCACTGAATATCAGTACGATGCCGTACAGGATACGGTCTCGCAGCGCACCACCGCCGGTATTACGGAGCGTTTCTCACGCGGATTAATGGGCGAACTGACATCATGGCAGATAGCCGGCCATGTCCCGCTGACCCTGGAGCACAACCTGTGCGGCCAGGAAACGGCCAGAAAAAGCGACGCCGGGTTCAGACTCCGCCAGCATTACACTCCCACCGGGATGCTGACAGAACAACAGGCCGGTGACCTGACAGAGCTTAACCCGCACTATCAGCGTAATAACACCCTGCGTCGCCAGTGGCTGTATGACAAAGCCTGTAACCTGACGATGATTGCCGATTCCCTGCGGGGGACGATGGTCAACAGCCTCACGGCAAACGACCAGGTAAGCCATGCCACCTGGACCGGCAGCAGCAGCGTACCAATGTGCGAGGAGCGCTTCACTTATGACAACAATCTCAATATCGCCCGCCGCCAGTCCTGGGTGAATGAGGTCATGGAAAGTGAGACGCACCAGCGCCAGCTGCATGGCCGGGTGACGTCACGGGAGTACAAAGCCTGGCGGCATTCAACCTCCCGCATCAACCCGGACAGCGGGATGCCGGAAGAAGGTAAATTTGTCAGAGTCATCCGGGATGAGCAGACCACCTGGAAATACGATGTTAACGGTCGTCTGGTGGAAAAGCTGGTGGATAAAGGCGGCTACCGCCCACTCCTGTGGCGCTACCGCTGGGATGCGCGGAGCCAGCTAACCGGACTGGAAACCCCGGAAGGCGAACGCCGGGAGTACAAATATGACCCGTTCGGCAGGCGTATCAGCAAGCGCTGTGCTAACCGGGATAAACCCGGCATGGATTTTCACTGGAACGGTGACCAGTTAACGGAAGAAATTCCTGTTGGTCCTGATGGTAAACCGGAAGATGAAAATGCCATTCGCTGGATATACGAGCCAGGCAGTTTCACGCCGCTGGCGCGCTATGAGAAAGGCCAGTTGCACTATGCCATCACGGATACGGTTGGCCGTATTCAGGAGTTGCTGACGGAAGACGGCACCATTGTCTGGCGGGGTAAGCAGCAGCTCTGGGGCCGGGAAGAAGGCCGGAACAAGGAGGATGCCCCCACCTGCCACTTGCGGTTTCCGGGACAGTATGAAGATGAAGAATCGGGGTTGTATTATAACCGGTTCCGGTACTATGATTGCGGGACAGGGCAGTATCTGTGCGCGGATCCGATAGGGCTAAATGGAGGTATCAACCTCTACAGTTACGTTCCTAATCCGTTGACATGGATCGACCCGCTTGGATTAAGCAATCTGCCATTGACTTACTGGCCGCCTAATGATGGTGCATTTGGAACTGTAGAAAATGTAACACTGAAGCCAGGGATGGAAATTGATAGATATGGATATCCCAGAGGAAAATATCTTTCTCCCGTTAATACACCATATTCAATGAGAGCCCTGCCCCCAAGAGCAAATGAATCACCGTACACTATTTATAAGGTTATGAAACCAATAGAAAACGTTTCCAAGAGTAAAATCGCCCCGTGGTTTGGCGAGATTGGAATGGGAACACAATATAAGTTAGATAACTCCGTTCAAAGTTATCTTGATTCAGGTCACTTGAAAAAAGTCAGAGGATCTAAATGTGGATAGTCGATCTCTTGTTAACTTTCTGATTAGTAATAGTTATCCGAAAGATAGCTACTCTGTGCTTGATGTGAAAAATGAATCCTTATGTTTAATAAAAGAAAATGAAACATGGATCATATTTTATAGTGAGCGGGGACAACGAAGCGACCCCAAATATTATTTAAACGAGGATGATGCTTGCCATGTTTTTATTAATGAGCTTAACCATATGTTGAAACATTTATAACTTCATAAACAGGGGGGATATCCTCCCCCTGTTTGTATGTTAAACCAGCGCGTCTTTAATCCCCTTAACCACCTGTTTAGCCTGATAAAGCTGCTCGCGCAGCTCCTGCACCTCGTTATTATCAGCGATAATGGTCAGGCACCCCTGTGAAATCTTCACCGTCACACCGCGCCCGGTCTCAAATCCCGCCTCGGCCAGCCAGTCGCCCTTAAGGTTCAGGCTGGGGTGTCGTGAGTAGTACGTGGTCATGTAGGTTTTACTGTTGATGTGGCGAGCGCTGACGTAGCTGACTTTGTAGCGGCGCTGTGTTTTGGAAATGGCGGGTTCTGCCTTAGAATGCTTCTCAGCCATGATTAACTCCTGCGTAGTTAGTTGTGGTGAGCGGCGGTGATGAGGTGCGAACTCATTGCCGCCGCGCTGTTTAACGTTGTCTCACACTCTTCTTAACTGCCTTCTCGACGTTGACTTTAGTCACAAAGCTGTCAATCACCATAATCAACGCTCTTTGCTCCTCATCCGGTAACGCATCTGCCTGCTGCCAGAGTTCGTGTAACTCCGCGTTGCGGATCTTCACATCCCTGCTGGCCTCAACCCGGCCAACCAGTTCATCAAGCGAAACCTGTAACACATCGGCCAGCTTAAGCAGCGTCTCCAGTTGTGGCGAAATATGCCCCCGTTCCCAGCGGTTATAGGCTCTCGGCTAGACGTCGCTCATCTCGGCAAGGCGTGTCTGGGTCAGCCCCCGGGCTTCCCTCAGTGCCTTCAGGCGTTCGGAAAAAGCAGACATATCAAGATCTGTCATCAGGAAATCAATAGCCGCCATTGTATGCCCTCTTTTTTAGCTGCCTGTGGTAATGCAACATTAATGTGACTATTACATATCACATTAATGTCCATTGAAAAGGTTTTAGAGGTAGCAAATGGCCCGCATCCCGGAAGCAGAGTTACAGCACCTGAAAGCCGCCGTTCCGTTAGTTGCCGTGGTGCGCTCGCAGGGGCGGCAGATGGTTAAAAAGGGTAAGGACTCCACCGTGCTCTGCCCGTTCCACGACGAGAAAACCCCCTCAATGGTCATCTCGCCATCGAAGAACCTGTATCACTGCTTCGGCTGCAACGCGGGCGGTTCGGTGCTGGACTGGGTGATGCACACCGAGAAACTCAGCCTGCGCAAGGCGGTGGAGCGGCTGCGCGGTGAGCCGGGCGACAACTCCGCCGTTGCGCAGCTGGTTACGAAGGATGAGCCGGAGGTGTTCGCCGAAGACGAGGCGGGCCGCCAGTTACTACCTTGTGCATGGCGGCAGCCGGGGCCACCTGTTGCAGTACGAGCTGCTGTGGGACGGCAGCGGCGACGGTTCGCACCTGTGCGGGCTGATCGAACCGGGTGAAAAGCCTGCGTATGACCCGCGCAAGTTGGATAGGCAGAATAGCAAGTTGCCCTTAAGTTGCCCCTGAGTTGGGGCTAAGTTGGGGGGAGTAAAAATCACTCGTAAGCCGCATCATTACTGAGCTGAATGCCCTGCACGTTGGGGCAGCATGAAAATCACTGTTCCACTGCTTTACTCTTCCTTCGCCGTACTGTACTGCCATTTCAATCTCTCATCCCAATCAGGACAATCCATCATGACTAAACCCATACCGCCGTATCCGGAAGCCCTTTATCTTAACCGCCAGAACGAACAGACGACGCAACGCCGACAGGTGATCGCATGGCTTGCCCACCTTGAAGCACAGGGCTACAGCGCCCGCAGTATCGAAGGCTACCGGGAGCGGACGCTGCCGTTTGTGACGTGGTGCGAGGAACGCGGGCTGATGTACGCGCCGCAGGTGAGTCTTGAGGCGCTGGAAAATTACCAGCGACACCTGCGCGGTTGCCGCAAGGCGGACGGCCACCTGCTGGCGCTGAACAGGCAACTGAACCGCCTCAGTGCCATCAGAAACCTGTTCCGCTGGCTGCTGAAGCGCCACATCATCCTGTACAACCCGGCGGATGGAACTGGCGAACCTGTGGCTTAGTGACGTGGACTTCACGCGTGACGTGGTGAACGTGCGGCAGGGCAAGGGGAACAAGGATCGGGTGGTGCCGGTGGGCCACAGGGCGCTGGTCTGGCTTGGGCGGTATCTGCGGGATGTTACGCTCCTCCGGTCTCAAATCCCGCCTCTTCGAGCCAGTTGCCCTTGAAGTGCAGGCTGGGGCTACGTGTATATCCGGTGGGGACTTTGGTTTTACGGTTGGTGCGGGAATTTTAAGACGGCGCAGGGAAACGAAGAAGTGACCTGGGGCGGCAGTGACCGGGTTCTCAGTCGTACGACGTTCATCTATGACACGCTGTGCCGCCTGGTGGAAGCGAAAAATGACGATGCCACCGTCACGTATGAATATGATGACGCCAGCCGGGTCACCGTCGAAACCATTAACGGCAGGCGAGCAGAGTACTGCATCAAGGAATTTTGGGGCTTCGTTCTGCGCCAGCAAATGCAGCCCGCTGACTGTCATGGTTAAGCGAAGCGGGAGTATTTACAAAGCAAAACTGTAGTGAGAGCCGTCCGGTTTTCATCCGCCAGAGCGGCGCAAGGGTAAAGGCATGGCGCATTGCGTCCGGCAACGCGCCATGCTTATTGTCGTTTATTTAGCGAAATGGCGGCTCGTTAAAGGTACGCAGCTTGCGCGAATGCAGCTTGTCACCCTCCGCACGCAGTAAATCGATAGCGCGAATACCGATCTGCAAATGCTCGGAAATGGCCCCTTCGTAGAAGCGATTGGCCTGGCCCGGAAGCTTGATTTCACCGTGTAACGGTTTATCCGACACGCACAGCAGGGTGCCGTAAGGGACGCGGAAACGGTAACCCTGGGCGGCGATGGTGGCGCTTTCCATATCGATTGCGACCGCACGGCTGAGGTTGAAGCGCAGCGCCGAAGCAGAATAGCGCAGTTCCCAGTTACGGTCGTCGGTGGTCACCACCGTGCCGGTCCGCAGGCGCTGCTTAACCTCTTCACCCGGCATGCCGCTTACCTGCTTAGTCGCGTCGTACAGCGCGCGCTGTACTTCGGCGATGCTGGGGATCGGGATATCGGGCGGCAGGACCGCGTCCAGCACGTGATCATCGCGCAGGTAGGCATGGGCCAGCACATAGTCCCCAATCAGCTGGCTTTCACGCAGGCCGCCGCAGTGGCCGATCATCAGCCAGACGTCAGGGCGCAGAACCGCCAGATGGTCACAAATGGTTTTCGCGTTAGACGGGCCAACGCCGATATTGATAAGCGTAATTCCCTGGCCGTCGGCGGTGATCAGGTGCCAGGCGGGCATCTGGTGTTTTTTCCACGCAAGGTCGGAAATGGCCTGTTCCGGCGCGTCGGTTTCAGCGGTGATCCAGATCCCCCCCGCGCAGGAAAGAGCAATGTACGGGCTGTCCGGGTCGAGGATTTGGCTGCAGCCCCAGCGGACAAATTCGTCCACATAGCGGGTATAGTTGGTAAACAGCACAAACGGCTGGAAATGCTCGACTGGCGTCCCGGTATAGTGCCGCAGGCGCGCCAGCGAGAAATCTACCCGGCGGGCATCAAAGTGGGACAGGGGGGAAAATTCGCCTGGATGATAAATTCCGTCCGCCGTCTCATCGCCAATCTGCGAAAGTTCGGTGGTCGGGAAGTGGCGCGTCAGCCCAGCGCTCATGGAGCGGTCGAGCGTTAATGCCGAACCGTCGATCACATACGGATAGGGGATTTCATGCCGGGACGGTTCAACCGTAATGTGAGCGCCGTAGTCCTGATAGAGCAGCGTGAGTTGTTCCTCAAGATAAGGGCGGAACAGCGCAGGTCGGGTGATGGTGGTGCTGTAGCAGCCTGAATGGGTAAACCGCGCGTAGGCGCGGGTTTTTGGTGTATTACTGACGCTACCATCCCATGTGACCGAAAGTGAAGGATAAACAAAAAGGCCGCTGAACCGGGCCTTTTCATCGGGAAGTGTTCCTGTATCGATGTACTCACTGATGGCACTGCGCAGCGCGGTGACAGATTGTTCGTACAGTGTGTCGAGTTTTTCCAGTGCCTGAGCCGGGGTCAGGCTGGAGCCCTTATTATTCATGTCTGTCTCCTTGTTCCACAGGTGTGCTGCTATACCCGATAGTATGTCACACGCCTGTGAAACAAAAGTAAGGAGATCAGCTGTGGTGAGTCTCTTTCATCAACAGGGCCGTCGCTGCCGACAGCAAACAGCCAGCAAGGAGATAAATTGCCACGCTGTGCCAGTTGCCGCCGGAAAAGGTGACCAGCGCGGCGGCAATAAACGGCGTAAACCCGCCGCCGACCACGCTTGCCACCTGGTACCCGACGCCCGCACCGCTGTAGCGATAGCTGGCGCCGAACAGCTCGGTAAACATTGGCTGCTGTACGCACACCACCATATCGTGAGCGATATTGGCGAGCATGATGGCAAAGAACACAATCCAGAACAGCGATTGTGCTTCAAGCGCCATAAAGAACGGCCAGGCGCTAAGCGTGCCTGTCAATGCCCCGGTGATGTAAACGCGGCGGCGGCCGAACCTGTCAGCCAGCCAGGCGAAGCAGGGGATAGTCAGGCAGCTTATCCCGCCTACCAGCAGGCCAATATTGAGGAACAGTTCGCGCGGCAAACCCAGGTTCTGCGTCGAATAGTTCAACGCAAATGCAGTGACGATGTACATGGTCAGTAGCTCGCAAAGACGCAGGGCGATGATTTTTAGAAAAGCCCCAGGGTGGCTAATCAGGGCCTCCATCACCGGCAGACGCGATTTAACTCTCGGCTTTTCGCGCTGCAGTTCGAATTCTGCCGACTCTTCCATCCCGTTGCGGATCCACAGTGCCGCAATCACCAGCACGATGCTAAAAATGAACGGAATACGCCAGCCCCAACTGAGGAACTGTTCATCGGTAGTGAGCTGGCTTATTAATGAGACCAGGCCGGTAGAGAGCAACAGACCCACGCCATAGCCCACCTGCACGCCGCTACTGTAGAACGCCTTCTTGTTTTTAGGCGCACTCTCCACGGATAACAGCGCTGCGCCACCCCATTCCCCCCCCACGGCGAAGCCCTGAACGGCGCGTAGCGTCACCAGCAAGACCGGTGCCCACCAGCCAATGGCGGCAAAGGAGGGCAAAATACCAATTAGCGCGGTGGCGATACCCATCATCCACACGGTGAGCATCAGCATGCGCTTGCGCCCGAGACGATCCCCGAAATGGCCGAAGATGACCCCGCCGAGCGGGCGAAACAGGAAGCCGACGCCAAAGGTGGCAAACGCGGCTAGCGTGCCCATCGCCGGGCTGATCTGGGGAAAAAATTCGCGGTTGAACACCAGCGCGGCGGTAATGCCATAGAGCAGAAAATCATACCAGTCGACGACAGCGCCAGCGAAGCTGCCAAGAGCTGCCCGGCGGGCGCGATTGAGCGAAGGTGTCTCCTCGTTGGGACGAGCGGAGATGAGGGTGGAGTCCATAGTTGTCCTGTCTGTACTTATTTTTTAATTATAGGTATAAGAAAAGGTCACTCACATTGTCTCCGTCTTATAAACGGAACGTATGAGACTACCGCGCCATGACGCTCCTGAAAACGATTTTATTGTTTTACCCGGCGCTGAATAAATAAATTTCATCTAAGCCGGGCGCAACTTAGATTCATCTGTTTGCATTCGGTAAGTGCTGAATGGTTTACAGTATTAGAGACCGCTGCGTGATTTAAGCTTAAGGAATAACTATGCAACGCATTTTTCCGGCAATCTGGATTGCCCTGTTTTTATGTGCCTTTTCGCTCCATGCGGAGCCACAGGTGAAGGGTGAGCCTAAGATTTATGGGGAACAACGCATTAATCGCTGGTGGAATGCCGTAACGGATGACATTTCCCTGACATGGGAGCAGCCGCAGCGTTACGATCTCTATCTGCCGTTTCTGAGCTGGCATGCCCGTTTTATGTATGACAAAGAGAAAACGGACAATTACAACGAAACGCCGGGGGGAGGCGGCCTGGGTGTGTCACGCTATAACGAAGAGGGAAACTGGAGCGCGCTGTTCGCCATGATGTTTAAAGATTCACATAATGAATGGCAACCCGCGATGGGCTACGGCTGGGAGAAGGGCTGGTATCTGGATAATGCCAAAGATTTCCGCCTCGGTCTTGGCGCCGCTGCGGGTATCACGGCCCGTGACGATTTCGCCAACTATGTGCCGCTGCCGTTTATCTTCCCGCTGTTCTCTGCCGGATATAAGCGCGTTACCGTCCAGTTCACCTATATTCCAGGAACCTATAACAACGGTAACGTGCTCTTTGCCTGGCTGCGCTTAGGTTTTTAAAGAGTAATAACTTTTTTTGCCACCGCGTTAGACAACACCAGCATGGAGAACAGCACCGAGGTGATAAACGTGAGTACAATCAATGCAAGCTTGATGCTCAGGGATGTCACCGGGATCAGCGCCGTCAGCAGATGAAAAACCGAATAGTGCATAATATACACGCCGGTCATCGTTTTGCTGATGGCGGCAAGAATAGACTCTTTTAGCTCAGCATTGCGGCGAAAGCGCACGCCATTTGCCGCAATCACCAGCGCAATAATCAGGATGTAGATTTGCGATCCAGTAAGAATAAACGCGTTTCTGTCTGCCTTGAACAGGGCAAAAAAGAAGTGACGTTCATAAAACCAGGTGAAGAGATAAATAAACGGGATGGCGACCATTGCCGTCCTGATCACATTTTTTCGGCTGATCCATTGCGCGACGTGCGCATCGCAGAACAGCTGTCCCGTCAGATAAAACAGTAGCCACGTCCACAGGCGATACTCAGGTGAAAGCGAAAGGATATGCGTGCCAGGATAAAGTGCCGACATCAAATCGTACCCGTAGGAAAAGACAAGCAGACCCGCAATCACGCTGCAAAATAGCGTGCGTCGAAGGCTTAGCCATTCCACCACCGGATGGAAGGTATAAATCACGATAAAGGCGAAGACGAACCACGGCTGAATAAGATAGCCGCGCTGGTACGGTTCCCACAGATAATAGATGGTTATCCAGAACAGAAAAACGATGACCAGCCTTTTAATTTTACCCAACTGCCAGCGAGAACCGTGTCGGGACTGCCCGTCAAGATAGCCCGCCACCACAAAAAACAGCGGCGTGGCGATGGTCGAAATAAACGTTAAAAATCCCAGGATCCAGTGATAATCATAATCATAGCGATCCCAGGTATTGTAGACAGTAAAAAACGTGACCGCCGTCATACAGCCCAGCGTCTTAATAATATTTAACCCTGTCGCATTCATTGTTGTTCTGCTTTGTCCTTACGATGGAAGCACGCATAAATCACGGGAAGTACCAGTAGCGTGAGGATTGTAGCAAACCCAAGTCCAAACATAATCACAACAGCCATACTCTGGAAGAAAACGTCCAGCAACAGAGGGGCCAGCCCCAGAACGGTAGTGAAGGCGGTAAGCAGAATAGGGCGCAGACGTGAGGTGGCGGCGTAAATTATCGCCTCATGCTGGCTCTTGTGCACTTTTTGTTGCTCTATCTCTTCCACCAGCACAATGCCGTTGCGGATTAACATGCCGCTCAGGCTCAGCAGGCCTATCAGCGCCATAAAGCCGAACGGGATCCCGGTGATTAAAAATCCAGGGGTAACGCCAATCAGCGCCAGCGGCACGGTCAGCCAGATGGCGACGGCATTTTTCACCGAGCTGAACATCAGGACGGTTATGACAAACATCACCAGATAACCTATCGGCAGCGTGCTGAATACCCCTTGCTGTGCTTCGCTGGAGCTTTCTGCATCGCCACCCCATTCAATGCTGTAACCATGGGGCAGGGTAAGGGCATCAATTTGCGGCTTCACGCGGGCGAGAATATCCCCGGAGGTTTGCTGGGTAAGCGGATCGGGATCGGTCTGTACGGTCAGCACGCGGGAACGATCGCGGCGCAGGATAAGCGGGTCTTCCCACTCCAGGGTGAAGTTGCTCACCACGTTGCTGAGCGGTATATACTGCTGTCTGGTTTGGCTCCAGACCAGCACATTGTTCAGATGATTGGCATCCAGACGCTCGCTTTCCGGCGGGCGCACCACCACGGGCAACAGGTCGCTTCCTTCTCTGTACAAGCCTGCACGGCTGCCGGAGAAATTCATCTCCAGCGCGTTGTCGACATCCTGTTTATCGACGCCGAGTTCACGCCCGAGTGCGGTGACATATTGTGGTCTTATCACCTTGCTGCGATTTTGCCAGTCGTTTCTGACGCGCCCCGTCGCCGGGTCGCGGCTCAGGATACCGTCAACCTGGCTTGCGATCAGCCGCAGTCTGTCAGGCTCTGGCCCTTTAATGCGCACCTCAATGGCGCTGTCGCCGGAGGGACCAAACATCACGCGTTTGGTGCTGGCGTTGACCTGCAGATAGTTTCGCGCAATGTACTCATCAACATGGCGCGTCAGGGCCGGGATATTGCGCTGGTCGTCCATGCGTACCATTATTTGCGCATAGTTGCTGTACTGGCGCTGACCGCTGTAGGTCAAAATAAAGCGCATACTGCCCTGGCCGATAGTAGAAACGGTGGTTTCCACGCCCGGCTGGCCATTTAGACTTTTTTCGATATCGCGGGTCATTTTCTCGGTCCAGTTAATATCGGTGCCGTAGGGTAACCAGAGATCGACAAAGAATATCGGCGTATTGGATGACGGGAAGAAGTTCTGCCGCACGGAACCAAATCCCCAGATGGATGCGGCCAGCAAGGCGGCCATGACAACCAGCGTCGGGGTTTTACGTCGCAATAGCCTGTTGAGCAGGCCCTGGTAGAGCCGATAAATGCGTTTATCGTAAGGATCCGTGTCGTCGGTTTTCTCAGGCGCATTGTCATTTTTAAACAGCCACCACTTAATCAGCACCGGCGTGATGGTGAGCGCCGAAAACCAACTGAGCATCAGCGAAATCAGCAGCACCTGGAACAGGGATTTGCAGTATTCGCCCGTGGAGTCCTGGGACAGCCCAATTGGCGCAAATGCAAGAATTGCAATCACCGTTGCGCCCAGCAGGGGCAGCGCCGAACGGCGGATGATGTAATTGACGGCGGTTAATAGCGGCGACCCTTGCTGTCTGGCAATCAGTACTCCTTCGACGATCACGATGGCGTTATCCACCAGCATGCTAAGGGCGATAATCAACGCCCCCAGCGAGATGCGCTGCAGCTCAATGCCCCACAGGTACATGATAAGCAGCGTGCCCAGCACGTTAAGCGCCAGCGAGAAAGCAATGATAATTCCGCTGCGCACGCCCATAAAGATCAGCAGTACGCCAATCACAATCGCCAGCGCCATCAAGAAGTTAATAATGAAACCATTAACCGAGTGGCCCACTTCCGCGGCCTGATCGTAAAACAGGTCGATGTTGATACCCGCCGGTTTCTCAGCCGACATCTGCTGGAGTTTTGCCTCCAGCGCATGCCCAACATCAATAACGTTTACGCCGGGAATAAAAGAGACGCCCATGGTCACGGCCTGCCTGCCGTTGGCATGGTAAATACTGGCCGGGGAGTCATCCAGTCCGCGTGAAAGCGTTGCGATATCCCGCAAACGCGTGGCCGCACCGGTGCCGGAAGGGGTGATAATCAGGTCCGCCAGTTCATCGATGTTCTCAAATTCACCGGTCGGATGCAGGCGGATAGACTCGGTACCTGAAGCGATCTCTCCGGCGCTGGAGACCACGTTTAACCGGCTCAGCAGAGCAGAAAGTTGGTTTAAGGTTATGCCGCGTGCGGCCATTTTGCTCAGCGAAATATCGATGTTAACCTGCTGGGGAATTGCGCCACCAATGGCAACCTTACCCACGCCGGGCACCAGGACCAGCTCCCGGCGCAACTGCTCGGCGTAACGGACCAGCTCCGGGTTACTGAATTCGTTCCCAGAAATCGCAAAGAAAAAGCCAAACACATCGCCAAAATCGTCATTGACGAACGGGGTAACAACCCCCGGGGGAAACTGACGCGCGGCATCGCCCACGCGGCGGCGCAGTTCATCCCAAATTTGCGGCAGTGCGTTCGAGTGATAGCGTGACGCGATGTTAACGGTGATTTGCGACAGGCCGTTAGAGGAAATTGAGCTAACGTTATCGAGATAAGGCAATTGTTGAAGGGCATTCTCCAGCGGCAACGTTACCTCTTCTTCGACCTGCTGAGCCGACGCGCCGGGATAATGGGTAATGACCACGGCCGTTTTGATGGTAAAAGCAGGATCTTCCAGCCTGCCGATATTCAATAGCGCAAAAATGCCCCCGAGACCCAGCAGGAGAATGGTCAGCCAGACGCGCACCGGGTTATTGATAAACTGACGAGAGATATCCATTACAGTCCCCGTTCACGCGTCCAGATGCGAACCGGCTGGTTGGCATGTAACTCGCCAACGCCTGCCGCTACCACGCGTTCACCGGCGCTCAACCCCTGGGTAATTACCACGCCCTCGGTGCTCACTTGTCCCACGCTGACCTTGCGGTCTTCAAGATGCAGCGAATCGCCGGTGCCGGTTACCACCCAGACGTGAGGCTCATTGCGCGGGCTGTTATCGGGATTAAACACCGCCTCGACGGGGACCACCAGCGTCTGGCTGCTGCTGCCCGCCGGGAGATTGGTTAAATTGATGGTGACGGAACCGCTCACGCCGCCCACCGCGGGAAAGTCATCCGGCCGCGGCATGGTTAAAATTACCTGCCAGGTTAGGGTGTTGCTGTCGCTGCTGCCGGAGTGTTCTTTGTAGACGGCGGTAAATTCCCGATCCGGTAAGGCGTTAATTCTTACCACAGGACGATACTGCGTGTTGCGGATATCAAAGGTTTTGAACAGATTTTCAGGGATACTGAACACCACGTCCAGCAGGTCCGTTCGGGTTAAGGTCGCGATGGGTTGACCCGCGGAAACCACCTGGTGGTTGCGCACATGCACGCTGGCCGCCGTGCCGCTGAACGGGGCGACGAGCGTCATCTGGTTTAACTCTTCCCGGGCTATCTGCAGTGCCGCATTGGCTGAATCACGCGTTGCGCGTTGAACATCCATTTCGGCTTTGGAAATGGCCTGGCGTCCTGCCAGGGTCTGAAAGCGATCGAATTGTCGTTGTGCCAGGGTGGCTGCCGTCTGCCTGTCATTAACACGCTGCTGTGCTTCACGCGAGTTAAGTCTGGCGAGCTGTTGCCCTTGCTTTATCGTCGCGCCCTGGCGAATGTCAAGCGCCTCAATCTGGCCTGCGCGTTTGAAAGAGAGGTCTGTCGCATCGCCGGATTCTATACGCGCGGGAAACACGCGCTGCTGTGCACTACCCGGAGCAACCACTTTCACTACTTTCACCATGCGCGCAAGCGGAGCGGCCTGCTCCTGTTTCGGATCGCATGCGGTGAGCGTCAGGATAACGACAGGCAAAAGAGAGATGTAACGATTCACGGTATTCCCCTGACGACAAGCGGTTTTAATTATTCCATTACAAAGATTGGGGCGATAATTTACGCCAGAGCAGAGACAACCATATAGGTAAAGAGACCGATACCCGTGCTGGCGATGATGGCTAATGCTATATACAAACCAAGACGAAGCAAGCTTAAACCGTACATTCATTCCTCCATGAGTCGTAAGCGATGCATGACTATGATCATAGCCTGAGAAAAAACAAATGTTAATTACAATTATCAGTAGGGCGCCGTCTGGCGCAAGATCTGCGCAAAACAGGGCGCGTTCTTAAGAAATAACCTCATGATAATTCATTAAATTTACAAAGGAGGACTGATTATGATATTCATGTGCTACGTTTAATATCATTCATCACTTTTTCCCGTAACTGGCGTTAAGCGCAATCCCCTGCTTTAAATGCGTGTTTTTGGTTCATTCACTATTGTATTGGTTATAAAAAGGATGCTCGGTATGTACAAAAATATTCTGGTTCCCGTAGACGTATACGAGACAAGTCTGGCTGATAAAGCGCTGCAACATGCTCAATTTCTGGCGCAAAGCGCATCGGGTGAGATCCATCTGCTGCACGTTATGCCAAAATTTTCAGCCGAGCTGACGCGTGGCTTTATTGCGGATGCGCGAAAGATGGATGAATTTATGATGAACAACGCCAGGGAAAAAATGAACGCGCTGGTTAAAAAGCTTAATCTTCCGCAGGAGCACATCCATTTCCATATTCGCAGTGGCAATATCCGGGATGAAGTGATCAAAATGGCTGATGAGCTGGCGGTCGGAGCGATTATTGTCGGTTCCCGTAACCCCAATATCCAGACCCATTTATTAGGTTCCGAGGCGGCGAGCATTGTTCGTTATGCTCATGTTCCTGTTTTCGTTATTCGATAATGGCTTGTAAACAAGGTGATTTCTGAAAAGAACCTGAGGAAGAACCAATGAAAACAGAAAAACCCGACCGTCCGTATTATCAACAAACCGTTGATGAAACGCTGGCAAATATTCACTCCACGGTGGACGGACTCAGCAGCGCCGAGGCGACAGCCAGACTCGAGCAATATGGCGAAAATGCATTACCCCAAAAGCCAGGCAAGCCCGCCTGGCTGCGCTTTTTGGCCCATTTTAACGATGTGCTGATCTATGTTCTGTTGGTCGCCGCGCTGCTCAAGCTGATCATGGGCCACTGGGTTGATATGTTCGTGATCCTTGGGGTCGCGGTGATAAACGCCCTGATTGGTCATGTGCAGGAGAGCAATGCAGAAAAGTCGCTGCAAAGCATTCGCAATATGCTCTCCAGCGAGGCGGTGGTCATCAGACAGGGCAACCACATCACGGTTCCCACCACGGCGCTGGTGCCTGGGGATATCGTCGTGATCCGTGCCGGGGATCGTATCCCCGCCGATCTGCGCGTGATTGAAGCGCACAACCTTCGCGTGGAAGAGGCTATTCTCACCGGGGAATCGACCGTTGTTGAGAAAAACACCGAGGCGTTGACCGGAGAATTACCCTTAGGCGATCGTTATAACTTGCTCTACTCAGGAACGACGGTGAGCTCCGGCGGTGGGAAAGGGCTGGTGGTGGCAACCGGTGGCGAGACAGAGCTTGGACACATCAATCAGATGATGTCGGACATCGAGAAACACCGTACGCCGCTGATGGTACAAATGGATAAGCTCGGCAAGGCTATTTTTATCACCATCCTGGTGATGATGGTGGCGCTGTTTGTCTTCAGCCTGGTGTTCCGCGATATGCCGGTTTCAGAGCTGGTGCTGTCGCTTATCAGCCTGGCGGTAGCGGCGGTGCCTGAAGGGTTGCCGGCCATTATCTCTATTATTCTGTCGCTTGGCGTGCAGGCAATGGCGCGCCGCAAGGCGATTATCCGTAAGCTGCCAACCGTTGAAACGCTGGGTGCGATGACGGTTATCTGCTCGGATAAAACCGGCACCCTGACGATGAATGAGATGACGGTCAAAGCGGTGATTACCGCCGACACCACCTACCGCGTGGAAGGGGACAGCTACGAGCCGGTGGGCACGATTCATCCTGTTGACGACCCGACGCCCGTCAGCGTTACCCCCGGTTCATTGCTTGAGCGCTACTTGCGAACGATTGACCTTTGTAATGACAGTCAGTTGATGAAGGATGAGCAGGGGCTGTGGAAAATTACCGGAGGGCCGACCGAAGGGGCACTGAAGGTGCTGGCGGCGAAAGTTCCGCTTCCTGCGCTGGATATCGAAATGCGCAGCAAGATCCCTTTCGATTCTCAGTATAAATACATGTCGACCCTGTATCGTATTGATGATGAAGAGGTGATTTTAATTACCGGCGCGCCGGACGTCCTGTTCCGCCTCTGCGAGTTCCAGCAGAGCAATGATGGGCTGCAGCCGTTCGACCAACCCTACTGGGAAGGGAAGATTGAAGAGTACGCCCGCGAGGGTCTGCGCATGGTGGCTGCGGCATGGAAACCTGCGGCCAGTGGCCAACGCGAGCTGGATCACCCGGACTTACAGGATGGCGTGATACTGCTTGGGATTGCCGGCATGATGGATCCGCCGCGTCCGGAAGCGATTACCGCGATTGCCGACTGTCTGCAGGCCGGTATTCGCGTGAAGATGATAACTGGGGACCACCCGCAAACGGCGATGAGCATTGGGCAGATGCTGGGAATTGGCAATGCCGCAAGCGCTATTACCGGGCGCGAACTGGAGGCGATGGACGACCATCAACTGAGCGAAGCGGCGCAAAAATACGATATCTTTGCGCGAACCAGTCCGGAAGATAAATTCCGTCTGGTGCAAGCCCTGCAAAGCAAGCAGGAGGTGGTCGGAATGACCGGCGATGGCGTGAACGATGCCCCGGCGCTTAAGCGTGCGGACGTCGGGATTGCGATGGGGATCAAAGGGACCGAAGTTACCAAAGAAGCTGCCGATATGGTGTTAACGGATGACAACTTTGCCACTATTGCCAGCGCGGTTCATGAGGGACGTCGGGTCTACGACAACCTGAAAAAAACCATTCTGTTTATTATCCCCAGTAACATTGCTCAGGCTTTGTTGATCATCATTGCGCTGTTAGCGGGCAACCTGATCCCGTTAACGCCGGTATTGATCCTGTGGATGAACATGGCGACATCGGCAACGCTCTCCTTCGGCCTGGCGTTTGAAGCGGGTGAGAAGAACATCATGAACCGGCCTCCGCGTAAGTCGAACCTGCATGTGATGGACGGTTTCGCCATCTGGCGCGTGGCGTTTGTCGGCCTGATGATTGCCATCAGCGCCTTCGTTCTTGAGGCCTGGATGCAACCGCGCGGTCACTCTCCGGAGTTTATCCGTACCGTGCTGCTGCAAATGCTGGTCACCGCCCAGTGGTTCTACATGCTGAACTGCCGCGTGACGGATGGCTTCTCCCTGAGCAAAGGGTTGCTGGCTAATAAGGGGATCTGGATTGTGAGCGGCGTGCTGCTGGTGCTGCAATTGCTCATTATCTATGCGCCGTTTATGCAGATGCTGTTTGGTACCGAAGCGCTGCCGTTCCGCTACTGGGTTATCACGTTCCTGATCGGTTTTGTGATGTTCCTGATTGTGGAAGTGGAAAAACCGCTGACCCGCAAATGGCGAAAAACTGCTGTGTGAATGCATTAACCTCAGAAAGCCTGCTTAACCGCAGGCTTTCGTGTTTCTGGCCCGGTGTTTCAGATGCTGTTCAGGCTCGGGCTGAATTCCACGGTCAGGATGCCCTTATAATATCCGGCAGCTTTGTCGGTGACGCGGAATTTATCAACAATCAGCCTCAGCGGTGCCGGAGCGCAAAGAACAGGATAGATAATAGACGGTAGCCGTACCGGGCGAACCTGATCCTGACCGTTTACCCCCGCCTGCAACGTGAAGGCATGGTTGTTTTTAACCGATCTCCAGGATTTGCTGTGCGGGTCAAACATCTCCAGGCGGTAATCGATCCGTTGGGCTTCATCCGTTCCCCCCGTACCGATATTGTAGAGAGAGAAGTCGCCGTCTTTACGGGCCGCGGCCGTTTTACCTTCATCTCTAAATGACAGCTTCATGCTGTCGCTGTTGGAGTTAAAGCCATCGTACAGGCACATATCCAGGGAGGTGGTGTCTTCGACATAGCTGTCGCTGGTGACGGACCCGGTCGGGTGCAGGTCAAGCTGTACCAGCGGGTTAGCACCGTTGAATTCCGGGAAATAGATATCCTGTTTACCGGGCGCTTTGCCTTTGAGGGTGATGTCGGCGTTATAGTCAAAAGCGCCTGACCCGTTTGGTTTCGCGGTGAGTTTTAGCTTCCCTTTCCACACGCCGCCAATGGGGAGATTATTCATTTCACTCTGCGGAATATAGACGGTCAGCACTCGTGAATTAGTGGTTACGTTACCGCAAATCCAGTATCTGCCATCATTCAGATTCATTTCGATACCACAAGATGCGGTTGAGTTCTCAGGATCGGCTACGTCATAATAAAGCGACTTCATATACCCCTGCAGGTTGATAGGGTGCTGCATTCCACTTCTCTGCTCTTTTAACATGACAGTGATTGTTGTGGCTGAACTTTGATGAGTGCAGGTCTGCTGAAGATCGGAAAAATCACATTCATATCTTGTCGTTCTTTGGGGCCAACCATAAGAACCCATGTAATCCTGCCGCCATACATAGACATCAGCAGGGGCACCAGAAGGAAGTTCATAATCCTGAAGAGTCGAGGTCTGTGTCGTTGGGCCGACAGGCGTAAACGCGCAAGCAGCACTACTCAATACCAACCCGCATATCATCAAAAAAACTTTTCCTTTCACTGCTCGCTCTCCCGTTGTGCGGTTTCCAGCGCCTGCTTGCGCTGTGCCTGCTTAAGCTGCGCCTGAACCTGTATGGGCGCTGGCAATTGATTGTAAGCAATGACGGAGCACTGAATATCCCCGGCAAAGCGCATGCTGACGCGTTTTTTCAGCACCTTCAGTGGGCATTTCAGGAAGGTGTTCCCGGCCAGCACGTAGAGATCGCGCGATGAGCCTTGCATTTCCAGCGTAAACCCGCCGTCATCCGCCATAAGCAGCATCGCGCTGTTTAGCCCAATGAGCGGAGAGTGCTTCAGGGCGTCCGGCAGCAGCAGTCGGCCAATGTAGTTGTAGTTAAAGGTGGCAGAAACCTCGCGATAGCGCAGTTTACCCGGCAGCAGCATCAGGCTCTGTTTGCCAGAACCCATAATCACGTTAGTCGTACCGGTCTGGTGTTTACGCGTACTGTCGTTAACGTCGACGTAACCCATTTCATAACCGGTATAAGGGAACAGGACTGATTCATCGCCGGTCAGGCTGGCCCTGTTGCCGTTGGTAGAGGCATCTACTGACAGTGCATCGGCGGTATCATCGTCCATTTTTTTCACGTCGATCAGAACGGCTGCCGACGGGTCGCCATTCCCCGCGCGACCAACCTGAACCCCGTGGCGGCTGACGGCGAGAGTGGAGCTATAGCTGCCGGTAAAGGCGGTATTATGATCGTGTTCCTGGGTAGCGTAACTGTCGGTCAGGTTGGCGCTAAGGTTGCCGTAAAGGCCATCGATACGGCCGTTAACGCCGCTATCAAGGGTATCGGTATTGAGCCCGCCCAGGCTAATGCCCATTTCTTTGTGGTTCACGTTATCATCATACCAGGTGCGGGACAGGTTCCAGGATGTCTGATCCTTGCTGTGCTTGCTGGTCCGGTAATCGGTGCTGAGAGTGGTGCTTCGGCTGCGAGCATTATTGTCCTGGTGCGGTATTTCGCTGAAGCTGAACATCAGATACGCACCCTTATCGTTGTCGCCGCTTTCATTACGGGTGAAGATGCCAAGGTTAGTGTTCATCATCCAGTTCGTCAGGCTGAAAGCGCGCGAGGCGCTGAGCTGTACGCTATCGGAGGTGGAATTGGCGCTTGTCTGGCTGAAATAGTTGTCGTCGAACGCTTCGTCGTTATCCCAGCGGCTGCGGTAGTCCGCATGGTTGCGGGTACGGTTCCAGTTTAATGAAAGGCTCCAGCTTAAAATAGTCTGCGTCAGGCCCGCGTTGATGCTTTCAAAACAGGTAAGATCGTAGTCCTCAGCGTCGTTCTCGCCTGAACACTGGCCGCCGCTGGTATCTTTGCGGTAGAAGCTCAGCGCAGGAAAATTTTCAGCGTGCCAGTTCAGTTGCTGCATATTGCCGCGCCCGCCCTGGTCGTTATAGAAAAAGCCGTTTTGCAGATCCATATCACCGAAGGCACCCAGAGTGGGCGTGATATGGCCGCTGATTTCCCCGGAAACATTGTCGTCTACCGAGGCAACGCCGAGCATCATCTCGCTCTGTGCTGTGAGCGGTATGCGCAGACCCGCCTGTGCGGAGGTTGCACCGTCATCGCTGTAGTCGGTTGATGAACTGGAGTCATCCGCCAGTTTTCCCGCCTGAAGGAACCACTGAGTATGGCCGTCGGTCAGGCTCCCTGTTTTGGTAAAGGGAACCACGTCTGTGCGGGCAAGCTGGTTGCTTTCATAAATTTTCAGCTGCAGGGTATAGCTCCCTGACGGGAATGAAGCGGTATCCAGCGACTGATTGCCACCGTTCAAATAAAACGAACCCAGCAACTGGTTATCGCGATAGGCATCTACGCGGGAACTGCGGGAAAGCAGTACGTTTACCGGCGTGCCCTGGCCTGCCTGTTCACGGTTGAGGTAGCTCAGGGTCGAGCCCGCGCGAACGCCGTCAAAAGCGTCAAGCGGCAAGAAAGAGAAGGTGAAGTTACCGCCGTCAAGATTAAACAGGCTGCGGCTGTCCATACGCCCACCCTGAACATAAAAGCGGCTGAAAAGGTCATAGCGATAGTACAGCTCGCTGACGTCAGCGTCGGTAGTGGTTTCACCGTCGCTCTCGTTGCCGTTCAGGCTCCAGTAGCCCCCGATGTAGCTGTTGTCGGTAATGCCTAATGCGCCTGTCCCCTGAAGATAAGCTGATTTGAATTCATCCTGAATGGCGACGTTAAGATCTTGCTGGTGGATAAAGGCGTTGACGATATTGTCGTCCCGGCTGGCGTTCAGGTAGAGGGTGCTTTGGGCATTGTCGGGATACCACGCTTTATTCAAAAAGAGGGTGACCGCATTCTGCTCATCGTTATAGATCAGTGCGACGTCTTTGGTCGCAAGATAACCGCAACCGACACTGTTGTTTATCGCCGAACAGGCGAGTTCACCGTGACGTTCAAGCGGCTGGCTGAGTTTGGCCGTAACTGTCTTGATCCGGTCCGGGTCATTACCCAGCGCCATCGCCGTAACGATCTTTTGCGGTTGTTCAAACTTAACGGTATCAAGGTTCACGGTAGCGTAAAACTTACCCAGATTATGCCCCGCAAGATAGACGTCAATGTACTCCTGCTGGCCCAGCACAATCGCTTCAAATCCTGGTGGTATAGCGTCCGTCCGCGCATTAGCACCATTGAGTAGGGACAAGATTAATAGACCAGGAAGTGTTTTCTTCATTACGCAAAGATCATCCTTGAAGTATAAAAAATGAACCGGAGAGATGTCTTCGGTTCATCTGATTTATTGCAACATCGTTACGGATTTGTGCCAGTATTCTGATACAGATAAAGGCTAACCACGCCCTGATAGGTGCCTGTCGCCAGCGTTTCCTGGGTGGCTTGGGCAATTTGCAGGGTTTTGGCCATAGAGCCGGTCTTCAATGCTGTTGTCGGGTCCGGGAACAGTTCGTTTGCTTTCAACGTTACAGCAGTAGTGGACAGAGCTTCGCCGCCCCAGGAAACGGTCATCGGAACGGTGTCACCGCCCAGGCTGTTTACCAGTACGGCATCGCTGGTCAGCTGCATCATGACGTCTTTAGTGGCATCGTTTGCCCAGATTTTGGTCTGCAACTGGTAAGGGATCAGGCCGGTGCCTGGGATATACTGCATATCAACGCTTTTCGGCAGCGCTGAGTTATCTACCTGAGTCATATCCAGCGCCGCATCAACGTTTGCGGTCACGGTAATATCTTTCTGGACTGCCATTGCAGGCCCCATGACAGAAACCATTGCCAGTGCAACCAGGGATTTAGAAATTACTGATTTCATTTACTTTATTCCATGTAAAAAACGAATGTTCAATGAATTGAGAAGTCCTGAGAATGCTTTGTCTTATCAATCCAGTTCCAATATTGAACAACGACTCTTTCGTAGTTCAATATATTTTTAGGCGTATAACTGGCACGCGGGTAAATATTATTTCCGACATCCTGCCATACACATTCTTTATTAGGTTGTGAATTTTTACACAATCCGACTTTTAGTAGTTTAAAGCGCTGGTTACCGGTGTTGGTAATTTTCCCATTGGGAAGCAAGCTCATTTTTAATTGCGGGTGCTCGGGTGGAACACTGACCAGGACGCCCCAGATAAGATTTATGATTAATTGCGATTTTGTCTGTTGCGCCCCTGCAAGCGGGTCATCAAGCTGTGGTACCGCTTCGAACTTTACGCGATAGGTTGTCTCTTCTTGTACTGGCTCCATCGCGACCAGTCTTATCATCTTCGTGGCACCGGCAGGCAGCGCGAATTTTGGCGGCATAACAACGATTGCGGTTGGATCACCGGTTTTGATTTCGGTTTCTCTTTCTTGTGCAGTACTGGTGCCACTGATGCGAAGGATCGTTGTTTTAATATATTGTACTTCATTGGTACGAGATATTACGCGAACACTTCCTTCTCCCTGGTCGTTAATATCAACCGACATGGGGTAAACGGACATATTGGCGTGGCACAGCGGAGCCAGACATGCTAAAGAAAGAGCGCAAAGGCTTAATTTGTAGGTCACGTTGTGATTCCCTGTATATAATGCGGCTATCCAACATCCTGCTGGAGAGTAAATATATGTATCGGAAACTCTTTTATTGCTAAATAAAATGGCAGTCGACATTCTATAATTTTGAGTATATGTTTTTCAGCCGGGTCAATAAATGATGTTTTTCTAAAAAGTGGGATAAGAGGTTCTTAAAAAATACGCAGCATGAATGCGTTTTGGGGGGGTAAACGCTGTGGATAAAAAATTTTATCATGCGCATCTGAAAACCGCTCACTTTTCATAAGTGTCATTTTACCAGATACCCCTTAACGAATTCTCTGAGTGCGTTATAGTTATGGAGTGTATCTGTCTAAAATCAGGGCAATTATGATCCGTCCATCTATGCTCGCCTTTGCCCTCTCTGCGGTCACCCACAGCGTATTGGCTGTGACCTACACGCTCCCGCCAGAAGGCAGCCGCCTTATTGGCGCGCCCATCATGGTTACCGTTCCGGAGGGCAATACGTTGCCGCTTGAAGCTTTCGCTGCCCAAACCGGGCAGGGGCTGAGTAATCTGCTGGAAGCGAATCCGGGTGTTGATCCGTTTTTGCCTGCGGACGGAACCCAACTGGTGGTGCCTCAGCAAATTATCCTGCCACCGACAGTGCGTGAGGGGGTTGTGGTGAACGTGGCGGAAATGCGACTTTACTACTATCCGCCGGGCGGTAATACCGTTGAAGTGATGCCCATCGGCATTGGCCAGGCCGGGCGAGAAACACCGCGTAACTGGGTCACCACCGTTGAGCGCAAGCAGGAAGGGCCGACGTGGTCACCGACGCCGAATACGCGACGTGAATATGCCAAAGAGGGAAAAACCCTGCCGGCATTTGTGCCTGCCGGGCCGGATAATCCGATGGGGCTGTATGCCATTTACATTGGCAGACTGTATGCCATTCACGGTACAAACTCGAATTTCGGCATCGGGCTGCGCGTCAGCCAGGGCTGCATTCGTCTGCGCAATAGCGATATCAAATACTTGTTTGAAAATGTACCGGTGGGGACGCGTGTTCAGTTTGTCGATCAGCCGGTTAAAACGACGACGGAGCCGGATGGTAGCCGCTGGCTGGAGGTCCATGAGCCCTTATCGCGTAACCGCGCGGAATTTGAAGCCACGCAAAAAGTACCGCTGCCGATTAGCCCTGCGTTGCGTGCGCAACTGGTGAGCGAGGGGGCAGAGTCAGCGCTTGAGAGGCGGTCCGGCATGCCGGTGAAGATAGGTATATGATGTGTCGTAGGGGAGACCAGACCAGCAGGCCGGTTTGGTGAAACCGCTACCGGCAATTTCCCCCGGGCGCAGAAAAGCAAAAAGCCTGTTTTAAAAGCAGGCTTTTCAAATTTGGCTCCTCTGACTGGACTCGAACCAGTGACATACGGATTAACAGTCCGCCGTTCTACCGACTGAACTACAGAGGAATCGTATGAACGGGGCGCATATTATCGACCACAGCGTTGCTTGTCAAAGGGTGGATCACCTCCTTTTGATCGTTTGCTGACAAAATCAGCAAAGTAGGGAGTTTAGCAACGCTTTGCACCGTTATGGTGCATTTATACCTCTTATGGGGCAGATCGGAAACTGCTGTTTCGTTAATAAAACCCCCATCCATGATTAGCTTTCCTTATTTTCAGGGGCTTAAGATGCGCATCACACCGCTTTGAAAAACTGGCATTCATATTGCAAAAACCATTCAACAATGAGAGCCAGTACCGGCACCGTTTTACGAACAGGGGGCAAAATGAACTTAAGACGACTGAAATACTTCGTAAAAATCGTCGATATCGGCAGCCTGACGCAAGCAGCCGAAGTGCTGCATATCGCGCAGCCTGCGCTGAGCCAGCAGGTGGCAACGCTGGAAGGCGAAATGGATCAGCAACTGTTAATCCGCACCAAGCGTGGCGTGACGCCAACCGAAGCAGGTAAGATCCTCTATACCCATGCGCGTACCATTTTGCGTCAGTGCGAACAGGCACAGCTGGCGGTTAACAATTTTGGTCAGACCCTGAGCGGACATGTTTCCATCGGTTTAGCGCCGGGAACCGCAGCCTCTTCCATTACTATGCCGCTATTGCAGGCAGTACGGGCGGAACTGCCGGAAGTGCTGGTCTATCTTCACGAAAACAGTGGCGCAGTGCTGAATGATAAACTGCTCAACGGTCAACTGGATATGGCCGTACTTTACGACCGCTCTCCGGTTGCCGGAATTACCAGCCAGCCGCTGCTCAAAGAAGACCTCTACCTTGTTGGCACTCGTGATTGCCCTGGGCAGAGCGTAGACCTGACTGCCGTTGCGGAAATGAATTTGTTCCTGCCTCGTGATTACAGCGCCGTGCGCGTGGACGAGGCGTTCTCGCTGCGCCGCCTGACGGCAAAAATCATTGGCGAGATCGACTCCATTTCCACACTGACCGCCGCCATTGCCAGCGGGATGGGCGTCACCGTTCTGCCTGAATCTGCAGCCCGCTCGTTGTGCAGTGCGGCAAATGGCTGGATGGCTCGCATCACCACGCCATCGATGAGCTTACCGCTGTCGCTGAACATGTCAGCACGCGGGCAGTTGTCAGCGCAGGCGCAGGCGGTAAAAGAGATTTTAATGTCTCTGGTCAGCAAGCCGACGCTGGAGAACCGTGAACTGCAGCTCGTGAGCTAATATTCCATAAAAGCATAAGATGCTGGTTTTTATTATTTGTTCTCCAGCCCGGCAGACTCTAACAATAGCGCTATGTCAGATGTGCCGGAGTGAATCGTGAATTTCCAGCAACTTAAAATTATCCGTGAGGCGGCAAGGCAGGACTATAACCTGACCGAAGTCGCCAACATGCTATATACCTCCCAGTCTGGCGTCAGCCGCCATATTCGCGAGCTGGAAGAGGAGCTGGGCATTGAGATTTTCATTCGTCGTGGCAAGCGACTGTTGGGTATGACGGAACCCGGTAAGGCCTTGTTGATTATTGTTGAGCGCATCCTCAACGAGGCCAGTAACGTCCGTCGTCTTGCCGATCTCTTTACCAATGATGCGTCCGGCGTACTGACCATTGCTACCACCCACACGCAGGCACGCTACAGCCTGCCGCCGGTGATTAAAGCTTTCCGTGAACTTTTCCCGCAGGTGCGCCTGGAATTGATTCAGGGCACGCCGCAGGAAATTGCAGTCCTGCTGCAAAATGGTGGGGCGGATATCGGCATCGCCAGTGAACGGCTAAGCAACGACCCGCTGCTGGTGGCTTTCCCGTGGTTCCGCTGGCACCACAGTTTATTGCTTCCCGTCGACCATCCACTGAATCAGATCTCTCCCCTGACGCTGGAGGAGATCGGCAAATGGCCGCTCATTACCTACCGACAGGGTATTACCGGTCGCTCACGCATTGATGAAGCATTTAACCGCAAAGGACTTACCCCGGACATTGTTCTGAGCGCACAAGACTCCGACGTCATTAAAACCTACGTTGAGTTAGGACTGGGGATTGGCCTGGTTGCCGAACAATCCAGCGGAGAGCGCGAGGGAGGTGACCTGGTACGTCTTGATACCCGCCACCTGTTCGATGCCAACACCGTGTGGCTTGGCCTCAAACGCGGGCAACTGCAGCGCAATTATGTCTGGCGCTTTATCGAGCTGTGCAATGCCGGACTGTCGGTGGATGAGATCAAACGTCAGGTAATGGCGTCAGAAGAGGAGGCGATCGACTATCAGATCTAAAATAAAAGACTACCCGCCTGCAAGCGGGTAGCCACCGTGACGTGATTAGTCGAATTTCACGGGTTTGGTGCGGTACGCTTTCAGCTTCGCCCGCATCCAACTGCTGCTGTTGCGGTTGACCGCGCTGACCACGCCAGTCGTCGCCCCTCCACCAACCTGCACGTGGAAGATACCGCGTGAAGGGAAGTCAACGTACTTCGCCTGCGAGAAGTCCCACGGGTGGCGACTAAACAGTTCCCGCGGATTATGGCCCATCATGCTGGTGTGAACATCAAGGAATTCAATGTTCAGCAGGTTTTCATTAATGGCTTCGATGTCATCCCCGATTTCAGGATGACCCATCAGATAGCTGCCGCTGGTGCCCCAGAACTCGGTATCAAGCTCGCTAACCTGCTCTGAAACGCTCGCCAGACGGCTGGCCGGAACTTGCCATGGCAGAACCGGTTGGCGCAGATGACGGCTCAAAGAAGCGCAGTAATCGAAGGTCCGATCCCATTCATACGGTGAGTAGCAATAGCCATTTTTATAAGCGCGCGAGGTAAAATCATCCGCTTCATAGCGGTCTGCCGCCATAAAGTCAGCCCCTTTTGCCACCGCCGTGCTGCCGTCAGGACGCGTGTATTCGGTCTCTTCAAATACCCCAACCAGCAGGGCATATTCAGCGGACAGCTTGCCTGCAAGCGCCGGGTTGATGGTCATTTTTTTCTTCACGCCCTCAATTGGGTCGAAGACATCGTCGTAGGTAAAATCATTATAAACCCATTGTGATCCTCCCACGCTCCACAGGTTAATCTGCCAGCCGAGCACCACGTCAGGGGCGACAACGCGCACCAGCCAGTTAACGCCCTTGATATAGCCTTTCAGCGTGTCAGTAATGCCCTCCGGCACAGCCATTTCGACGCCATGGTGAGCCATCGCCTGAGCTAATGGCTGACGCACGGGGATCGGGTAGTCCGCAGAGAAACCGTACTTCTGGCATTCGCCGAGGTAATCCGGGTTAACGATAAAGCCAGCCGGCACCGGATGCGCATCGTCTTTCATCGCCTGCGCCATTTGCAGCGCCTGGATAAAGTTAGCGAAGCTGAACTGATGGCGTTGCGGATCGGCGATAATATTTTCGACATCCCCTAAGGAGAGGTTACAGGTATAGGAGACCATAACAGGCAGCACGCTATCCCCGCTTTTGGCTTCAACGTTACGCGCCATCTGAATGATTTTGGTAGTAGGCTCTTTTGCCGGATCGAGGTACGCCGACGCATCGCCCATACCATCGTCACCGGAGTATTTAAACAGCGACGAGACGCGTGCTTCGGCGAAATCATCGACATTACTTGGTGACATATCTGCGCATCCGCCAAAGCTCAGAAATTCCGGGAAGCCTTTAACGTGCAAATTAGCGCCTTCAGTAATATTGATATTCAGCGTGAGTGGTTGATTATCCTTCACCTCTACGGTTTCGGTATCAACATCAATATAATGGAGCACGCCGTTTTGAATCAGCGTGTGGGTAATAACCTGGTAAACACCCGGGGCAATCGTAATTGACTGCGCATAGTTACCGGACTGGACAGGTAAGCGGGTGAAATGATACTGGCGAGCGGGTTCGTTATTGTCAATCAAGCGCAAATCGAAAGTCGCAGCGAGCGTTTTCTCAGCGCAAACGGCCAGCGTCAGCACGGCGGAATGCGCCTGTTCATCTTTAGTTTGGCTGAGGTTGTTACCTGAGAAAACAATATGATGAAGCTGATTATCCAGCGTGCCATTCACTTTATCAAAAATATAGTGAATGTTATTTAATTTGATGTCTTCGATGCTAACGTCGTATTGACCGTTTACCGGGAGCTGTTCCAGACGCAGGGTCTGGCCAGCACTCATCGCATACACCTGTTGTGACTGATTTTTTTCCTGATAAACCACCATCATCTGCTCACTGTAGAGGGCATTTTCTGCTGGTAAATCAATGGTGATATCTAAGGTGGTGCTACGCACGGCTTCGGCGAACGTAATGTCGAGTTGCGTTTGCTGGCCTTTATTCACGGTCAGCGTCGTGGCGCTTAACTGCACACTGGCGCGCACGGTACCGGCTTCGGTACGTAATTCCGCCGCCGTGGCGGTGTAGGTACCCGCATCGATGGCAAATGAACTTCTTCCCGCTTGTGGCTTCAGTTTTTGCATTATTTCACCGCGAACAAGCGTAAGTTCAAGCACGGCATTTTCAAGCCCTGCCGGGAAAGCCGCACAGTTGATAACCAGCTCACCCGAGGTTTGCGTTTCTTCATCGGCAGCCACGCTAAACGTGTCGCGGAAGGTTTCCCATTTTGGCGCGGAATCAGAAGAGACATTCACGCCCATGTGAATGTTCTCGATGGCGTTACCCAGCGCGGACCCGTCAGCGGCGCTGATGGCGAGTTTAATATCAAAAATACCGCTGGCCACTTCGCTCGATTCAATGCTGGTTTTAAGCGCGCACCATGGATTGGTGGCGATGGTAATATCACCCTCGGTGATTTTTCCCGGCGCGGTAAAGGACAGCGTCATTTTTTCCTGAATATCGATACTGGCGCCAGTAGTGGATTTAAATCCATTCATGTCGAGAGTAGGGTACCAGGCATTGTCCGTAAACTGTAGTGTAAAATCTAATTGCATCTTTATTTCCTTATGGCATTAGGTTTCATTGTCATATCCGCTGTGCATTATTCAGCGAGCGTTTGACTTTCTGTTTGTTAGGGTAATGTGATTCGCTGGATTGAAATCAACGGTGAAAGTTTTAAAGTTAAATTTTACGGCGCGCATATCAATTTTGAAAAAATGATATCTTTTTAGCCGCATGAGGCATTGTGAGGGATAAATAATGAGCGCGCGTGTTGCAGGTAAAAAAATATTAAAATCTGTTGCACAGAGAACTAAAGCGTAAATTTGAGACATCAAAAACATTTAATACTTATCGACCTTGTTAGCATATTAATGTTTTATCTTTTTGACTATCACACTCAAAAATGAGGTCCGGATGATGTAATCGTCGATCGTCTCATCAGGTAACCACTATGACAATATTTGCTATTGCTCCCTGGCACCTGCGCTTTGCTATAAAGCTGACATGTGCGGTGGCTTTGGCCCTCTTTATTAGCCTGTATTTTCATCTTGAAACGCCACGCTGGGCGTTGCTTACCGCGTCTCTTGTCACGGCCGGTCCCGCATTTTCCGCCGGAGGAGAGCCCTATTCCGGCGCCATTCGCCACCGGGGAATGTTGCGCATTATCGGTACCTTTATCGGCTGTATCGCCGCGCTGGCAATGCTGGTGATATTGATTCGCGTCCCGCTGTTGATGCTGCTGGTTTGCTGCTTGTGGATGGGTTTTTGTACCTGGTTGTCGTCTTTAGTGCGTATTGAAAACTCCTACGCCTGGGGGCTGTCGGGTTACACCGCACTGATTATTATCATCGCCATACAATATGCGCCCTTGCTGGCACTTCAGGTTGCCATTGAGCGCTGCAGTGAAATTGTTCTGGGTATTGTCTGCGCTATTACTGCCGATCTGCTGTTTTCTCCCCGGTCGATTAAAAATGAGATCGATCTTGCGCTCGATAACCTACAGGTTGAGCAGTACCAGTTAATGCAGTTATGTATTGCGCACAGTGATAATGAAAGCGTTGATAAAGCCTGGAATGAGGTCATTCTGCACACCAAACAACTGGATGGTATGCGCAACAATCTGAATATGGAATCGTCGCGGTGGGGGTTGGCTAATCGGCGTTTGAGGGGGCTTAATTCCCTCTCCCTCATGCTTAACACCCTGGCCTGTGAAACATGGATATTGCAAAATTCGCGGCCGGAAACGGTCACTCAAGATTACCGCGCCTTGTTCGCTGAGCCGGTCAATACTGTGCATGATGTCCATCAGCAACTGAAGAAAATACGCCGTCTTCTCATCTGGAAGGGGGAACAGAATACGCCGTTGACCATTTACAGCTGGGTCGGCGCTGCGACGCGCTTTCAGGTGTTAAAACGCGGGGTGACGGGCAATACCCGCATTAGCCGTATTGAGGAAAATATACTGAAAGGCGAGGGCCGGGTGAAAGCCCGCTCTGCCGAATATCATCAGGCTATGGTTAACTTCTGGCGCACGTCCATTTCCTGCATTCTCGGCGTGGTGTTCTGGCTGTGGACGGGCTGGACGTCTGGCAGTAGCGCAATGATGATGATCTCGATCATCACTTCAGTGGCAATGAGAACCCCGAATCCCAAAATGGTCGCGGTTGACTTTCTTTTCGGTGCGCTGGCGGCGTTACCGTTAGGGGCCTTATTTTTTCTGCTTATTTTGCCGTCCACCCAGCAAAGCATGCTACTACTGTGCACCGGTTTTGCTGTGCTGGCCTTTTTTGTCGGCTTTGAGGTGCAGAAACGGCGGCTTGGCTCGCTGGGAGCGCTGGCAAGTACGGTGAGTATTCTTGGGCTAAGTAACCCAATGGTATTTCATTTTGAACAATTTATTGACGCCGCGCTCGGACAAATTGTGGGATGCGTTGTGGCGTTGATGGTGATCCTGGTGGTACGCGACCATTCTCGGGCGCGCACCGGGCGCGTATTGCTGAATAAATTCGTCTCAGCGGCCATTTCAGCGATGACGACAAATATCATCCGGCGCCAGGAAAATCATCTTCCCGCCCTGTATCAGCAATTTTTTTTACTGCTGAATCTCTTTCCGGGAGACACTGCTAAATTCCGTCTGGCGCTGGCATTGATTGTCGCCCACCAGCGACTGCGTGACGCCCCGATCCCGATTAATGACGAACTGTCCGCTTTTCATCAACAGTTACAACAAACCGCAGACCGGGTTATCACCGCTACCAGCGATGATACACGGCGACATTATTTCAGCCAGCTACTCGAAGAGATGACGCTCTACCAGCAGAAATTACTTAACTGGGCGGCTCCGCTACAGGTGACGGAGCCGGTGCGCTGGTTGACAGATATTTTATCGAAATATCAGCATGCCCTTACCGACAGTTAATCTCCTGGAGCCTCGCGGTAACCGGCAACACTAAAGGCGGCTATTTTGAGACAACGCTAAAAAGGAGTATCGCTGCCGAGATAGCAGGCCAGCTGTCGTTGGGTGAAAAACGTCTCCAGTTCATTCAGTCTTGCTTCCTCAGGGGGGCGCCATTCTCGTCCAGGATAGGCTTTACCCAACTGTTGCCATTTCGATTCGCCCAGACGGTGGAAAGGCAACAGATTGATTTCATATATTCCGACCGATTCCATAAAGCGCGCAAGCGCATGCATATTGTCGTCGGTGTCATTTATCCCGGCAATAATCGGCACGCGAAGGACCAGACGTCCGGACCACTCACCCTGCGCCAGCGCGGTGATATTACGTAATATCAGAGCGTTATCAACGCCGGTATAGTGACGGTGAATCTGCGGGTCCAGATGTTTAATATCAATAAAGGCAAAATCAATATGCCGCATAACGCGCAGGAAAATAGCTTCCCGGATATATGCCGTGGTTTCTATTGCCGTATGGATCCCGAGGTCATGGCAGCGACGGGCACTATCCTCGAGAAAAGGGTGCTGGACAAACGGATCTCCGCCGCTGAAGGTTACGCCTCCTTCAAGACCCCAGAAATCCTGGTCGTGCTGCAAACGCCTGAGGAGCGCATCAACCGTGTAGTAATTGCCGCACTGTTTAAGTGCTTTTGCTGGGCAAGCCTTGATGCAGGTTAAGTCCTTGCATATCTCGCAATGCGTTCTTTCCAGCGTCAGTACGCCGTCGGCGAGGGTGATGGCCTGGCGGGGACAGCTTTCAACACACCGGTCACAGCCATGCTTTGCCGTGCAACGCACCTCGCTGTACAGCATTTTTTCCTGTGCCTGCCAGCTTTCTGGATTGGCGCACCACTGACAGCTCAGTTTACAGCCACTCATAAACACCGTCGTTCGGGTGCCCGGGCCATCATGGATAGAGTGGCTCTGAATATCAAAAATAAGACCCTGTGTTGAGTCCATGGCAACGCCTCTTGTAGATAAAAATGAACCCGCCAGCGGCGGGTTTCATCCTGTTGGGGAGTCGTGATTATCGACGTGCAAATGCCTCGCACAACGATGCGTTTGCATTGGCATCAGCCCAATAAATTTTGCCAAGGCCCTGACATTGTGCTGGGGTGGACTGATCACAAAAATGGTGGCAGTTCCCGCAGCGCGGTTTTTCACTGAAGTGTTCGCATCGCGGCGAGTCAGTCATGATAAGTGTTCCACTCAGACGGCATAATCCTTTGGCGACATCTATCGGACAGAAGTTATGGCAGTGGCTGTGGTTGAGTTCGCACATGATTACATCTCCTCGTATTCGGTTCTGGCGATAACTTCGTCCTGGATGGGTTTGCCGATTTCGCACCAGTACTGTGTGAATCCTGCGACGCGAACCATCAGTTCACGGTAGTTTTCCGGTGATTGCTGGGCATCGCGCAACATTCGGGAATCCACAATATTGTACTGAATGTGAAAACCGCCTTTACGCAGGTAACTGCGGGTCAGGTCGAGTAACTTACGCGACCCTGCCGCGCCGCGGACCGAGGTGGGATGAAGTTTCAGGTTCATCTGTGAGTTCTGCGACTGGCTGTGATCCCACACGGTGGCGGAACTGAACAGCGCATACGGGCCGTTGCAGTCAGTTCCCGGGTAGGCAGACATGGAGCCGTCTGAATAGGTGGTTCCCGCCAGACGACCATCGGCGCTGGCCAGCGTACAGGCGCCCTGAGGGCCATGGGTGGACACGGAGATCTGACAACCGTACATTTTCTTGCCGTACAGTGACTCATACCGGTGGGCCATTGAGCAGAACCAGGTTTCGTAATTTTTCAGGATATCGTCGACATATGGATCGTTATTGCCAAATTTTGGCGCATTCAGACAGGCCGCGTGAATATCGTCGAAGCGCCCGCTCTGGTCTTCCTTACGCTGTTCCGCCATCGAGTAATTTCCACTATTCTCCGCTGTCTGGTAACCAAAGTTATTCAGCAGCGCGTCAGTCAGCGCTTCCAGAGTGTAGGTTTTGTCATCGAAGACCAGTTTTTTAATCGCCGCGAGTGAATTGATGGCGGTGATCGTTCCGCAGCTTTCAATGTTATAGGTGGCGTTATAGCGATATCCCATCTGACCGATATGCTTCCCTTTACGCAGACAGTCAGGTTTCAGGAATGAGTTCATAATGGACATATTGTTCTTACGCCAGATATCCATTTGAATGTTATTGGTTTTAGCCACCACATCGCAGGTCAGCGCGTAGTAACGCGTGAACTGCTCCCACACCTGTTCAAAGCTGGTCAGGTCAAGATTATGCGCAGGGTAAACCTGGATACCGGAACGCCTGTCGAGTCCGTTGGTCAGCACCAGTTCGAGAATTTTCGGATTAGCGAGAAAGTGTACGCCGGTCGCTGCCGTCTGCCCCGAGCCGCCGGGGATGTCATACTCTTTTCCATTCAGCGTTAATGGCAGAAATGAACCCGGCGAAGTTTCAAGGCAACCGCCGATGGCAATGGCGCGGGCTTCCGTTACATCCATGCCTTCCGGTGCATACTGGTTTAACAGGAACTGCATACCTACCTGGTTATTCAGCCACGCCGGATAGCCTGCTCCGGTTTTCGTACACTCAACCGCCTTAAGAAGGAAAGATTCCGGCACTTTTTCGTCATACAGTATGCTCAGCGTTGGCTGTGGCGACTGGCAAAGAATACCGGCTTCCAGAATCAGCTCCTCAAGTCGGTTCGCCGCCGATGTGCCATCTTTCTTCAGACCGCCCAGCACCAGATTATTAAACGTATTGCCAGAGAGCACCCCGCCGACCACGCCGGTAGAGGCGAAACAGTCCACGCAGGTGAGTTTGATCCGGTGCAGTTGCAGCAGTTCAAGCGCCTCTTGTTCATCAAGGCGGCCGGCCGCGATATCCTGTTCGAACCACGGCCAAAGGATCTGCCCCAGTCGACCGGGTGACATGCCGGAAGCCGCATCTTCGTTAAGCATGGCAAGGTGCAGAATGTAGCTTAGCTGCATGGCCTCACGGAAGGTTCTCGGCTGCTGATGGGCAATCCACGCCAGGCATTCGGCGATATCGATATACTCTTTGCGCTGTTGCATATCGCTGGTCTGCCCGGCGAGCTCCCGCGCGTGACGCTCATAGTTGTGGATCCAGTTTTGCAATCCTTCAATGATGATGCGCACTGCATCGTAATAGTAAAGCCGGTCCATACCCGTGATGCCATCACCGTCGGCATTCCCCGCCACGCGGTCGCGCTGCTCAAGCGCAATGGCTTTGATGCCGTCAAAACCATACTGCAGCGGATAGTAGTAGTTAACCACCTCGCGCCCTTGCGGTATGGTATAGCCGGAATCAAACATACAGATAACGGACTTCATGATGTTCTCTTTCATCTGATAGTCCGGCACCAGCATTTCATATTTATGCCCAAGCGCTTCAACCGAACGCCCTTCCCAGGCTCTGGCCAGCGCGATTAAGGCAGGCGTTTGTTCTGCGCGAATACCAAACTTCCCGGCTATGGAAACGATATTGCCGGAGCTTTGGGTGACGTTACCGCCGCCGCCGCCAAAATGCGATAGCTTGCCTGCGCTGTCGCTACCGGTATCCGCCCGCGAAGTGAGTTCATCGGCATTTGCCAGGAAAAAACTTTCCGACAGCCACGGCATGGGAAATGAACCGCGATAGTAGGCCGTTTTCTGCATCACCAGTTTTTCGCCCGGGAATATATTCGGTGTCAGGTGGGAAAATGCGCATTTCAGCGCTTCCGCACGACGAATAATGGTGACGTCGTCCGCCAGTTCATCCCATTTGCGGGTATACCAGTACGGGAATTCGGTATCTACGGAAGAGAGCGTGCGAAAGTAAATATCCCGCAGCGCTTTGGCCCGGGGGCAGGGCAAGTCTTTCAGGGGTGGTTCATCGTGGGTGTCTGCGTGAGTAGCAAGTGAAGCAATGCCTCGCTGCTGAAGAATAGCAAGTTTTTCGGCATTCATTATGGTAGAGCCTTCTAAACATGGTGGTCTTCTGACCGTCGTCCCTCGTAATAATCCCTCAGTCTATTTATAAAATAGCCTGCTAATAGTTTAGTCGATTCTACGTTGCCCCTAAAGCGTGAGGTGTTTTTTTGTTGTTTTAAATCAATTGGTTGATTAACTGCAACGCGTTACGTATCCGTAACTCATTGTGATTTTTATTCGTATTAAGTTGCTTTGCCTGTTCGTTAATTGACATAAAAAAAGATTATTTGACGTAATTTTAGTTAGTGCGCTATTAGTTACATATGCAATTACTTCGCCAATAAAAAACAATTTATCATCCGATGACGATCAATCAATAAGAAATCTATTCGCTGGAAATCTTTCCAACCCCGTCCCTAAACCTGGCGTTTTAGAAAGCGCGTGCAGTGTTTACGTTGCGCGCAGCCGGGTAAAACTTAACATTAATGGAGATTGAACAATGAAAGAGAAGGGTGAAATTAATGAAAACCGTCGTGATTTACTAAAGGGGCTTGGCATTGCAGCGGTTGTCAGCCTGTTGCCGGAGACAGGAAGCGCAGCGCAAGCATGTTCTGAATCTCCCCCGACCTGGGATGTTCCTTTTACCAAAGAGATCCCTGAAACTCTTCCGGAAGGTTATAACATCCTGCTGATAACCTGCGATCAGGAGCGTTTTTTTGATCATTATCCTTTTCCCGTTCCAGGGCGCGAACGGCTGATGAAAACAGGAGTAACCTTTACCCAACACCAGAATACCGCCAATGTCTGCACGCCATCTCGCTCCGTGATGTATACAGGACTGCATATGCCACAAACCCGCATGTTTGATAATTTAGGGTTTCCATGGATGAATTACGATCTCGATCCTGCATTACGCACTGTCGGGCATATGATGCGTGAGTTAGGTTATTATTCGGCGTATAAAGGAAAGTGGCACTTAACAAGGGAAATCGACCAGCCTTTGCAGGGAAAAACGGTTGATGATATCGGTGAAATTCCAACGCCGCGCCTGCATCAAATTATGGAAGAGTATGGCTTTTCAGACTATCACGGCATCGGCGATATTATTGGTAAAAGTAAAGGCGGCTACTTCTTTGATTCGATAATAGCAGCACAGACAATAAGCTGGTTACGCAATACCGGGCGACCGTTGAATGATGAGAACAAAAACTGGTTTGCCGCTATTAATCTGGTTAATCCGCACGATGTCATGTTTATAGATACTGATAATCCCGACGAAAACGTTCAGTGGAAAGGACCACTGGATAAAGAGAACCATACTTATTTGCCAACCCAACCGCCACATAACAAAATTTACGCAGAAAATTGGCCTCATTATCCGCTGCCTGCTAACCGGCATCAGGACCTGGACGAACCAGGAAGACCTGCCGCGCATAAGGAATATCTTAATGCCAGAGCGGCAATGGAGGGACAATTCCCGGATGAAGATCGCCGCTGGCGCAAGTTGTTAAACTATTACTTCAACTGCATACGTGACAATGACCAGCATTTGGAGGCTATTCTCAATGAGCTGGATAATCTGTCATTAACAGATAAGACAATAATAGTTTTCACTGCCGATCACGGGGAATTAGGCGGGGCGCACCAGATGCACGGCAAAGGTTCTTCTGTCTATAAAGAGCAAGTGCATGTGCCTATGATTATTCGTCATCCTGCGTATCCGGGAAATGTTCGCTGTAACAGTTTAACAAACCATCTGGATTTGGTCCCCACATTGGTTGGTCTGACAGGATGTAATAAATCCCGCCGGGAAAAAGTGCTGGCCGGCAGAAAGGGCCGTGATATGAGCGTGTTGCTGGCACAACCCATCAAAGCGGGATTACATGAACTTCGTCAGGGGGCGCTTTATTGCTTCGGCATGATCGCGTATATGGACGCGAAATATATTGCCGCGTTCAGGGAACTGATAGCGCAAAAGCTTCCGGTTGCTGAATTCAAACACGAGATGGCTAAAAATCATCCTGATTTTGGGCATCGCTCAGCGATCAGGATGATCAATGACGGACAGTATAAATTCGCGCGTTACTTCTCCCTGAAACAACATAATATACCAAAAACCATGAAGGAGCTGCTGGATAAAAATGATATCGAATTATTCGATATCATCAACGACCCTGATGAAAACGATAATCTGGCTAACGATCCAGAGAAACATCAGGCGCTTATCATGAGAATGAACGAGAAGCTAAATCAACTGATTATCGAGGAAATGGGCAAGGATGATGGTAGTTTTATGCCTTCATTTGAGGGGAGACAGTGGGATATGACAGCATCGGAGCTGCATCAGTATCTGCGGGATTAACGCCTGTAAGGCGAGTACCAGCACGGGACAATAACTTAAGCCGTGTCGTCAGATAAAACGACAGTCGTCTTAAAGTCGGTAATGTCGGCATTTCCCGCACCAACCGTAAAACTACCATCCCCACCGGATATTCGCGCAACGATACGTTTTCCATATCACCTCGGCGCTGTGCAAAAAATGAACTGGAGGCTATTCTGAATTGTGATTCAGGTCACATTAAGGTGAGGCGTATATGCTAAATGCAAAACGTGTGGTTATTACGGGCGGAAGCCGGGGGCTCGGAAAAGTGTTTGCCCGACATCTGTTAACGCAGCAATATCGTGTGGTCCTGACGGGACGGGATCCCGGGGCGCTCGATCTGGCGTGCTCAGAGCTCGGATCAGTATTCGGAACGGAGAATGTCAGCATCTGCGCTTTTGATGTCACTGACCCGAAGGCCGTCAGCGAGGCGTTTAAAGAGATAGGGCCCGTGGATGTGCTCATTAACAACGCCGGGGTACTGGGGCCCGTGGATTACTTTCACCACATTCAGCCAGATGACTGGCTGTCGGCCCTGGATATTCACGTCAGGGGGGCAGTGTACTGTACCCATGCTGTACTTCCGCACATGCTGGCAAGAGGGGAGGGAATTGTCATTAATCTTGCCAGTCATGCCGGTGCCTTCCGCTGGCCTTACTGCTCATCTTATTCCGTAGCGAAAGCTGCGCTGATTAAGTTGACTGAAAACCTGGCCCAGGAGACCCGTAAGGCGGGGGTTTCCCATTTTGCCTGGCATCCGGGGCTGGTAAACAATGTGGGGCTGGCTGCGGATGCCCAGCAACGGAACGCTCTGACCGATTCACCCGCCGCGTTCGTCAACCGATGGACCGCAGAGGAGGAGCGACAGGGACGGACGGTGACGGCAGAGCAGAGCGCCGCCTCACTGAGCCGGCTGGTCAGCGGGGAGCTGAATACGCTGAGCGGGCGGTATCTGACCGTGTATGATAATTTCGATACCCTGCTGGCAGGACAGGAGCATATTGTGCAGGGTGATGCACTGATGTTGCGCATCCAGATGCCAAAACGCTGATATATCTGGTCAGCCGCTTCAGGTCTCTTTAATGCTTCAGCTTTTTTGGCATCTGTTGACGTCAGTAAGAACGAATAACTGATGCCAGTCATGCTAATGAACTAGAAATCGTTGTGAAGATGAGTTCACCATAACGTTACAAACGGGCAATCCTCTCATCGGTTCTCTGCTGAGCGGGGTTGCTTTTCAGGGCAGACGTTTACGAATACCCTCGCGCTGCTGCCGGGTATCGGAAAGGGAAGCCTGGGAGACGGGTCCAATGCAATGCGGAATTCTTTGCCGTAAAAGGGTATTTGAGATACCAGAGACGTGAACCACCCGGATTGACAAGCAGATACAGACCCTGAGAATCGGTCAGTTTAAAGGGTTTATCAGAAGGTTTGATACTGCGGATTTTCGCGTCGGACAGGAACATGTGGTGGTCACTCCATTATCGAACTGAAATGACCCCAAGTCAGACCACCAATTCGCCGGATGCGCAGGGAAAACCAGATACGCATCGGGAAAGATTTTCACGCTAACTTATTGAAACCCCAATAAACAGGAACTTATAAGCACACCTGAAAACAGGATTTGGCTCCTCTGACTGGACTCGAACCAGTGACATACGGATTAACAGTCCGCCGTTCTACCGACTGAACTACAGAGGAATCGTGTGAACGAGGCGAATGTTAATGGCCTCGCTAATTTGTGTCAACATTAAATTTAAGCCGCTGATTCAAATGGTTAATTAAGCTGCAAACTGATGTTTTAGTGAACTTGGGTGGAGACAGTATCGCCGTGCTCATCATTGTTACGTAAGCGCAGCAGCGGGTCTTGCTGATAGAAAAGGCAAAAACGTTGCCACAGCGCCGGGAAACGTGGGGCAAAAAGCTCAGGCGCACTGAAAAAATATTCCGAAAGCACGGCAAAACACTCAGCCGGATCGGTTGCCGCGTAGGCATCAATGCTGGCGGCGCTTTCCCCAACCAGGTCAATCTCATCCTGAATGTTATCCATTGCTGCATGAAGATCGTGTTCCCACCCCGCGACTTCACGCAGCGGGATAAGCGGAACGCCGCTGGCCCGGTCGCCGTTGCGGGTATCGAGCTTATGCGCCACTTCATGAACGATCAGGTTGAAACCCGAGGTATCGAATGAATCCTGAATATCAAGCCAGTTGAGAATGATGGGCCCTTGCTGCCAGCTTTGCCCGGACTGCACAACGCGCTGGTTATGTACCAGGCCGATATCATCCTGCCACTCATCATCCACCACAAACGGAGCAGGGTAGATGAGCACTTCGTGGAAGCCATCCAGCCACTCAATGCCAAGCTCAAGCACAGGCAGGCAGAAAATCAGGGCGATACGCGTGTTTTTAAGGGGATCCAGCGTGAAGCCCTGCAAAGGAACCAGCCGTTTTTGCTGCAAAAAACGCTCCGCCAGTTGAACCAGTTTTGCCTGTTCCTTCGGTTCCAGTACGGCCAGAACAGGGATCGCCAGTGCTTCATCCCACGGCAGTGCTATGTTGCGACTGGCGTCATTCGATTTCCAGGGCCACTTAATCATCGCTGTGCTCGCAAACTCGTTACTTGAACAAAATTAAAAGGTCAGGTCTTGTAACATGCCAAATAACCCGGCATGAAGCCAACTTTAAATCGCAGAGATGTCAGTATAGCAGGGCGGGCCGGACTCTCTTTGCCACTATTCAAACACTTATCGCGCTTCTTTGCAGTGATAACAATCCCATTGAGAAAATCACCCGTAGAAAATAGCACTTGCCGACGGGCTGTTACCCTCAAGAGTTGCCGCTGATTCATAACTCGCTATTATGAATATTCGAGTTTCCAGAAAGCGCTAAGGATTGCCAGAAATATGCCCGTCAATTTCGACCTCAACGATCTCTATGCCTTCAGAGCCCTGGTGGAGTACGGTAATTTTCGTATCGCCGCCGAGTCAATCTGTCTTTCTCAGTCCGCCTTAAGCCGCCGTATTGAAAAGCTGGAGGCCGCGGTTGGCGCGAAATTGTTCGACCGAACCACCCGGCGCGTCACGCTTACGCTCTTCGGCCAAACCTTTGCCGAACGCTGCGGGCAACTGCTGGAAAACGTGGAATCGCTGCTGGCGGGTATCGATAAAGTGAGTGAGGATCGCACCGGGCTTATCACCGTCGCCGCAGTACCTTCGGCTGCCTGCCATTTTATGCCGGACGTCATTCGGCAGTTTCACGGCCGCTATCCGCGCGTGCGCATTAAGCTTATTGACAGCAGCGCGGGAAACGTCATTGAGGCGGTTGCCAGCGGGCAGGCGGATTTTGGCATCTGTTTTGCGCGAAGTCTTCAGCCGGACATCACGTTCATTCCGCTGGTGGAGGATGTTTATGTCGCCGCATGCCGTCGCGATCATCCTCTGGCTGGGCGTAAATGCCTGACGTGGCAGGCGTTTTATCAGCAGGATTACATCAGCCTGGATATCACTTCCGGCAACCGTAACATGCTCGATCAAATGCTCGGCCACATTCAGCCGGAACGACCGAGCATTTGCGAAACTCGCCACGTGACGACGATGCTGGGAATGGTCGAGGCGGGGGTTGGCATCGCGGCCGTGCCCGCGATGTCGATGCCGCACTCCGCGCATTCGTTCCTGACGCATATTCCGCTGACCGGGCCCGAGGTCAAACGTACCGTCGGACTGATTCGGCGCAGCGGGCGTATTCAGTCGTGGATTGCCGCCGAGCTGGAAGCCCTGATCACTGCGCGCTATCGCGCAGCGTAGCCGATACGGGGATCATGCCCGTTGCGGTGATGGTTTCCCGGGATGGCGCTGAGGCCAGGAAATCGAGCAGAGCTTTTCCCCGAGCCGGGTTCGCCGCGCTGACGGTCACGGCACCGGCAAAACGGGTAATATATTGCAATTCATCAGGTAGTTTGCCGACAAACGTGACGCCCGGTACGGGTAAAAGCTCGCTGACCTGCTGGAACCCAATGCTGTATCGCCCTTTCGCCACTTCTGACGCCACCGGAATACGCTCCACCCGGTGCGCTTTCTCTTTCATTCGATCTTCAATGCCCAGTTTCTCAAACAACTGACTCTCAACGTACCGGCCGCTGGCGCTGTCGGAATACGCAACCGAAGCCGCGTTCAGTAACGTCTGTCGCAGTGCGGGCAGTGTCTCGACAGGCGGAACGGGATCGCCCGCTTTTACAACTATCCCGACTGGCGAGTCCGCAAGCTCCACGCGTGATCCCGGGGCAATCTGGTGATCCTTATCGAGTCTCGCAAGGGCATCGCCCACCATAATCACCACATCTGCCTTTTCACCCCGGGCAAGACGAGCGGGAATGGCCTGTGGCGTTTTCCCCATCGACGGGCCAGATATCAAAATGATCTTGTCGCCACGTGTTGATTCATACCGCGGGGCGAGTTTTTCCAGCGCCGCTTTAAAGCCGCCAGAAATCATCACCCTAACCTCCCCGGCAAGCGCGCCTGCGCTAACGGCAGTGAGCGCCAGGCAAGCAAGTATTGATCTGAATTTGACCATGGCGATTTACTCCTCAGCGGTGGTTTGCAGCACTAAAGTGCGACGACGGTAGAGATAAAGCGTAGCCAGCAGCGCACACAGGGCCGCGAAGCTCATCCAGTATCCCGGAGAGGCTTTATCGCCGGTGTACTCTATCAAGGCGGTGGAAATTACCGGGGTGAACCCCCCAAAAACCGCTGTTGCAAGACTGTAGGCCAGAGAGAAGCCCGCTACGCGAACTTCAGCAGGCATAATCTCCGTCAGGGCAGGGATCATCGCGCCGTTATACAGGCCGTACAGGAAAGAGAGCCACAGCAGCACGCCCAGCATCATGGCAAAGCCAGGAGCATTCGCCAGCATCGTCAGCGCCGGGTAACTGGTTGCCAGCGCCAGCAGCGTCATGGCGATAAGCACCGGTTTGCGCCCGTAGCGATCTGACAATGCACCGCCCACCGGCAGCCAGATGAAGTTGGAGACGGCGACCAGCAGCGTGACCAGCAGGCTGTCTGACGCGCTCAGCATCAGCACTTTCTTACCGAACGTCGGTGCGTAAACGGTGATCAGGTAGAACACGGTGGTGGTCATCGCCACCATCAGCATGCCCGCAACCACAACCTGCCAGTTACTGAGCAGGGTTTTAAAAACCTGATGCATCGCCAGGGTGTGGCGGCGAGTACGGAACGCTTCGGTCTCTTCCAGCTTGCGGCGCAGGAAGAAGATAAACGGCACAATCAGGCAGCCAAACAGGAACGGGATCCGCCAGCCCCAGTCGCGAATGGCGCTCTCTTCCATTAGCGCATTCAGCGCAAAGCCCATGGCAGCGGCAATCATAATCGCCACCTGCTGGCTTCCTGACTGCCAGCTGGTATAAAAACCCTTACGGCCCGGGGTGGCAATTTCAGCCAGATAGACAGAGACGCCGCCAAGCTCCGCCCCAGCGGAAAAGCCCTGCAGCAGACGCCCGATCAGAACAAGCAGAGGCGCCCACAGCCCAATGCTCTGATAAGACGGGATAAGCACAATCAGAAAAGTGCCCGTCGCCATAATCGACAGCGTGACAATCAATCCTTTGCGACGGCCTACCTTGTCAATGTAGGCGCCAAGCACGATTGCCCCGATCGGACGCATTAAAAAGCCCGCGCCGAAGACGGCGAAAGCCATCATCAGCGAGGCGAATTCACTGCTGGCCGGAAAGAACGTATGGGCGATATAGGTGGCATAAAATCCGAACAGAAAGAAGTCAAACTGCTCAAGAAAATTGCCCGATGTCACTCGAAATATCGCGCCCGCTTTAGAGCGCACGGTTGCAGGTGAGGCTGAGGAAATCATGGTTATCTCCAGTTTATTGACGTTATGCTCGTCTGTTTTTGAAAACTGGATCAGGAAGCGGAAATAGATAAGCGCATTTAGCACATGGACTGATGCGTAGGGAGCATTAATGACAATTTCTTGACCGGACGTTACATAAGTAACAATAACTTAACAAAGCATCTATTAATTATTTACTCGTTTTACGTAAACTACTGATATTACGATTTTGTGAAGTGACGCAGGCGAGAAGCCAGGCTACGCCTGGCGTGTAAAATTTAACGCAGCGCGTTGGCAATGGCGCTAAACATCAGCGAGGCCTCCAGCGGTTGAGCGCGAAATGAGGGTTCTGCCTGCGGCCAGGTGGACCACTGGACGATGACTAAATTTTCCGTCGGATTCACCATAATCATCTGTCCGAAAATCCCCAGCGCCCAGAGTGAATTCTGTAACGAGTCCTGGGCTGTGGGCTCCACGCCTGTGGCACTGGCAGGCACTTCATTATTCCACCACTGATAGCCATACAGTCCGTTCGGATGGGCAGCGGAGACGGAGCCTTTCGCGTGCGTCCAGCTGGACGACTGATGGAGCCAGCCCGCCGGCAGGATCTGTTTACCGTTCGGCAGGGTACCGTTATGAAGCATAAACTCCCCGAAGCGGCCCCAGTCCTCCAGCGTGGCGTTAAAGCCATGCGCACCCACATCGTGCTGGCCTTTGCGGTAGGCATGCCATATGCCGTCACTTGCCATACCGTATGGCTGCCAGATACGTTTTTCCAGATACGCCGCAAGTGTCATGCCGGTCGCGCGTTCAAGCACATCGCCCAGCAGCCATGCGCCGCCTGATGAATATGACCAGTTCTCGCCAGCCGGATGTTCACGGCGCAGGCCAGAGATCAACTTACGCACGCAATCATAGGTGCCCGGTTGCGCCTCACACTCGGTCAACTGCGCAAAGTCCGATGTTGGATCCGTGTAATCCTCACGCCAGGCCACTCCAGAGGTATGCGTGATGAGCTGCTTCAGCGTCACGCCGTCCCAGGCGGTGCCTTTCAAATCAGGTTCGTAGTGGGTGACCAAATCATCAAGGGAGTGGATCTTACCCTCTTTTATTGCAACGCCGACGAGGGCAGAAACCACCGATTTGCCGACCGAACGAGACGTCCAGAGCGTGGAATCGGTGTTACCTTCGGCAAGATATTTCCAGGCAATTTTGCCATTCTTCAACACCAGCATGCCGCTGACGTTCTGGCGCTTGAGATAATCCTGCAGAGTGTTGCGCCTGCCATTAACCCGATAGTGCGCATCGGTCAGCGGTTTTTCTGCCGCCAGCAGCGGTGTGGCGTTACCGTGGCGAAACCGATCTCCCGCGTAATTACGGTAATCATTACGAAAGCCGATGACGCGGTCAGTCTGGCTCCACGTCAGCATGTTATGGGGATCCGGCAGGTAGGCATCAAACGGGGCCGGACACGTCTGCAAGTCTGTACCTTTGCAGGCCGCCATGGCGCCAGAGGCGAGCAGGCTACTGGCCACCAGACCGGCGAGCAGGGTAACGTTTAACAATCTGTTTTTCATAATCTTCTCGTATCAATGAGGAACAACTTCAGTTTACGAACCCGCGACGTATAATAAAAAACGCGTTATGAGGGAAAACCCCCCACGTTTTCGAAGGGAGAGCGCGATAGCGATGTTGACCTATTCATTTGCCCAACTGGAGGCGTTTACCGCCGTGGCTGAGCATGGCAGCCTGAGTAAGGCGGCGCTGAAGCTTAAGAAAGATCGCACCACGCTTCGCGACCTGGTTGATTTTCTTGAAGATGGGCTGGGTTATACCTTGTTCCTGCGGGAGGGTCGTACGCTGCGGCTCACGCCGGAGGGGGAACAACTCCAGCGTCAGGCGCATCTGTTGATACGACAGGTAAGGGCGTTTGACGCTTTTGCCAGGGAAGTACCGAAGCATACGGCGCAGGAGATCGCTCTGGTCTACGATCCCTTTACTCCCCGCGTTTTTTTACAGGCGCTGATTGCGGTAATGGCGAAGCAAAAAATTCGCTTGAGTTTGATCTGCGCAGCGCGTGATGAAGCCGAGAGCCTGCTGGCGAGCGGCCAGGCCGACCTGGGCATCTGTCAGGCGCACAACTGCAGCGTGGGTAATGAGATGGAGTGGCGGGCGTTGGGCGCAATCGATCTGGATTTCTACGCATCTGAGGAGCGGGTGAGAGATATCGCCTCGCCGCTGTCTCTGCTTGACCTCTCTCTTATCCCGCAGATCGTCATGCATGCAGCTTCGGACGAGCCGGTCGCCCGTCGCCTGCAGATTTCAGGCCATACGATTTTCACCAATGAGCTGGAGATCCTGCGTGGCCTGCTGGAGCAGGGGTGCGGCTGGGGATTTTTGCCTACCCACTTTCAGGCTACCCGGTGGGAAAAGGTAAAAAGGCTGCCAACCGAAGTAGGCAGCCAGGGCATTAGTCAGACGATGGTCACCATCTGGAAACCGGGCAGCGACAAACGCGAAGAGATGAATGAAATGCTGTCGCTGCTACCGGCGTTATGGAAAAACTCAGGGCTGTGAACACCCTTTGCACTGTTTGTTCTGCACCTGCTGGAAGAAGTCGTTACCTTTGTCATCCACCAGGATAAATGCCGGGAAGTTTTCCACTTCGATTTTCCAGATTGCTTCCATACCCAGTTCCGGATACGCCACGCACTCCAGGCTCTTGATGCTGTCCTGCGCCAGAACGGCTGCCGGGCCGCCGATGCTGCCGAGGTAGAAACCGCCGTGTGTATGACAGGCATCGGTGACCTGCTGGCTGCGGTTGCCTTTCGCCAGCATCACCATGCTCGCCCCGTGCGATTGCAGCAGGTCCACATAGGAATCCATACGGCCCGCGGTGGTTGGGCCTAAAGAGCCAGAGGCAAAACCTTGCGGCGTTTTCGCCGGCCCGGCGTAATAGACAGGATGATCTTTCACATACTGCGGCAGGGCTTCACCGTTGTCGATAAGCTCTTTGAGTTTCGCATGCGCGATGTCGCGCGCCACAATGATGGTGCCGTTCAGCGACAGGCGGGTGGAGACCGGGTGAGCGGAAAGCTGCGCCAGGATTTCGTGCATCGGCGTATTGAGATTGATGCTGACCACCTCACCTTCGCCCTGTTGACGCAGGGGTTCAGGAATGTACTGGCCCGGATTGTGTTCCAGCTTCTCAATCCAAATCCCGTCGCGGTTGATTTTCGCTTTAATGTTGCGGTCGGCGGAGCAGGAAACGCCCATGCCGATTGGGCAGGAGGCGCCATGGCGCGGCAGGCGGATCACCCGGATGTCATGTGCGAAGTATTTGCCGCCGAACTGCGCGCCCAGGCCCAGATCCTGTGCTTCCTGCAGCAGTTCCTGTTCAAGCTGAACATCGCGGAACGCCTGGCCATATTCATTTCCTTCGGTTGGCAGCGCATCGTAATAACGGGTGGAGGCGAGCTTAACGGTTTTCAGCGTCGCCTCTGCCGACGTGCCGCCGATGACAAAGGCGATATGGTAAGGCGGGCAGGCCGCCGTGCCGAGGGTGCGCATTTTCTCAACCAGATAATTTTTCAGCTTCGCCGGGGTGATCAGCGCTTTGGTCTCCTGGTAGAGATAGGTTTTATTGGCAGAACCGCCCCCTTTTGCCATGCAGAGGAATTTGTACTCATCGCCATCAACGCTATAGAGATCGATTTGCGCAGGCAGGTTAGTGCCGGTGTTGACTTCTTTATACATATCCAGCGCGGCATTCTGGGAATAGCGCAGATTGTCTTCAATGTAGGTGTTATAAACGCCCTGGCTCAGGGCGGCTTCGTCACCGCCGCCGGTCCAGACGCGCTGGCCTTTTTTCCCCATGATGATCGCCGTGCCGGTGTCCTGGCAGGTTGGGAGGATGCCTTTTGCCGCAATTTCAGAGTTGCGCAGAAACTGCAGGGCAACATATTTGTCGTTTTCGCTGGCCTGCGGGTCATGAAGAATGGCAGCAACCTGTTTCTGATGCGAAGGACGCAGCATAAAGGCGGCATCGTGGAAGGCCTGTTGTGCCAGCAGCGTCAAGGCTTCTGGCTCCACTTTAAGCATTTCATGGCCGTCGAACTCCGCCACAGAGACGTGCTCGCGGGTCAGCAGGTAGTATTCGGTATCGTCATGTGCGAGCGGAAAGGGGGGCTGGTAGTGAAACGGTTTGTTTGACATAGCTTGCTCCATAAAAAATAAAACCGCCGGAGGATAAGCCCGGCGGTCAGAAATCAAAATATCATCGACATCCACGGATAACCAATCAGCAGCAGGACCGCGAGGAAGATGGCACCGAAGATGGTACCCATACGCCAGTAGTCTTTCGTTGGCAGATAACCACTGCCGTAGTAAATCGGGCTTGGGCCAGTACCGTAAGGGGTAATGATCCCCATGATCCCCAGCGAGGTCACCATCAGCAGGACGAACACTTCCATATTCATGCCCGGAATGGTGGCGGCAATGGTCAGCATCGCTGGCAGCAGCGCCGTGGTGTGTGCGGTGGTGCTGGCAAACAGGTAGTGCAGCAGGTAGAACGCCAGCACCAGCACGATAGTCGCGACGCCCGGAGAGATACCGCTCATCAGCAGGCCACCTTCTTTACCCAACCAGCTAATGAAACCGGTAGAAGAGAGGCCATCCGCAAGGGCCACCAGGGTAGCAAACCAGACAAAGGTGTTCCAGGCGGCTTTGTTACCGGTGATATCGTTCCACTCGAGTACGCCGGTCCACAGCATCAGGCCGACGATTAACAGCGCCGCCATCGCCGGTTCAATCCACGCGGCAGCAAAGATCCACATCAGCAGGGCACAGCAGACGAACACCAGCAGCAGGATCTCGTTGCGCGACAGTTTGCCCAGTTTTTCCAGCTCGCGGCTGGCCCACAGCGGCACTTCATCGTTCACTTTTACTTCTGGCGGGTAGAACCAGTAGGCCAACAGCGGCATGATCATAATCAGCAGCACGCCTAACGGCAGGAAGGCAATAAACCAGGTACCCCAGGAGATGTTGATCCCGACGATGCTTTTCACCAGCGCCAGGGCCAGCAGGTTTGGCGCCAGTGCGGAAAGGAACATTGAGCTGGTGATACAAGCAGCGGAGATCGCCACCCACATCAGATAGGAGCCAATCTTACGTGCGCTTGGATCGTTAGGTTTTGAACCATACAGCGGTGGCAGGTTGGCGATAATCGGGTAGATGGTCCCGCCGCTGCGCGCGGTGTTGGATGGCGTAAAGGGTGCCAGAAGCAGATCCGCAAAAGTGATGGCATAACCAAGCGTCAGGCTACGACGCCCAAGATATTTCACCAGAATCAGCGCCAGGCGACGGCCGAAGCGGGTTTTGTCATAACCCGCGGCGAACATAAAGGCGCCGAAAATCAGCCACACGGTAGAGTTGCTGAACCCGCTAACGGCCCATTTAAACGAGGCGCCCGCTACCTTGAACTGCGGGTCGGCCAGCTGTTCCGGGCTAAAGAGCACCCACTGGCTGCAAAGGGCGATGGCGATGACACCCGTCAGGCCGATCACCGCGCCTGGCAGCGGTTCGAAAATCAAACCGACAATTACACCGACAAAGATAGCGAAGTAGTACCACGCATAAGGTGGCAGCCCGTCAGGGACCGGAACAAACAGCAGCAGCACGGCGACGATGATCGGCAGCGCCATCATCAGCAGTCGTTTTGCTTTTCCGTTTGATGCTTGATTCGCCGCAGGAGGCGTTACAGCAGTTTTTGTATTCATAATTTCATGTCTTAAGTTGTCAGGAATTGGGTTGTACAGTGAAAATACAAATCGCTTTCTTTAGTTTCTTTGCTTTATTTAGTTATTAAAGGTGCGTTTTTGTATTTTCTGTAAGAGCGATTCAACGCATTTTTGTGTGCGCTAAAATAAAAACCGTTGATGTTTTTATATTGCCCTTTTAGATGCCATAGCTATTGATCGCGATCAATAAAATAGAAATGCAGAGGTATTTTTCTTGTTTTCATAATAACCACATAGACGTATGTGGTTATTAGGGGTTTAAGCGGAAAAATTTATCATTAACGTAACATTTATAATTTGGTATCACTCTAAGATTTTGAATTTAATGTTGTTTTATGTATTTTGTTAAATTGGTATTACCATTCTTTTTTTAACGCGCTTTAAAAGATTGTGAAAGTATCAAACATCGATGCTAACACTAATGTGTTATTGATGTTATCGAAGGGATTAAATAGTTTTATAACTAACGTAATTACTTTGGAAACTAAAAAAATCGTTATATTACTGTCATGATATCGGCATAAAAAATCGAAATAAAACTGGCCGGATAACGAATTCTTAATTTTAAAAGTTTGGAGTTTAATTATGAGCACTAACGAACGCATTCTACGCCCCTTCACATTACCGAATGGCACAGAACTAAAAAACCGTTTGTTAATGGCACCAATGACCACCTGTACGGGTTATTACGATGGTACCGTCAGCAGCGAGCTGGTGGAGTACTACCGGGCGCGTTCGGGCAGTATGGGGACCATCATTGTAGAGTGCTGTTTTGTCGACGATCTCGGTCTGGCCTTCCCGGGCGCGATCGGTATCGATAACGACGAAAAAATTGCCGGGCTGGCGAAAATTGCCGAGGCTATCCAGTCCAAAGGCTCAAAGGCACTCCTGCAGATTTACCACGGCGGCCGTATGGTCGATCCGACATTAATCGGCGGGCGCACGCCTGTGGGCCCAAGCGCCGTTGCCGCACCCCGTGACGGTGCCGCAACCCCCGTTGCCCTGTCGGGCGAAGACGTTGAAGCCATGATCGGTAAGTTTGGTGAAGCCGTGCGCCGCGCAATCCAGGCCGGTTTCGACGGGGTAGAAATTCATGGGGCGAATACTTACCTGATCCAGCAGTTCTACTCACCTAACTCCAACCAGCGTGATGATGAGTGGGGGGGGAGCCGCGACAACCGCGCCAGATTCCCGCTGGCGGTGCTGGACATTACCCATAAAATGGTGCGCCAGTACGCGGACGATGCATTCATTATTGGCTACCGTTTCTCGCCTGAAGAGTTGGAAGAGCCTGGCATTCGTTTTGAAGACACCCTGTACCTGCTGGAAAAACTGGCCGCGCGCGGTGTGGATTATCTGCACTTTTCCCTTGGCGCAACCTTGCGTTCGTCCATCGTAGACACGCAAGACCCGACCCCGCTCATCCAAAAATATTGCGCTATGCGCTCTGAAACGCTGGCGCAGGTGCCGGTGATGGGCGTGGGCGGCGTAGTGAATGCTGCTGACGCGGTTGAAGGGCTTGAACATGGCTACGACCTGATCGCCGTGGGGCGAGCCACCATCGCCTACCCGGACTGGACGGATCGTATTGCCGCGGGTGAGACCCTCGAGCTGTTTATGGACAGCACCCAGCGTGAAGCGCTGAGCATCCCTGAACCGCTGTGGCGCTTCTCGCTGGTGGAGGCGATGATCCGCGATATGAGCATGGGAGAGTCAAAATTCAAACCCGGCATGTTCGTTGAGAAGATCCAGGACGATACGAACGAGCTGGTGATTAACGTCAGCCTGGAGACCGACCGCATTGCCGATATTGAGCTGGCTGCCGGCCCGGGCCAGGACGTTGAGTTCGTGACCAGCTTCGAGGAGATCCGCACCCGTATTCTGGATGCCAACACCCCGCACGTCGACGCCATTACGGGCGCAACCAGCCAGAGTGAAGCGGTGAAAAAAGCCGTCTCTAAAGCAATGCTGAAATCCAGCAAAGCGCTGGCGGCGGAAGAGGGCGTTGATCCGAATGAAACGAAAAGCGTTGATGTGGTGGTTATTGGCAGCGGCGGCGCGGGTCTTGCGGCGGCGATTCAGGCGCACGACGAAGGGGCGAGCGTGCTGGTCGTCGAGAAAATGCCGACCATCGGCGGCAACACGATCAAAGCCTCTGCCGGGATGAACGCGGCAGAAACGCGCTTCCAGCGTGTGAAAGGCATTCAGGATAGCAAAGAGCTGTTTTACCAGGAATCGCTGAACGGCGGTGGTCATAAAAACGACCCGGAACTGCTGCGTCGCTTCGTAGAGAACGCCCCACAAGCCATCGAGTGGCTGGCGACCCGCGGGATTATGCTCAACGATATCACCACCACCGGCGGCATGAGTATTGACCGTACCCACCGTCCAAAAGACGGTTCTGCAGTAGGGGGATATTTGATTAGCGGCCTGGTGCGTAACGTCACTAAACGAAATATCGACGTGATGCTGGATACGTCGGTGAGCGATATCCTGTTCGAAAATGGTGAAGTGACCGGCGTGCGCCTGACGACCGAAGAGAATGAAACCCTGACCGTTGCGACCAAAAGCGTCATTGTGGCAACGGGCGGATTTAGCGCCAACAGCCAGATGGTAGTGCAATACCGTCCGGACCTGGAAGGGTTTGTGACCACCAACCATAAAGGGGCAACCGGTGGCGGTATCGCTCTGCTGGAGCGCATTGGCGCCGCTACCGTGGATATGGGCGAAATTCAAATCCACCCCACCGTTGAACAGAAAACCTCGTATCTGATCTCCGAGTCCATCCGCGGCGGCGGCGCCATTCTGGTGAATCAGAAAGGGGAGCGATTCTTTAACGAAATGTCGACCCGCGATAAAGTGTCGGCGCAAATCATCGCCCTGCCAGAGAAATATGCTTATATCATCTTCGACGAGCACGTGCGCACCAAAAACAAAGCCGCAGACGAGTACATTGCCAAAGGCTTTGTGACCAGCGCCAGTTCGCCGAAAGCGCTGGCTGAGACGCTGGGCATGGATCATCACGCCTTCCTGGCCACCCTGGAGCGCTATAACGGCTTCGTTGAAAAACAGCACGACGATGATTTTGGCCGTACTACCGCGCTGCGCGCCCCCATCAATGAAGGGCCGTACTATGCCATTCAGATTGCGCCAGGCGTACACCACACCATGGGCGGCGTAACCATCAACACTGAAACCTGTGTGCTGGACAGCCATCATAATGTCCTGGCTGGGGCATTTGCCGCTGGCGAGGTGGTTGGCGGTATCCACGGCGGGAATCGCATCGGGGGTAACGCGGTGGCAGATATCATTATTTTTGGTACTCTTGCCGGACATCAGGCGGCGATGCGCTCGAAAAGCGCGTAAGGCACCTGTTTTCCAGGCCGGATAAACGTAGCGATATCCGGCATTATCCCCGGCGGCAAGTCTGCCGGGGCATACGCAGAGGAAGTTTGCCATGCCTGATGATAACCGTCTCTACAGCTACTCTGCCGTGTTGATGGGCTCTCCCATCCTTCTGAAACTCTTCACCCATGATGACGCACTCGCCTCCCGCGTTTTTCGCCTGATCAAACAGTACGAAAATCTGCTGACGGTCAACCGTGCGCAGTCCCAGGTCATGGATATCAACCACGCTGCCGGAAAGCATCCGGTGGCGGTCAGTCGTCCGGTGTTTGAGCTTATTCGCTGTGCGAAAGCGGCAAGTCAGTGCAAAGACAGTGCATTTAACCTGGCGATAGGTCCGCTGGTAAAGCGCTGGAAAATTGGTTTTCACGGCGATAGCGTCCCGCCTGCCAATGACATTGCGGCGCTGCTTAGGTTAACCGACCCGGCCGACGTCGTACTCGATGAAGCCCACTGTAGCGTAATGCTGCTTAAACCCGGTATGGCGATCGACCTGGGGGCCATTGCTAAAGGGTATATCGCTGACCGGGTGCGGGATTTTCTGCGCCAGGAAGGGACCGAGTGCGCACTTATCAACCTCGGCGGAAATATTCAAACCTTAGGCTCGCCGCACGGTGGCTGGAGCGTGGGGCTAAAAAAACCCTTCGCCGGTGATGAACTGATTGGCGCATTGACGGTGGAGAACAGGTCTGTAGTGACCTCGGGAATCTATGAACGTTACTTTGAACATAATGGCAAACGCTATCATCACATTCTTGATCCACGTAGCGGGTACCCGCTGGATAACGAACTCGATAGCGTGACGATTGTCTCGAAAGAGTCGATTGATGGTGATATCTGGACCACGCTGATGTACGGCATGGGCGTGGAGAAAGGCTGCGCAGTCCTGCACGCACGGCCCGACATCGAAGCCATTTTTGTGACCAAAACAAAAGAAGTGGTGCTCTCTTCAGCGCGCCACTTCCGTTTTACCCTGCTGGATAACTGCTATCGCGTTACTGACAGTATTGCTTGAGCAGGGCCGTCTGTTCAGGCTGAAGCCGGTAACGGTACACCGGGCGGCCGGTAGCGCCGTAGTGAATACTGGTGAACAAGATGTTGATTTGCGCCAGCCAGATCAAATATTTGCGGCATGACACCCGCGAAATACCCACCGCATTCGCCAGATCGTCGGTGGAAAACTCACTCTCCGGATGGGCGTCTATCCACTGACAGATGGTGCGCAACGTCTGTGGCGTTAACCCTTTCGGCAATTTTTTATGGTCTGCCAGTTCCGGCGCACCACCGTGCAGCAGCCTGTCCACGTCTGCCTGCTCATAATACTGATGCGATCCCATCAGGCTATGCTTCGCCTTCCAGCCGTTCAGCGCCTCTTCAAAGCGCGGGAACTGGAACGGTTTAATCAAATAATCCACCACGCCATAATGCATTGAGGTCTGGATTGTGGCCGCATCCGAAGCCGAGGAGATCATGATCACATCGATCGGGCGGCCTGACGCGCGGATGATGGGCAGCAGATCCAGCCCGTTATCCTGCTGCATATACACATCCAGCAGCACCAGATCAACAGGCTGGCTGGGGGTGTTAATGATAGCCTCGGCCTGGTTGAGCGTGGAGGCGACGCCGCTGCAGCTGAAGCCCTCAACACGGTTAACATACAGACGGTTGAGGTCAGCTACCATGGCGTCATCATCGACAATTAATACATTTATCACGCGATATTCCTCTCGCTATCCCAGGGGATGTGAACAAAAAATTGGGTAAATACGCCAGGCTCAGATTCCACGGTGATATCGCCGCCCAGGTTCTGAATTTGCTGACGCGCAAGGAATAACCCAACGCCACGGTTTTCACCTTTTGTTGAGTAGCCCTTGGTAAAAATAGCCTCCAGCCGCACGGGATCAATACCGGGACCGTCATCGCTGACTTCACAGCTGAGCCAGCCATGCTGATAATGCAACAACAGGCCGATCTCGCCCTCCGCTTGACCCTCCATTGCGTCCAGCGCGTTTTCAATTAAGTTGCCCAGCACGGTCACCAGCACCGCCACCTGCTCTTCATTCGCGGTATCCGGTATCAGACACTCATCGGCCAGCGTTAAGGTAACGCCCGCTTCCTTGGCCCGGTGCATTTTACCGAGCAAAAAGCCGGCGATAACCGGGGACTTAACCTTGCGCTGGATAACGCCAATATCGGTCTGATAATTGTGAGCGGTCTGGATGATATACTCTTCCAGTTTGTCGTAGCGCTTCATGTGCAGCAGGCCCAGGATCACGTGCAGCTTATTCATAAACTCGTGGGTATGCGAACGCAAGGCATCAACGTAATTGACCATGCCGTCAATACGCTGCATCAGCTGGCTGATTTCGGTTTTATCGCGGAAGGTGCTTATGGCGCCAATTACCTGATTCTGACTTTTTACCGGTACCATGTTGCACAGCAGTAACCGCCCGTTGCAGCTGATCTCCTGGTCCTGACGTGCAATGCCCGTTTGCGATACCTCGCGCAGGCCCGACAGCAGCGGTTCACTGGCGTTTTCGCTTTGTTTGCCTGCGGGCAGGAGCAGGATTTCTCTGGCGGTATGGTTAATCATCGTCACCCGACCGTGAATATCAACGGCCAGCACGCCTTCACGCAGCGACTGTAGCATTGCCTGACGCTGTTCAAACAGCGCGGAGATTTCATAAGGTTCTAATCCAAACAAAATACGTTTCAGGACGCGCACCAGGCCCCAGATAGCCAGCGAACTCATTAAAATGCTGAATAAAATCGTCCAGACGGCATTAAGCCTGCTGCGGGCGATTTGTTTTTCAACCTTATAGAGCGAGATGCCCACCACAACCACGCCTATCTGTTCGTGCTCATCGTCATAGACCGGGGTGAAGACGCGTAGCGCTTCGTCGAGTGCGCCGCGATTAACGGAGACGTTCTCCTTCCCCTCCAGCGCAGGGGGCAGATCATCACCGATAAAATGCAGCCCCAGCAGGGCTTCGTTTGGGTGAGAGTAGCGGATGCCCTGCATATCGGTAACCACGGTAAACAGCAGGTCATTGCGTTTCGTTACGGCCTGGGCAATGGGCTGGATAATGTCGGCCTGAGGCGATTCCATCAGACCGCGCTTAATCTCTGGCGTGTCCGCCAGCGTGCGGGCAATGCCCAGAGCGGTATCTTTAACATCATCGCGCGTCGCGCGGGTGATTTGCGCCGAATAGAGGGCAAACACCACCAGCAGCACCGATCCGATGGTCGCGCACACCATTAACGTGAGCAGCGTGTTTAGTTTCATTGGGCGCTTGCGCGTCAGGGGGAAGGGGTGCAAATCGCTCATCAACACTCCGCGATGAATAACAAAGAGTTGATTATCGCTGATGACGTGTTTTTCACAAAGGGATGCTTTTCGTGACCCTTCTCGCAGGCCATCCCTATAAAACCCCTTATAGTGTATGGGAACGCATAATAAGGAGGCTGTTTATGAGTATTATGCTTACCGGTTCAGTCAAGGAAAGACGGCACGCCAGCACGATGAATATCGATAGATTGTCTACGCTGGACATGCTGAATGTTATTCACCAGGATGACGCACTTATCTCTGAAGCCATTACCCCATTCTTAACGACAATCGCCCGCGTGGTGGATAGCGCCGCGGCGACGCTAAGTCACGGCGGCCGTCTGGTGCTGGTTGGCGCAGGCCCGTCCGGGTGCCTGGTGAGCCAGGTCGCGCAAGAGTATGCCCCAGGAAAAACGCCGGTCATTGCTATCACCGCAGGCGATGACACCGCAAGCTACGAGCGTGGCGTTATCGACCTGCAGGCCCATAAATTTACCGAACAGGATATGATGCTGGCGGTAACCGTTAGCGGAAAAACACCGTGGGTTTGGGGCGCGATGCGGCATGCCTGGTCTCTCGGGGCGACGGTTGCCGTTATCACCGACGATACGCAAAGCGAAGCCGCGCAGCTGGCGAGTATGGTGATTGCTCCGGAACTGGGTGCTGATGTGGTTGCCGGACATATTAATACCAAAGCTGGCATTGCACATAAAATGATCCTCAGCATGGTGAGCACCGGGCTGGCTATCCGAACCGGGCGTGTCTACAGTAACCTTCGGGTGGATCTCCAGGCCAGCAGCATCAAATGGACCGAGCGGCAAATCGCCATCGTGATGGAAGCAGGAGGATGCACTCGGGCGGTGGCGAAGTGCGCGCTGGAAAGCTGTAACCACCATTGCAAAACGGCGGTTCTGATGGTGCTCACCGGTCTGGAAGCCTGGCAAGCGCATGAGCTATTAACGCAAAATAATGGCTTCATTCGCGTGGCGTTACAGGAAGCGCCGTAGCATAAAAAATAGCCCGCTTGACTGGCTTCACCAGGCGGGTTTAAACCACGTTGAAATCCCATAAATTCAGTACACAATATACATGGTCGCTCCGGCAAGTTCATATAGCAGGGGCAGGATAATGACGACATAAGAAATGCCTGCGTAGTAGGCGCGTATCCAACTGATTTTAAATGAAATAATGGAAAGTGAACATGAACGAAAAAAAAGAGTTCAAAGACTTGACGGTGACCTGGTCATACATACTTACGTGCTCGCACGTATGGTGTTCCATTTGTAAGAACAACATGCGCGCATATGCTGACAAAAAATTACTCGATGACAGCGTTGATTTTGGTGATATGGCTCAATGTGAATGTGGCAACGCGACATTCGACGGCATTCATCCGGGGATAATATAGGCTGAGATACTATGACCGCTCAGGCCCGGGACGTGAGCTCGCAAGGCATAACGCCAATTTCCTTATCGAGTTTATGGCAAAACTGAGTGCCGACTTACAGGGCGACAACTTCGGCGTTGATAGTCAGGTCCAGCGCCGTTTCCGTCGCAGTTTGCCTGAGTGAACTGTGGTAATCTGTTTCCCGTCTTTATTGCCCGGTTAAAAGTATGCAGGAAATTCAAACAGTGACAGAGCCCGCACCTGAGCAGGCTGTGAAATCAACGGCAACAGTGCAGGCATTACTCCAGCAACTGCTGGAAATTTATGATGCAAAAACGCTCGCAAACCAGCTGCTGGCGCAGGGTGAAAGCCACTGGAGCTCGGCCATCCTCAAAAGACTGCTTACCAGCGAGCGTGCAGGGCAACGTCTGAGCGACGGTGAATTTCGTTATCTGCAAAACCTGCTGCCGCGTCCTTCTGCCGCCCATCCCCATTACGCTTTCCGTTTTATCGATCTCTTTGCCGGTATCGGCGGGATCCGCCACGGGTTTGAAGCCATTGGGGGGCAGTGCGTGTTCACCAGCGAGTGGAACAAACACGCGCTACGCACCTACAAAGCCAACTGGTACTGCGATCCCCACGCACATCGGTTCAATGCCGATATTCGTGATGTGACCCTGAGCCACAAAAGCGGCGTGACTGACGCAGAGGCGGCGGCGCATATTCGCGACGCTATACCGGCCCACGACGTGCTGCTGGCCGGCTTCCCTTGCCAGCCGTTTTCGCTTGCCGGCGTGTCGAAAAAAAATGCCCTTGGTCGCGCCCACGGCTTTGCCTGTGATACGCAAGGAACGCTGTTTTTTGATGTCGTGCGGATTATTGATGCCCGCCGACCGGCCATTTTTGTGCTGGAAAACGTCAAAAATTTGAAGAGCCATGACGGTGGGAAAACCTTCCGCATCATCATGCAAACGCTCGATGAGCTGGGTTACGACGTGGCTGATGCGCAGGATATGGGCGCAGACGATCCCAAAATTATCGACGGCAGACACTTTTTGCCCCAGCACCGCGAACGTATCGTGCTGGTGGGTTTTCGCCGCGATCTCAACCTGAAGGGCGACTTTACCCTACGGGATATATCCTCGTTGTACCCCGCCCGTCGCCCGAGCGTGGCCGATCTGCTGGAGCCTGCCGTTGATGCCAAATTCATTCTGACGCCGGTGCTGTGGAAATACCTCTATCGCTATGCCAAAAAGCACCAGGCGAAAGGCAACGGCTTCGGCTTTGGCATGGTCAACCCGGCTAACCCGGACAGCGTGACCCGTACGCTCTCCGCCCGCTATTACAAAGACGGTGCGGAAATTCTTATCGACAGAGGCTGGGACAGAGCGCTGGGTGAAAAAGCGTTCGACGATCCTAATAATCAACGCCATCGTCCGCGTCGCTTAACGCCGCGTGAATGCGCAAGGCTGATGGGCTTTGAGACTCCGCAGGGCTACAGCTTCCGTATCCCGGTCTCGGACACCCAGGCTTATCGTCAGTTTGGTAATTCCGTGGTGGTGCCCGCGTTCGCGGCGGTGGCAACGCTGCTGGCCTCCCGCATCAAACAGGCCGTCGCCCTGCGCCAGAGTGAGGCCGTGAATGACGGATGTGCACAATAAGGCGACGCGCAGTAAAAACATGCGTGCCATTGGCACGCGCGATACCGCGATAGAAAAACGACTGGCCGGATTACTGGCCAGGGCGGGGTTTGATTTTCGGGTGCAGGATCCCGCGCTTGCCGGGCGTCCTGATTTCGTTGTCGACGCCTATCAATGCATTATCTTCACTCACGGCTGCTTCTGGCATCAGCATCACTGTTACTTATTTAAAGTCCCCGCCACGCGCACCGATTTCTGGCTGGATAAGATAGGCAAGAACGTGGCCCGCGATCGGCGTGATCTCGCCGCGCTTATCGCAGAGGGATGGCGGGTTATGGTTGTCTGGGAGTGCGCGCTACGCGGCAGGTTAAAACTTAACGATACGCAACTGACCGAACGGCTGGAAGAGTGGATCTGCGGCGGCGGGCAGGCCGCGCAGATCGACACTCAGGGCATTCATCCCCTCAGGGTTTTTCCACCCCACACGGTGTGATAACCGGTTTTGCTGGCAGCAAATACTTACCCAGCGTGACCAGCACCACGGAAAACACAATCACCCCCAGCGCCAGCCATTCTATTGGTGCCAGCGTTTCCCCGGCAAAGCAGGTTCCCAGCAGCACGGCGACCACCGGGTTTACGTAGGCATAGCTGGTGGCGACGGCCGGAGAGACGTTACGGATCAGGAACATGTAGGCGTTAATGGCGATGATGGAACCAAATAATGTGAGGTACCCCACGGCGAGGAAACCTGACAGATCCGGTACCGCCGTCAGCTTCTCGCCCGTCAGCGTCGAGGCCATCAACAGCACAATCCCCGCAGCGAGCATTTCAATGGCGCCCGCCATCATCAGCGGCGGCCAGCTTTCTACGCCAATACGAATAACAAAGTAGGTGGAACCCCAGATGATGTAGAGCGAAAAGAGTGCTCCCATGAGGGGTAATAATTGCCGGAAACGCATAATCCCTCACGACGAAATTAAAAGGTCGCTGATAGTAAACGCCAAAACAATCGGACTGGCGAGCGCTTTAATTGTGGTGAGGATGTGAATTTTTTGTTGACGAGAGGTGCTTGTTTCCGGGTGCCCGGTTTTGCTCCATACTATTCACTTAATTATCAAAAAAAGAAGGATAGAGATTTTGGCGGGAAGTAGCTTATTAACATTGCTGGATGATATTGCCACGTTACTGGACGACATTTCGGTGATGGGAAAACTGGCGGCAAAAAAGACCGCAGGTGTGCTGGGAGATGATTTATCGCTGAATGCCCAACAGGTGAGCGGCGTCAGGGCTAACCGTGAACTGCCCGTGGTATGGGGCGTGGCGAAAGGCTCTTTTATCAATAAAGTGATCCTGGTGCCGCTGGCTCTGCTGATCAGCGCATTCATCCCCTGGGCGATTACGCCGCTGTTGATGATTGGCGGGGCGTTTTTATGTTTCGAGGGGGCAGAGAAAGTTCTGCATACCCTGGCCTCTCGCAAAGAGAGCGACACGCCAGAGATGCGCCAGCAACGTCTTGAGGCACTGGCGGCGAAAGATCCTAAAGCCTTTGAGCGCGATAAGGTGAAAGGGGCCATCCGTACCGACTTTATTCTGTCGGCGGAAATTGTGGCGATTACGCTCGGAATTGTTTCCGAAGCCCCGCTGATGAACCAGGTCATCGTACTTTCCGGTATTGCCCTTCTGGTGACGGTTGGGGTGTATGGCCTGGTGGGGCTTATCGTCAAGCTGGATGATATCGGCTTTTGGCTGGAGAAAAAATCGAGCGCGTTCGCCAAAGGTATCGGCAAAAGTCTGCTGGTCCTTGCCCCCTGGCTGATGAAGAGTTTATCGATAGTGGGTACGCTGGCCATGTTCCTGGTCGGTGGCGGAATTGTGGTTCACGGTATCGCGCCGCTGCACCACGCCATTGAGCATTTCGCCTCCGCGCACGGGGCCGTTGTGGCGGCTGTTTTGCCGATGCTAATGAACCTGGTGCTGGGCTTTATCATTGGCGCTATCGTGGTGGCGGCAGTGAAGCTGTTTAGCAAAATGCGCGGAACGGCGCATTAATTGTTCGTGGTTTCAGGGTGCAAAAAGGCCAATCGTCGTCTAAATTGAAAAAGTTTCACCCTGATACAGGAGGCAGGTATGGTCTTTTTGGTCAGTGATGAAGTTAAGCCTAAACAGGGCGGCCCGCGCATGATTGTGACCGGGTATGCCAGCGGAATGGTAGAATGCCGCTGGCACGATGGTTACAGCATCAAGCGGGAAGCTTTTCGTGAAGACGAGCTTCAGTCAGGGGACGGGCGTCAAAAGCACGACACGGCTTAATCACGCAACGCCCGGCTTGCCGGGCGTTTTTACATCACGTCAAGGGTGCTGGGTGGCAATCAGGGAGGGGGTGTGCAGCGAGATACGTATGTTGTAAGACGCCCTTTTCTGCACTGGCTGCATCAGCGTAGCAATCCGGGCTTAATTGTTAACTTCTGTTTCATTGTGGTGCTGTTCTTTTCTACTCTTCTCACCTGGCGCGAAGTCATCGTTCTGGAAGATGCGTATATCTCCAGTCAGCGAAACCACCTGGAAACCGTGGCGAATGCGCTCGACAGGCAGCTACAGTTCAGCGTCAACAAACTGCTTTTTTTCCGTCACGGTATGAGCGAAGCGATTCAAACACCGCTTGCATCCGGGCCGCTCCATCACGCGGTGACCCATTTCGACACGCTGCGTAAGACGTCAAACTGGCAAATTGCCCTCGACAAAAACCGCACGTTACCGATAAACGGCGTATCCGATGCCTTTGTTGAAAAGACCACGCTTCTGAACCGTGATGAGGAGCGGCTACAAAACGAACTCTCCGCCGCGCTGGAGGTGGGCTATTTGTTGCGTCTGGCATTATCGAACAGGCGCACCGAGGAGCGGATCGTCTATGTCTCCCGCGCCGGATTTTTTCTCGCCACCGATACGCCTGAAAATCCGCACGATATTTCGCCCCGCTATTACCAACTGGTGACGCAGCCGTGGTTTATTCAACAATCCGAGCGCAAAAACCGGGCCCGCGCCGTGCGCTGGTTTATTTACCCGGGGTCACAATTTGCCGGCAATCAGACGCTCATAACCGCCAGCGTGCCCATCTATTATGACCATTTCTGGTATGGCGTGCTGGCGATGGATTTTAACGTTGAGACCATGAAACGTCTGCTGGGGGAGGCCACGGATGGCTACCCGGAGGGCGAATACCAGCTTTACGATACCCGGCTCACCAGGATTGCCTCTTCGCAATCACCGAACGGGGAGGCGAGCCCGTTTAATGCGAGCGATATGGCGCAGATAGCGCAGGCGATTGAGACCGATACCCAGGGCGGAATACGCCTGGACAGCCGTTTTATCAGTTGGTCACGGCTCGATCATTTCGATGGCGTTATCCTACGCATCCATACCCTGCAGGAGGGCGTTAGAGATGATTTCGGCAGCATCAGCGTGGTGTTGGCGCTTCTATGGGCGTTGTTTAGCGCCATGCTTCTGATCTCCTGGTGGGTTATCCGCAGGATGGTAAGCAACATGTACAGTCTTCAGCATTCGCTGCAGTGGCAGGCCTGGCATGACCCGCTTACCCGGCTTCTCAACCGTGGTGGGCTTTTTGAGCGTGCAACAAAACTGGCGGAACATTGTCAGCGTCGCTCGCTGCCATTTTCGGTGATTCAGATCGATCTCGATCGTTTTAAGAGTATTAACGATCGCTTCGGCCACCAGGCCGGTGATAAGGTGCTTTCTCACGCCGCAGGGCTGATTGCCAGCGCGCTACGGACGAATGACGTTGCCGGACGCGTGGGCGGGGAGGAGTTTTGCATTGTCCTGCCGGGTCTTAACCTGGAAGAGGCGAGGAGAGTAGCGGAACGTATCCGCTCGCGTATCGACAGCAAGGAGATACTGGTGCAAAAGAGCACCACGCTGCGCATTAGCGCCTCCTTTGGCGTAAGCTGCGCGCAGGAAAAAGATAATTATGATTTCGAACAACTGCAGTCGATAGCCGATGCGCGTTTGTATCAGGCAAAACAGAGCGGGCGTAACCGCGTTGTCTGGCGCCATCACGACAAAAAGTGATCCAGCCCCTCATGCCAGCCCGCCGGACCCGGCAGCCGGGTGTGGTAGACCCGATTAGGGTTATCATCACGAAGCTGTATGCCCTGGCGGTTGAGGCCCATTATGACCACGGCGAAATCAACGCTGTCCAGAAGCGGAGCATCGTTCGGCCCGTCTCCCAGACCCAGCGTGGTCGGCAGGCGAGCCTCTCGCTCACGGTACTGCCCGACCAGCCAGTTGACGGCCAGGTCCTTTGCACAGGCCCGATCCAGGATGTGCCAGAAGCGAGCGCCCTGCAGGCACTTGAGGCCGCGAAGCGCCAGTGCCTCTTCAAAGTGCGCCATTTTTTCGTCACTGTCGCGCCAGATGAGCGTTACGGACGCTTCCTGCCTGCGCGCGAGCGATGCGCGATTGCGATTAAGCCCCGTCCACTCGCTGATAACCTGTTCATCAACATCATCAAAAGTGGTGAATTTATAGCCGCCCTGCAGGCGAATGTCCTCGATAATGGGCAGGAGATCCTTGTGGAGCATCCCCCTGAACAGGCGCTGAGTCAGTTCCCAGCGGACATCAGGCTGTATCACCGCGCCGTTCTCAGCGATAAAGGGTAGCCCCTCCAGCCCCAGTTCCTGCTGAATGTCTGCTATTTCCCCGGCCGTCTTACTGCTGGCGAGTATTACTGGAACCTGTAACTCCCGAAGTTTGTCCAGCCAGGGTTTGGCTGGCTGCCATTCATAAGTATGAATATCCAGCAGCGACCCGTCGAGGTCGCTAAAAATCAGCAGTGAGTCCTGTGCAATAGGCATAAAGGCCCCCAATAAATGCTAACTATTTTCTAAGAATTATCCTAAAAAAAGCGACGGCGCCGGTAATGGCCCGGGGAACCGATCCCGCCAAACCCGCATCACGCCCATGGTACTACTCATAATAATTAATCACTTGTATCAAATATAATATTCGCCTGGAGAATATATGCTTGTCAGATAAATCTGGTAAGGATAATGTTGCACCCACGTCAGGTTTCCTGATGTAACGAATTTTCAAGTGCTTCTTGCATACGCAAGCTTGATCCCGGTCATCCCCATGACCGGGATTTTTTTCGCCTAGCGATTGGCTTCAGAAACGCTAAAGTCGTGGATATCCAGCTCGAAGGCTTCTGCCAGTTCGCGGTAGGTGTGGTAATCCCGCCCGTTCACCATCACGCATTCGGAATCTTTATCCGTACGGCGCACTTCGGATTCGCTGATCTCGTTAATGGCGGCAAGCAGGGCATCGACATCCACCTCAACATCGCGCTTAATCGTGTCGCTATACTCTTTTTCGGTCTTCATTACGGGTACCTCATTTAACCGTGTCCAGTAATGAGTATAGACTGCCCACAAAAACGGCATTCGCGCCCGGTGGCGATGTGCGTCTTTGCGTTTTGTTCTACACTGGCTCAAAACCACAGGAGGAACGTATGAAGATCAACGAACGGGTCACTGTCAAAACCGACGGGGGGCCACGCCGCCCGGGGGTGGTGCTGGCAATTGAAGAGTTTAGTGAAGGCACGATGTACCTGGTATCACTGGAGGATTACCCGCTCGGCATTTGGTTCTTTAACGAACTCGGCCATGCGGATGGCATCTTCGTGGAAAAAGCAGAATAGCATGGCGTCGGGTGGCAAGCAGCGTGCCCGACTTCTGCTGTAAAAGCAAAAATCTCTGGCAAGGCCAGAGATCATGTGGGGACAGAGGCTTGAGGTCAACTAGCGCATATTGACGAAAATTCCATTTGTCACATTATCGGTCAAGCGAACCACGTGGTAGATCACTTGCTTATTATGTGTTTTAATTTTCCGTTTGATATTTCCTTTATGCGACGAAACAGTTTTAGCTTTGATATTCATCTGGTCTGAAATTTGAATAGTTCCTTGTCCTGCCATCCACATTCTCAGCATACTTGATTCAGTTCTGCTTAATGATAGCGTGGGCAAGTTAACTGCTCCTACATTCTTAACTTCTTTATTCAAATAATCGCCCAAAATGGCATCCAGCGACTCGGGTTTTATCGACTTAGAACTGATCAATAAATTTTTACGCACCAACAAATACTCATCAAAATGGATGTTGGCGATCGCCATAAAAACAATAAACAAGGTTCCAGGATGCTGATTAATGATTTGCTTAATATGCTGACTGTTGGCTGGGTCGTGAATAAAACAGTCCTCATTAATAAACACCACGCCTGGCTTGTGGAGATTACAAGCGGCTTCGAGTTCGTCAACGGTGTGTGCATCGTTGATGTCTCTCTTTCTTACCCCTCTGCTGACCAGATACCCGGTTAACCCCAGCCGGGTGTAACTGCATAAATCCATAATGATCGTTGACATGGCATACCCTCACTCAATGCGTAACGATAATTCACCATCTGCCTGAGAGCTCATAAACAGCCATACGGGATGGAAAAAAGTAATAAAACCTGTGAGCATGACAAAGACTTTCAGGCGAACTCACTATCCCGTAAAGTTACGTATAATTTGCCAGGAATCTTCTTAAAGTAAAGTAAATATTAAGTATTGTGAGATGGTTAGAAACATTTAAACCGCGTCAGATATATCCTGGTAGATGTTTCTCAACTTTAATTTTAGGAATATCCTCAGAAAAACACTATCAAAAGTAGGGGCTGCTATTTGCCGGGAAGTTCGCTGACAATATCGGCTAACAGGTTGTATATCTCGCTGAATAAATGTTCACAGAACGGAGCGATAAGTGGCATTAACAAAGACATTAATAATAGCCCCACCGTCAGGGTTACCGGAAAACCAATGACAAATACCGACAGCTGTGGTGCCATGCGGTTAAGTAATCCTAACGCAAGATTGACGGTCAGTAGCAGGGTAATGATGGGCAGCGCCAGCATCAATCCGTTGAGAAAAATAAGCCCGGCGGCGCGAACCAGAGCCAGAAACGCATTGCTGTTGACCGGGTGCTCGCCAATTGGCAGGGTGTGGAAGGTATCCACCAGCATGGAAATAAGCCATAAGTGACCGTTGAACGACAGAAACAGCAGCATCGCCAGCAGGTCGATGATGCGCGCCAGAACCGGCATATTGAGGTGGCTGCCAGGGTCAACAAAGGTCGCAAATGATAACCCCATCTGCAGGCCAATCAGCTCACCGGCGGTACGTACTGCGGCGAAGGCGAGTTGCATGGTAAAGCCCACGGCAACGCCAATCATCACCTGCTGTAGCGCTACCCATACCGCATTCGCCGAGAAAATGGGAATATCCACGGGCGGCAGAGAAGGGGCGACGATAAGGGTAATGATGATACCCAACCCTACTTTCACGCGCTTAGGAATCGACTTCTCACTGAGAAGAGGGGCGGTGGAGATGAGCGCCAGGATGCGCAGCATAGGCCAGAAATAGACGCCAAGCCACTGTACCCACTGGTCACTGGTGAAGTGCAGCATCGTCGTATCAGCCGATGATATACGGCAGATTGGTAAACAAATTGCGCATATAGTCCAACAACAGGTTCAACATCCAGGGGCCGGCGACGATAATCGCCACGAACACCGCGATAATTTTCGGAATAAACGACAACGTCATTTCGTTAATCTGCGTGGCGGCCTGCAGAATACTGATAATCAGACCGGTTACCAGCGCAACCAGCAGCAGGGGAGCGGCAACGGCAATCGCGACTTTCATCGATTCCGTGCCCATCATCATCACCGATTCTGGCGTCATTGCGCGCTCCTTAAGTGTAGAAACTCTGCGCCAGCGAACTGACCAGCAATTGCCAGCCGTCGACCAGTACAAACAACATGATCTTAAAAGGCAGAGCAATGGTGGCCGGTGGCACCATCATCATACCGAGCGCCATCAGGACGCTGGCGATCACCAGGTCGATAATCAGGAAGGGAATAAAGATAGTAAAACCAATCTGAAAGGCGGTTTTCAGCTCGCTGGTAACGTAGGCGGGCAGCAAAATGCGCATCGGCACGGCCTCCGGCCCCTGCAGTTCGCCGGTGTTAGACAGGCGCGCAAACAGCGCCAGATCCGCTTCCCGGGTTTGACGCAGCATAAATTCACGCAGCGGTTGGGCCCCTTTTTCCAGCGCCACCTGCATGGAAATCTTATCTTCGCTGAACGGCTGATAAGCGTCGGTATAAATCTTATCGATAACCGGCGACATAATAAAAAAGGTCAAAAACAGGGCTAAGCCCAGTAGAACCTGGTTAGGCGGCGCAGAGGGCGTGCCCAGCGCATTTCGCAGCAAGCCAAAGACAATGATTATGCGGGTGAAGCTGGTCATCATCAGTAAAATCGCCGGAATAAACGTCAGCGAGGTGATGAATACCAGCGTCTGCACCGGCAGCGACCAGCTCTGACCACCGCCGGCAATCGGCGTTGAGATAAGGCCTGGCAGTTGCGCATAGACGGCGGGAGCAAACAGGGCAGCGCCTCCAAGCGTAAGGGATAGCAAACGGCGCATCAGGATCTCCCGGAACGCGTGAGCAAACTCTTCATCACGGACTGAAAATCCGCAGGGGTTTCTGCGCTCTCGTCATCCGGGACAGGGGCTGGCGGCAGTTTATGTAAGACGTTAATGTTGGATGCGGTAATGCCCAGTACCAGGCGCGCATCATCCACGTCGACAATGACCACCCGCTCGCGAGGCCCCAGGGCCGCGCTGGCGCTGACCTTCAGGCCTCGGGTACTGGCAGTTTTACCCGCCAGACCAAAACGCTTCGCCAGCCATGCGGCGATAAGAATAAAGGCAATAATACCGAACAATGCACCGCTCACCTGGAGCAGCGGTGAATCGGGAACCGCCTGGGGTTGTGATACCGTTGCCTGGGTTTTCATGCTTAACGGCTCAGGCGACGCATGCGTTCAGAAGGGGTAATGATGTCAGTGATACGCACACCGTATTTATCGGCGACCACCACCACTTCACCCTGGGCAATCAGATAGCCGTTAATCAAAATATCCAGCGGCTCACCGGCCAGACCGTCAAGAGCCACCACGGAACCTTGCGTCAGACGCAGCAGCTCTTTGATGGTCATCCGGGTGCGGCCAAGCTCAACGGTCAGCTTAACCGGGATATCCATGATCAGGTCAATGTCCTGCAGCGTGCCGCTGACGTCGCCACCACCTAGCTGCTGGAATACCGCATCCGCCGCGCTTTTATTCGGGGTGGATTGTTGCTCGTTTAACGCGTCAGCCCACAGATCGTCCAGTGCTCCGCTGTTTTCATCGGACGGATTGTTTATGTCACTCATTTGGGCTGTTCCTCATTCAGCGAATTCAATATCGGGTTGATCAAGTGCTCAACGCGTAACGCATACTGGCCGTTAAGGGTGCCATACTGACTGGTCAGCACCGGGACACCATCCACATGGGCAATAATGCGGTCGGGTTTTTCTATCGGCAGAACATCGCCGGGTTGTAATTTCAGTATCTGGGATAACCTCAGTGGGATATCGGCAAAACTCGCCACCAGCTCAAGCTGGGAATGCTGCACCTGGCGTACCAGGTTTTCGCGCCAGTTCTGGTCCTCGTTGCGGGAGTTTTCCAGCGGAGGGTTAACCAGCAGTTCGCGCAGCGGTTCAATCATGCTGAACGGCAGGCAGATGTTAAACTCACCGGTCAGATTACCGATCTCCACATGGAATGGCGTGTTAACCACGATATCGTTCGGCGAAGTGGTGATATTGGTAAATTTCACCTGCATCTCGGAACGAACGTACTCCACTTCCAGCGGGTTAATCGCCTTCCACGCGTCGCTATACGACTCCAGCGCCAGCTTCAGCATGCGGTTAATAACCCGCTGCTCGGTATGGGTGAACTCGCGTCCTTCGACCTTGGTCGGAAAACGCCCGTCGCCACCGAACAAGTTATCCACCGCTATAAATACCAGGCTTGGCGAAAACACCACCAGCCCGGTGCCGCGCAGCGGTTTGAGATGGATAAGGTTAAGGTTGGTCGGCACCGGCAGGTTGCGGGCAAACTCAAGATAAGGCTGTATACGGATCGCGCCGACGGAGATATCCGGACTTCGACGCAGCAGGTTAAACAGCCCCATACGGAACTGGCGCGCAAAACGTTCGTTGATGATCTCCAGCGCCTGCAGACGCTCACGTACCACGCGGCGCTGGGTATTCGGGTCATAGGGACGAATATGGTCGTCACTGGTCAGCCCCGGTTGCGGCACATCACTTTTATCGCTGTCGCCGTTAAGCAACGCATCGATTTCTGCCTGAGAAAGAATACTGTCGCCCATGTCGTTACCGCAGAATGAAGGCTGTATACAGAACGTCAGTGACTTCCTGCTTTGGTTGGCCATTTACCAGGGGGGTCGCCAGCGTTTGCTTGATGGCATCGACCAGTTTTTGCTTACCGTCGTCGGTGGCAAGCGTTGAAGCGTCCTGACGAGAGAACAGCAGCAGAAGACGGCTACGCACTTCAGGAAGGTAATCGTTCAGACGAGAACGGGTCGCTTCGTCTTTCAGGCGCAGCGTAATGCCAACATACAGCACGCGATCCGCATCGCCCAGATTAACGGTGAAGGTATCCAGTGGAAAAAACACCGGAGTCGGCGGCGGTGGCGGTTCGGATTTGGCTGACGCAGAGGACGGTTCCTGCTGCATACGCCAGTAACTGTAGCCCGCAGTAGCGCAGGCGGTGAGCGTGATCAACACCAGCAGCGGGATCCAGATGGAACGCTTACTTTTTTTGGTGATAACGGAGTCTGTCATCTGATACGAGCTTCCTGTTTCGGTACAGCTTAATAGAAAGATTATCCCGTGTCCGGCATATCTCAAAGCGTGGAAAAGACGAGGATAATCACGCTACCTCTGGCGTTTAGGCGAAAATGTCCACGGCACCGTTTCCGCGGGCCACGGATTGCAGGGCGCCAGGTGTCGGCAGTAATTCATCGCTCTCTTCATTAAAGCGCCCATCATGGCCGGAACGTGAGGCCTGTTGCTGCTGCCCAGAGGACGACTGTTGCTGACCGGCAAAGCTTTCGCTGCTGACGCTGCTTTGTGAAAGCTGAATACCGCTTTCAGCCAGAGACGTCCGCAACATCGGCAGTGCAGCTTCCAGTGCCGCGCGCACGTGGCTGTGCGCAGACACCATTTGCAGTTGCGCCTGGTTATCATCAAGCTTAAGCGAAATTTGCACCTGGCCGAGGTCTTCCGGATGCAAACGCAGTTCCGCCGTTTGCTGTCCCTGTCGGGTGAACAGCGTAATGTGCTGGCTCAGGTTCTGTTGCCATTCGGGCGTACCCAGCGGCTGGCTTAATACCGGCGCAGTGGCTACGGTGGCGGCAGGCTGCGAAGTTGCCAGGCCTGAGACCACAGGGGCCAGGGTGGCGGTTGGGGCGGCAGACGAAGATGAACTGGCGAGGTCCTGCTTCTCGGCGGCGGCCACAACCGGCGTTGCTGAAGTATTGACCGGCTGAGCGGTATCAAGGTGTTGCGCCGGGTCGTGCAAGGCTGGCTGAGGGTTTTTCAACGTCTGTTGCCCCGTGCCGTTTTGCATCACTGCAGTTGAAGGCAGGGCCAGTGACTGCGCGGCAATGCCCTCAGCGCGGGTCGTCTTGCCGGCAACCGCGACAGATGTTTGCTGGTGGGGGAGCATCGCCATCAGCGCGCTTAACCCCGCCAGTTCTTCTGCGCTCAGATCGTCATCTTTTGCTGTCGCGGACGCCAGCGACTTCAGGGCGTCACCGTTCGACGCGGGCGCAAGGCCAGATACGAGGGTCTGAAGCGAGGCGATCTCTGGCGTGTCATCGGCGGAAAGTGAGGACTGACGTGCCAACAGATCGGCAATTTTTGCCTGCAGTGTCTTATCGACCCCGGCCTGTTGCACAGCGTTAGCCCGCTTGCCGCCAGCCGCTTTCAGGTCTGCCAGGTTCAGCGGCGCATCTTTGCCCTGGCCGGTTGCGTCGGTTAACGCGCCCGCCAGCAGCGAGAGAAAGCCTTGAGCCTCCCCGGCGTCTTTCCCCGTCTGCGTGGCGCCTGAGGTGTCGCTCCCGGTCATCAGCAGTTGTTGCAGTGTGATCATTCTGGTTTCCTCATTGATGCGCGCTGGGCGAATTCATCCATTTTCTTCTGATCCTGGCGGTTTTCCGCCAGGGTCGCTGCCGCTATCTGCCGGTCCTGTAAGGTCTGCCAGGCCTGCAGCCGCTGCTTTTTCTCCCGCCAGAAATCCAGCGCGGAATCGACTTTTTGGGTCCACTGGTTTAGCTGCAGGCGGTGCTGCTCTATCGCCTTCTCCAGGGTCTGGATAAACTGCTGATAGTTAATCCAGCGCTGGCTTCCAATGCCCTGTGTCATGTCGGTATTGAGGTTGGTGCGGTATTCATGCTGATAGTCAATTAACATCTTCAATTGCTCTTCAGCCGCCTGGCACCCGCGCCGCATGGCGCCAAGCTGCAATGCGGCATCATCAACCTCTTTTTCAGCCAGATCCTTTAGCGTTGATAACGCGCTGTTTTGCGCCATGACCTTCGCCCTCCACCTCTGTTACACCTCCGGGAAAATCAGATCCAGAGCCTGGATTGAATCTTCCCAGTCGGCGCGTTCAAAAATAGCTTGTTGTAAAAAGGCTTCCAGTTGCGGCCACAGGGTAATCGCTTTATCGAGCATCGGGTCGCTGCCTTTGGCATACGCGCCCACGCTCACCAGGTCGCGGTTACGCTGGAAGCTGGAAAGCAGTTGTTTGAAGTTACGCACGCGAGCGTAGTGCTTCTCGGTAATCAGCGCCGTCATGGCACGGCTGATTGATGCTTCAATATCAATGGCCGGGTAGTGTCCGGCTTCGGCCAGACGACGGGATAACACAATGTGCCCGTCGAGGATTGCACGCGCGGAATCGGCAATCGGGTCCTGTTGGTCGTCGCCTTCGGTCAAAACCGTATAGAAAGCGGTAATAGATCCGCCGCCGCTGATGCCGTTCCCCGCGCGTTCAACCAGGGCCGGGAGCCTGGCAAAGACCGAAGGGGGATAACCTTTGGTGGCTGGCGGCTCACCGATGGCGAGGGCGATTTCACGCTGGGCCATCGCGTAACGGGTCAGAGAGTCCATGATCAGCAGTACGTGTTGACCACGGTCTCGGAAATCTTCTGCGATGCGGGTGGCATAGGCTGCGCCCTGCATACGCAGTAGTGGTGAAACATCCGCCGGTGCGGCGATGACCACCGAGCGGGCGCGGCCTTCCGCACCCAAAATATTTTCGATGAAGTCTTTAACTTCACGACCACGCTCACCGATAAGCCCCACGACAATGACGTCCGCCTGGGTATAGCGCGCCATCATGCCGAGCAGGACCGATTTCCCGACCCCCGAACCGGCGAAAAGCCCCATTCGCTGGCCACGGCCCACGGTTAAGAGCGCGTTAATCGGGCGAACGCCGGTATCCAGTACATGCTCGATAGGGGTTCGCTGCAGAGGGTTAAACGGTTGAGTGATCAGCGCTCCGGTTTCGGTGGTATCCGGAGAGGGCAGGCCGTCAAGCGGTTTACCGCTGCCGTCCAGCACCCGACCGAGCAGCGCTGGCCCTAAGGGAAGCTGTTTGCCGCTTTGCAGACCATCGCCGGCGCTGTTTTTCGCATACACCCGTGCGCCGGGTAGCACGCCTTCAACCTCTTCAAGCGGCATCAGGAACAGGCGTTGGCCGTTAAAACCCACTACTTCGCTTTCGACTTCCCGCATTTCCAGACCGTCCTGACGTTCAATAACGCAGGTTGCGCCCAGCGGAAGCTGCAGACCGGTGGCTTCTAATACCAGACCGGTGGCGCGGGTCAGGCGGCCATAACGCCGAACAGACGGCAGTTGCGCCATCTTTGCTTCGACGCTATCAAGCGTGTTGAGCCAGCGGGTGAGGCGTGCGGTCATCAGACGACTCCCGGTGCCGCAAGGCGGCACAGTTCCTGCCAGCGGGTGGCGACGCTGGCATCCAGGTCACCTTCATCGGCAGAGACTTTGCACCCGCCATGGTGTAACGACGGGTCACCGCGCAAACGCCAGCCATGCAAGCTCAGCGTGGCGCCCAGACTCTCTTCCACGCGCTGAAGATCGTCCGGGTGAACGCGCAACTGCGGCTTGCCGCTGAACAGCGGCTCTTGCTGAAGCAGTCCCTGAATTTGTTTGATAAGCGCGGAGTTATCAACCGTCGGCGCCTGGCCAATCACCTGGCGAGCCGCTTCCAGCGCCATTTGCATCAGACGTGAGGCAATCACGCTGTCCAGCGCATCCAGCGTGTTCTGGAATTCACTGACCAGCTGTTGCATACGGGCATGGAGCGGCGCCTGCTGCTGACGCGCCTGTTCGATACCTTGCTCCAGACCCTGGGCCAGACCTTCCTGATAACCCTGTTCATGGCCTTTCTGCCGGCCTTCATTCAAACCGGCGTTAAAGCCCTGCTCGTGCGCCTGCATTTGCAACTGCGCCATCATCTGCACGCGTTGCTCTTCTTCACTAAGCGCGGGCGCTTCAGTTTCGACGTTGCCCTCCTCAGGGGAGGACATCGCAGGGGTGAATTCTGAGAGGGGAGGCGCAAGATCGTCGGGCGTCCAGCGCGTCCACGGCAGCTCATTAGACATAAGTGTCGTCTCCGCTGCCAATCACCATCTCGCCGGTTTCCGCCAGGCGACGCACAATAAGCAGGATCGCCTTCTGTTCGTTTTCCACCTGAGACAGACGTACCGGACCCCGGTTCGCCAGGTCGTCGCGCAGGATATCCGCCGCACGCTGAGACATGTTGCGCAGGAACTTCTCGCGCAGCGGCTGTTCGGCACCTTTGAGAGCGATAAGCAGCGATTCGGAATCCACCTCCTGAAGCAGGCGCTGAATGCTGCGATCGTCCACTTCGACCAGGTTTTCGAACAGGAACATCTCGTCGATAATTTTCTGCGCCAGCTCGCCGTCGAACTCGCGAACGGCGGTAATAACCGCCTCTTCCTGCTGGGTTTTCATGAGGTTGATAATCTCTGCCGCCGTTCTCACGCCGCCCATTTTGCTGCGCTTAAGGTTCTGGCCATCGAGCAGGTTGTTCAACACTTCGGTCAGTTCCGCCAGCGCCGCTGGCTGAACGCCGCCAAAGGTGGCGATACGCAGCATAACGTCATGACGCAGACGCTCTTCGAACAGCGCAAGAATGTCCGCGGCCTGGCCCCGTTTGAGGTGGACCAGAATGGTGGCGATAATCTGCGGGTGCTCGTCGCGAATAAGATCGGCGGCACTTTGCGGCTCCATAAAGTTGAGCGTTTCGATACCGCTGGCGGTATCGCGCGTTTCCAGAATATCTTCCAGCAGGCTGGCGGCACGCTCTTCGCCCAGCGCTTTGACCAGCACGGAGCGCAGGTATTCGTTAGCGTTGACGTTGAGCGCCGCAAACTGTTCGGCTTCCTGCTCAAACTCAGCCAATACCTCGGTCAACTGCTTGTTGGAGATCTGACGCACGTTGGCCATTGCCGCGCTGAGAATTTGTACTTCTCGTTGCGAGAGGTGTTTAAACACCTCTGCCGCGCGGTCTTCACCAATGGTCATCAGCAGGATGACGCTCTTATCGGTACCTGAAAGCTCGTTACTCATGTTCATTACCCATCCAACCGCGGATGACCAGCGCGACGACGCGCGGATCGTTATCTGACATTTCGCGAATACGCTGGCTCATTACCTCTGCGCCCATGCGCTGGTTTGCGCGGCGTTGTTGCATCTGTTCATCTTTGCTGAGGCGAACTTCCACCGCTTCTTCTACGTCCTGGCGATTATTCTTCTGCTCCAGAGCGGCCTTCTCAGCCGCGGCACGGCGCTGAAGCTGAGGTCGAACCGCTTTACGCCACAGCAGCCAGGCGACAATCAGCACCAGTAGCCAGCGGCCTGCGGCCATCAACTGATCGATAAACGCCTGCTTTTGCCAGAACGGAAGTTCGCCACCGGTTTCATCCACCGAGTTGAACGGCGAGTTCACGACATTGAGGGTATCGCCACGTTTAGCGGAATAACCCATCGCTTCGCGGGTCAGATCTTCTATCTGCTTGAGCTGTTCAGCCGTGAGCGGCAACGGTTTACCGTCTGGCAGCGTTTTGTAGTTCACCACCACGGCAACAGAAAGACGCTGAATATCGCCCACGTTCAGTTTGGTGTGGCGGATAGTACGGTCAACTTCGTAGTTGGTGGTTTCATTGCGGCTACTGGTACGGGGGCCCGTACTGGCAGCATTGGTGGTGGTCTGCTGATTATTTTGCTGAGTGTTCTGCTGGCCGTTTTGCTGGTTTGCCGGCGGCGTTGAAATAGGCCCGGCGTTAGCAGGAGCGGGCTGGTTAGACAGCGCGCCCGGCACACCGCCAGGGTATTGGCCGCCAATCTGTTCGTTCGAGTTAATTTGACGCGAACGCATCACTGCCTGAGAAGCATCGCCGTTCGGGCTGTATTGTTCCTCTGTTTGTTCTTTATTAGCGAAATCAATTTGCGCGGTAACCTGGGCATGTACGTTGCTGTTACCCACGACCGGGCCGAGGATTGCTTCGATACGACGCTGGAGACGGCTTTCGACGTCGGCGGCATATTTAAGCTGCGCGTCATTCAGGTCGCGACCGGCGCTATTGTTCTGCGTTAACAGATGCCCACTCTGATCGACCAGCGTGACGTTACCCGGCGGCAGGCCCGCAACGGCGCTGGAGACCAGATGCGTCACCGCGCTGATTTGCCCTTCATCCAGCGCGCGGCCAGGCTCAAGGTTCACGGTAATGGAGGCCGAAGGGGCTTTTTGTTCGCGGACAAACAGCGAAGGCTTCGGCATGGCCAGATGCACACGGGCGCTTTTTACCGGCCCGAGTGTTTCAATGGTACGTGCCAGTTCACCTTCCAGCGCACGTTGATAATTAACCTGTTCGCTAAACTGGCTGATACCGAATTTTTCCTGATCCAGCAGCTCAAAACCGACCGCACCGCCTTTCGGCAGGCCAAGCTGCGCCAGACGCAGGCGAAGTTCATGCACCTTATCCGCCGGAACCTCAAGAGCACCGCCGTTATCGGAGAAGCGATAAGGGATGTTCATTTGGGTAAGCTGGGTGACGATAGCACCGCCGTCCTGGTCGGAAAGATTAGTGTAAAGTGTGCGGTAGTCAGGGCTTTTCGCCCACAGAACCATCGCTACCAGGATCGCAATGGCGGCAGCGCCTGCCACGATCAACGGGATTTTAGGGTTCGCGCGAAGGCGGTTCATCCACTCGACTGATTTAGTGTGTGGCGCTGGCGATGCTGTGGCACTCATTGCGCACCTCTTAAATCCTGGTGGTTTACGTTATTCGTGTAGAGAAACAAAACTGGCTCCCGGGTCGGCAAACACGACAAATGTTCCATATTGATGGCCCTGCCATTATTTGATGATTCCGGATTTTCTATGCGTCAAATAACCTGGTTTTTTCATGCTATTTGCCGCCATTATCTCATTGACAAGCTGTTAGTCTTGACTCCATAAAAAAACCATCCAGGGGGAAAACATGGCTATACAGGGCATTGAAGGGGTAATCAGTCAGTTGCAGGCAACGGCGATGACGGCCCGTAATCAGAACGTAGCAGAACAACAACCGTCCATCAGCTTTGCGGGGCAACTGCATGCCGCTCTTGACCGTATCAGCGATACTCAGACCGCGGCGCGTGCGCAGGCGGAGAAGTTCACCCTGGGCGAGCCGGGCGTGGCGCTCAACGATGTGATGGCCGATTTACAAAAATCGTCCGTTTCCCTGCAGATGGGGATTCAGGTCAGGAATAAGCTGGTGTCTGCGTATCAGGAAGTGATGGGCATGCAAGTTTAGATTGTATAACCTAATGATATTTATAATTAATAACCATCCGATCCCACAGCGTGGGGCATAGATGGGGCAAACTCACTCAATTTCTGATTGAGAATGAGTACCTGGTCCTGGTTATTTTCAGCCATCCAGGATCCTACTGTCTTGTTGGGGTGAAACACTTATATGATAGGCTCTGTTTCTTGCTATTATTTTCCCTTCATTAACAGCCAATCTTATCCGGAGGGTAAATGCCTTTAAATATCAATTCATGCCTATGCACTTCAAACTTAAGCATTGATTCCTTAATTGATAGCTCATCCACCTCAAAGAATCCAACTCAAAATAACCATTCCTCTGGCGGATATATTACAACCAGTACAAAAGTAAATACACTAGAAATCAAGCCATTAGCTTCATACCTGCCTCCCAAATTAAGAATGAATGCCAAAGAATATACTCAGCACAAAGAACACGTGGATCCAATGGAAGGCTCAAATAATCATGTTCACTTTGATTGTTTTTCGTTTAGGAATGAGAGCGCCTCTCACATCAACGCTTTAAATGACGATGATACTGATTTCGTTCCATTTGAAGAGTTTGAGCAATGGCGCCTGCAGCGATTAAAAGATCAAGTGAGTATAAGCTCGTCCGATTCGGATGCTATCTCAGCTAAGCAATCCGAAAGATCTGCATTTTCTGTAGAACAGGCAATCTCAACCATCTACGATATTCCAAGAAAACAGGCAATCTCAGCCAACTACGATATTCCAAGGGAATGTTAGAAATTTTTAGTCATTCCAGTAATATACAATTAAAAAGGAATGACATATGTCCCAACCCTTCGATTTCGACAAAGCGCTTAAGGCACCTCAGTCCGGCCAGGCATTAACGGGTAAAGACGGGATCTTAACGCCTTTAATCAAGCAGGACGGGTGACGTTCTTCATTAACCGCGCCTTTAACGATGATGGGTGCCCGGTGATGTGATGGGGCAAGGGTGGGGCACAAAACAGCACTCGTTCTAAGGTGAACTTAGACGACTGATATTTATTGTTAACAATCATCCGTTTATTTCTACTACACGGATGCCTGTCGTGACGATCGTATTATTCGCGGGGCTTTATCGTTTTAGAGGGAAAAAAAAGGAACCTTCAATCCTTAAGGTTCCTTACTATCAAGGTTTGGTATGCATGAGATATGCGGCAGGAGGCATCATAAACCCTGAAAAAACACACAATGCTGTGTGATAAGAACAGAGGGGGGGTTACCCCAAACATCACGATAGTCAATATAAGCCTGGTAAGGGGATAGTTGTATCGGGTGAAATACCTGTTCTGGGCGTCGGGATCAGGATAAGTATTAAGGCCTGTGAGCAACGATGGGGAAATGACATATTAGCCACGGTGCTTTCGAACCCTTCTTTAATAAGGATGATCATACGTGGGATGCCTCTGACGAAATATAATAGGCAGGTGTAGCAATTTCTTAAGTTATCTCAATCTGTTCTTCCCACATCATCAATATTAACTACACTGGCTTTGTCGGAAATACGAACAATATCCAAAAATTGCTCTTGCTGCGACAGATTGTAGTTTTAAGGAGTGCGTTACGATAGGCTCTCAGGCGCAGCAATCTTCTTCTGGCAGCAACATCACTTTAATGCCACAATATTTTTTTCTTCGAATGCAGGAAAGATGATGAAAAGAATAGCAATTGCTGGTGCGCTGCTGGCGTTGACGGGATGTGTCCAGGTCGATAACTATCAGGAAGTAATTAAACATCCCGTGCCTGCGCATCTGGCGGGATACTGGCAGTCAAAAGGGCCGCAGAGCAAAATGGTCAGCCCGGAGGCGATTGCCACGCTGGTGGTGACGCAAGAGGGGGATACCCTGGACTGCCGCCAGTGGCAGCGTGTCATCGCAGTTCCTGGAAAAATTATGCTGCGTTCGGATGCGTACTATAACGTGACCAGCAAGCTGGATGTCTATCCGCTGGCGCGCAATGGCGCTACGCTTAAGTATGATGGTATGGAATTGCAGAAAGTGGACCGGCCGACGGTGGAGTGTGCGGATTATCTGCGTAAAAATCCGCTGGACAGTCAGTTGCCTTGATTTATGGCGCCGGGTGGCAGTTTCGCCTGACCCGGCCACAAATCCTATCTGTTTTACAACACGTCCTCCATGACCCATACGCTCACGCTTCCGCCTTTGCAGGTAAAGGTGCCTTCGCCATCCGCTGAGGTGGTAACGGTCTCTTCGCGATTAGCGAGGAAATCACGCCACGTTCTGTTGCCATAATTCTCCCCAAGCTTAATCACTTTCTCCCCGTCATCACCGTTGGACAGCACCACCACGCAGCCCGGTGCGTCTTCGGTTCCGCTACGGCTAAAGGCGATACAGTTAGGGTGATCAAAGAACAGCGTTTGCACCCCATGGGCAAAACGCTGACGCGCGAGTATTAGCTCATGAAGTTGCTCAATAACGGGCATATCGATGTGGTAGTTTTCACCGTCTCCTCCCGTATCCTCATAGCTGGCTCCGAATAAATCCGGGTAAAACACGCTCGGTACGCCGTTTTCCCGTAACAGGATCAGGGCGTAGGCCAGCGGTTTAAACCAGGCCTCTACCGGCGCTTCCAGCGCCTGCAAGGGCTGAGTATCATGGTTTGCCACCAGCGTTACCGCGTGGAAAGGATCGGCTTCCACCAGCGTGCCGGTGAAAATCTGGCTCATGTCGTAATCCCGGCCCTGACGCGACGCTTCGTGGAATTTCATTTGAAGAGGGGCATCAAACAGCATCGTTTTACCTTCAACCTGGTCTATGTAATGCTGCAGTTTATCTACCTCGTGCGACCAATATTCCGCCACAATGAACAACGGTTGCTCCGCCACTTCCTGAACGTGCTCAATCCACTCTTTATAAAACCAGGCCGGAATGTGCTTCACCGCGTCCAGACGAAAACCGTCACACTGCGTTTGTTCCATCACCCAGCGTGCCCAGTATTTAATCTCTTCGGTCACGGCATGGTTACGAAAATCGATGTTTTCCCCCATCAGATAATCGAAATTGCCCATCTCATTATCAACCTGATCGTTCCAGCCTTCACCGGTATAGTCGTTAACGATCTTGAAGATGCTGTCTTCATTGGGGTTTTCGATATGGTCGATGCCGCTAAAGCATTTATAATCCCAGATGAATTGCGAGTACTGGCCAGCGCGCACGGGGAAGGTGTAGCGCGTCCAGGCCTCGCACTCAATAATCTCATCCTCAATCTGGGTACGATCCTGCTCGTTGACGCGCTGAACGCGAACCGGCTCTTTTTCATCCGCCCCCATTTTATGGTTTACCACCACATCAAGCAGCACGGCGATCTCATTACTTTTGAGCGCAGCGATTGCCTCCAGAAGCTGGGCTTTATCGCCGTATTTAGTGGCGACGCCGCCTTTCTGGTCAAACTCACCCAGATCGAACAGGTCGTAAGAATCATACCCAACAGAGTACCCGCCGGACGCGCCTTTATACGCCGGAGGAAGCCAGATCATATTAATTCCAATCTCGTTAAGGTTGGGCGCCAGGGCTGTAACCTCTTGCCACAATTCGCCGCCAGCGGGGTAATACCAGTGAAAACATTGCAGTAAGGTTGGATTGCGCATGCCCATCTCCATGAAGTCGCGAAATTCAAGTATGGAGTAGCTTTCGCAGAATTGCCTGGCGAACGAAGCGGATAATATTCGTTCGCCAGTGACAGGGGCTAATTAATGTCGGGATTGCTTTGCGGGGCCAGGATATGACCGCCCTGATTGCCGTAGGTGGAAAGCACTGTTTTCTGAATCGATGTCTGACCAACCAGCTTTGCCAGCTCGTTCATACGGCTTTGTAACAGCGCTTTCACTTCGCGTTCGTTATTCAGGATTAAGCGTAGCGTGGGACGAAGCTGATCCTGCAACTGCACAGAAGGCTCACTTTCCTGCGTAAGACGAGCCAGTAAGTGCACTGCATTGACATAATCGGTTTCACAGGTGATGAGATCATCCCATAAGCCCTGGCGTGCCAGTCGCAACATCGTCTGGCTCTTCTCAAGGAGTTGCTGATAAAGGGTATAGAGTTGCGGTGCATGACTCATTAGACAGCGTCCTGGATAAGTTGTGGCGAACCTGCAACCTCCTTCCACCCGTCTGCGATATTGCGCAGCAAATTTTCCACCTCTTCGATGGCGCTGGCGTCGTTATTCACGTTGGCGTGCAGGAGGCGACGTACCATATAGGCATAGAGAGCAATCAGGTTTTGAGTCAGCTCATCCCCATCATTTTCCACCAGGCCAACCTTAAGCCCGTTTTCAATAATGTTGATTGCTTTCGATAGCGCCAGCCCCTTAGCCGGTATATTGCCGTTACCCAGGAACAGACGCGCGCGGACCAGCGCGCTGAGGGCTCCATCGAATAGCATGATAACCAACTGTTGCTGGCTGGCGCTCATCACCGCGCTTTCAACTTCTATTTTTGCGTAGGCCTGCGTGCCTTTTGCGCCGTACATGTTATCCCCCTCGGGTCTGATTTACGTTTACTACTTGCTGGATGACGTGTTTTCGAATTGCTGGCTCAGGTAATTGGTGGTGTTGTTTAGCGACGACATCAGCACGTCCAGTTGGGTAAACTGGGCTTTATACTGTGCCTCGGTGGCGTTAATACGTGCGTTAACGGCATTGTATTGATCCGTCAGCTTGTTCAGCGTTTTGCTGACACCGTCTTTCGCCGCCTGGATAATCCCTTTACTTGATAGCCAGTCGGTCAGGTTGGTGGCCATAGTAGTGGTGATGCCAGTGGTTTTAGCGTCACCCACAACCAGGTCTTTCACCGCCAGTGGGTTTTCTGTCAGCGCTTTTTCCAGTTTGGTGCTGTCCAGCTCCAGTTTGCCTGTGCTGGGGTCAGAGGTGATACCTACCTGCGAGAGCGTTTTGTAGGCTGTGCCTCCCACGGAATTGCTCAGCATGGTTTTCAACTGCGTCTGGATAGTACGCAGCGTGCTATCGCCGAGCAGGGCACCGTTGCTGGCATCCTGAGCGTTAGCGCCCGTCTCTACCGCAGTATATTTGGTCAGCGAGGCGAAGCTGTCCTGCAGGGTGTTGTACGCATCCACCCAGGCTTTCATCGCAGTTTCAGCTTTTGACGTATCTTTGGCGATCGTCAGCGTCTGGTTGCCGCTGGTGACATCATTCAGGTTCAGGGTGATATCTTCCAGCGCATCACTGATGGTGTTGCTGCTGTTTTCGATATCAACGTTATTAATCTTCAGCTTCGCGTTTTGCGCGGTCACGCTTTCGGTCATACCGTTGGCAGCATCGGCGCTGGTGCCGTTGTAACCCATAAAAGATTGCAGAGCGCTGTCACCGCTTACGCTAACGCTGACGGCATTATCCGCACCGGTTTCAGTCGAGGTGAAGGACAGACGATACTGACCGTTACCAACGTTGATAATACTGGCAGTCACACCGGCATCAGCCTTGTTGATCGCGTCGCGAATGCCGGACAGCGATGAATTTTCCGCGCTGATGTCCACGCTCACCGGGTCTTTTCCGTTGGCCGCCGTGAAGGTGATTTTGCTGTCAGCGGTGGCGATAGCGGTTTTGCTGTCAGCCTGGGTGTTTTTAGTGGTCAGCGTTTGCGCCTGCGCCAGCTGAGACACGCTAATGGTGTATTTACCCGCGATCGCGCTGCCGGTAGTCGTAGCGCTAAATGCGGTGGTGCTGCTGGTGGTGCTGGTGGCCGTAAACAGATCGGCTTTATTCAGCGCGGTGTTGGCGGTCTGGAAGGCTTCCAGTGAACTTTTCAACGTGCCGTAAGCGCTAAGCCTGGCGGTATAAGACGTCTGTTGTTTAGTGATCGGCGTTAGCTGCGCTTTTTCAGCGCTGATCAGACCATCCAGAATGTCTGCGAGCTTCAGGCTCGAACCGATCCCCATTGATGAAATAGTTGCCATATTTATTCCTTAATCTATAGACACGTAGAACGAATACTGGGTTATCGGCTTTGATGTCGGAAAGTTTACGGCTAATTTCTTTTTTTAATGGCGGGAATAACGCTAATAGAGAAGAGTATTTCTGTGGCTAAAAAAAAATAACGCGATCCTGAAAAAAAATCTAAAGGTTGTTTTGGACCAGACGATAACACCTTTGACGGCGATGAAGCCGAAGGGTGGAAGCCTAAATCTAACCAAACAGATTTGATGAATAACAGGAAACGAAATCATGGGACAAGTCATTAATACCAACAGCCTCTCGCTGATCACTCAGAACAATATCAACAAGAACCAGTCTGCTCTGTCTTCTTCTATTGAGCGTCTGTCTTCTGGTCTGCGTATCAACAGCGCTAAAGATGACGCAGCGGGCCAGGCTATCGCTAACCGCTTCGAGTCAAACATTAAAGGTCTGAATCAGGCTGCACGTAACGCAAACGACGGTATCTCTCTGGCACAGACCACTGAGGGCGCACTGTCTGAAATCAACAACAACCTGCAGCGTGTGCGTGAACTGACCGTGCAGGCAACGACCGGTACTAACTCTGATTCCGACCTGTCTTCAATCCAGGACGAAATCAAATCCCGTCTGGACGAAATCGACCGCGTGTCTGGTCAGACTCAGTTCAACGGCGTGAACGTGCTGGCGAAAGACGGCACCATGAAAATCCAGGTTGGCGCGAACGATGGCCAGACCATCTCCATTGACCTGCAGAAGATTGACTCTTCCACCCTCAATTTGAAAGGTTTCTCTGTATCAAGCAATGCGCTTAAAGTCAGCGATGCCATCACCAGCGTTCCGGGGGCCGCTGCAGGCGATGCTCCTATCGCTGTAACATTTGGTGCTGATGCCGCAGGTGCTGCTGCCATTGCTAAAACCCTGGGCGTTGCGGATACGTCAAGCCTCAGCCTGCATAACGTCCTCGATGCAAAAGGCGATGCGACCGGTACTTATGTTATTCAGTCTGGTAGCAACTCTTATTCTGCTTCACTGGACTCTGCAACGGGTAAAGTAACGTTAAACACAACAGACATTACTTATAATGACCCTGAAAGTGGTATTACTGGTGCAAGACAAACGGCACAACCAATCAAAGTGACAACAAATGCTGATGGCGAAGCTGTTGGTGTCGTGTCTGTTCAAGGGAAAAACTTCCTTGCTGGTACTACAGGTACTGGTCAAGATGCAATTGTCAACGGTGGTGCTACCGCAACAACCACAGTAGCTACAACAATCCAGTTGAGTGCACAGGAATTAGATATTGGCACTGGTACCGCGGCTAACCCACAGTTCCCGGCAATTGCTGCTACTCAAGAATTTTCGGGCGCTGCGACCAACGATCCACTGGCTCTGCTGGACAAAGCTATCGCATCCGTAGACAAATTCCGTTCTTCTCTGGGTGCGGTTCAGAACCGTCTGACCTCTGCGGTAACCAACCTGAACAACACCACTACCAACCTGTCTTCCGCGCAGTCCCGTATTCAGGATGCTGACTATGCGACCGAAGTGTCGAACATGTCTAAAGCGCAGATCGTTCAGCAGGCGGGTAACTCCGTGCTGTCCAAAGCGAACCAGGTTCCTCAGCAGGTTCTGTCTCTGCTGCAAGGCTAATCGCCTGAAGGGTGCTCAACACCATTCGTCTTAAAATTAGCGGGGAGTGTCGCAGGACATTCTCCGCTAACGTCAGATATGAGATAACCTGCCGGGATTGAATATAGTTGGTCTGATATCTCTGATTTAATCCTTTATTTTCAGTATGATAACCAATAAGCCACAGTACTATTGTGCTCAATGTTGCCAGCAGGCTCAGCGCAAGAAAACGTCCTGCTGAACGGCAGTCAACAGCAATGACGCACAGGGATAACTGGCGCGTCAGCATCGAAATAGTATGATTAAAAATCAAAGGAATATCACGATGAAGAGCGTCATTGCCGGGTAGACCATCAACGCGTTTGATTTTATTTTTGACCTGAGCAACTACGGGTAAATAACGACCGATACTGGTCAGCATCAGCGATGCGCCATTAATGAGTGCAGCAGTGGCATCCAGCAGGGCATTTTGTCGGTATTTGTGAAACGGAGCTAAGGCCTCCTGAAAGAAATTCTGACATACTCGTTAAGCAGACATAGAGGCGATCCCATTGAATTGGTTGCATAATCAGTTGATCACAACACTCTGTACCTGTCTTTTTTCACCCGCACATTACAGGGGATCCCTCAGCGCTCCGGCGGTTTTTTTTCCGCTTGAATTCAGTCGTAACCCCCAAATAACCCCTCATTTCACCCACTATTCACCCAATTAAAACCCCTGCAGAATCGGATAATCATGCCGATAACTCAATTAACGCAGGGCTGTTTATCGTGAATTCACTCTATACCGCTGATGGTGTAATGGATAAACACTCGCTGTGGCAGCGTTATGTTCCGCTGGTGCGTCACGAAGCATTGCGCCTCCAGGTGCGTTTGCCGGCGAGCGTGGAACTGGACGATCTGCTACAGGCGGGCGGTATCGGGTTATTGAATGCAGTTGACCGATACGACGCTCTGCAAGGAACGGCATTTACGACTTACGCAGTTCAGCGTATTCGTGGTGCGATGCTGGACGAGCTGCGCAGCCGCGACTGGGTGCCGCGCAGCGTTCGCCGCAACGCGCGCGAAGTGGCGCATGCGATGGGGCAACTGGAACAGGAACTGGGGCGCAACGCGACGGAAACAGAAGTGGCGGAACGTCTGGGCATTGCTGTTGAAGAGTATCGTCAGATGTTGCTCGATACCAATAATAGCCAACTCTTCTCTTATGACGAGTGGCGTGAAGAGCATGGCGATAGCATCGAGCTGGTGACCGATGAGCACCAGCAAGAAAACCCGTTACACCATCTACTGGAAGGTAATTTACGCCACCGCGTAATGGAAGCTATTGAAGCTTTACCCGAACGTGAACAACTGGTGTTAACACTCTATTACCAGGAAGAGCTTAACCTCAAAGAGATTGGCGTTGTTCTGGAAGTAGGGGAGTCCCGGGTAAGCCAGTTGCATAGCCAGGCCATCAAACGCTTACGAACTAAGCTGGGTAAGTTATAGATGATTCATTCATCTGAAAAATGCCGCACAACGTATTGACAACCAGGAGTTATCATGACGGTGCAGCAATCAAAAAGACGGCCTTTGAGCCGTTACCTGAAAGACTTTAAACACAGCCAGACGCATTGCGCCCATTGCAGAAAGTTACTCGACAGGATCACGCTGGTGCGTCGGGGCGAAATCGTAAATAAGATCGCGATTTCTCGTCTCGACACCTTGATGGATGAATCAGCGTGGCTCGAAGAGCGGCAGGAGTGGGTGGCGCTTTGCCGTTTCTGTGGCGATCTTCACTGCAAAGAGCAAAGCGACTTCTTCGATATTATCGGTTTCAAACAATTTCTGTTTGAACAAACCGAAATGAGTCACGGTACCGTACGCGAGTATGTGGTCCGCCTGCGTCGTCTCGGGCAGTATCTGAGCATGCATAATATCTCTCGCGACCTGCTGAAAACCGGCTATCTTGATGAGAATCTGGAGCCGTGGTTACCTGCAACCAGCACCAACAACTACCGCATTGCGCTACGCAAGTATGCCCAATATAAGGTACAAATGCCGGGTGTGATAAAGCAGAAAGTCCGCGCCGGGACAACTTCTGATATATATTAAAAATGAATAAGATGTAGCGCAGTCGCCTTTGACGTTGCAGGCGATTTCTTTAGACTACTCTAAAAATTCCACTGTATTGGAGTCACTATGAAATTTGCACTTCTGGGACGTCAGGCGCTGATAGGCGTAATGGCCGTTGCGCTGGTCGCGGGGATGAGCGTGAAAACGTTCGCGGCAGATAATCTGCTGAATAAAGTAAAAGAGCGCGGCACGCTGCTGGTTGGGCTGGAAGGAACTTATCCTCCATTCAGCTTCCAGGGTGATGACGGCAAATTGACCGGTTTTGAAGTGGAATTTGCCCAGGCGCTGGCGAAAAATCTGGGCGTGCAAGCGTCCCTCAAGCCGACCAAATGGGACGGAATGCTGGCGTCTCTGGATTCCAAACGTATTGATGTGGTGATCAACCAGGTCACTATTTCTGACGAGCGTAAGAAGAAATACGATTTCTCCACGCCGTACACCGTGTCGGGGATTCAGGCGCTGGTGAAAAAAGGCAATGAAGGTACCATCAAAACGGCGGCCGACCTGAAAGGTAAGAAAGTTGGCGTTGGGCTGGGAACGAACTACGAAGAGTGGTTGCGCCAGAACGTTCAGGGTGTGGACGTCCGTACTTATGATGATGACCCGACAAAATACCAGGATCTGCGCGTTGGCCGTATCGATGCTATCCTCGTTGACCGTCTGGCCGCGCTGGATCTGGTGAAGAAAACCAACGATACCCTGGCCGTTGCCGGCGATGCGTTCTCCCGTCAGGTAGCGGGCGTTGCGGTACGTAAAGGTAACGACGATCTGCTTAATGCCATCGACGCTGCGATTGCTGAAATGCAAAAAGACGGCAGCCTGAAGGCGCTCTCTGAGAAGTGGTTCGGGGCAGACGTCAGCAAATAACCCTTTGACTGACGGAAAAAGGCGCTATTAAAGGCGCCTTTTTTATTTCTGGCGCGTCTGCGTGCATAATGAAAAACATCACCTCAAAAAGCGTTACCGGAGAACCCATGTCACTGCAAAATTTAACGCGCTTCCCCCGCCTCGAGTTCATCGGCGCACCTACGCCGCTGGAGTATTTACCGCGATTTTCTCATTATCTGGGACGCGAGATCTTTATTAAGCGTGATGATGTGACCCCAATGGCGATGGGCGGCAATAAGCTGCGTAAGCTCGAATTTCTGGCGGCCGATGCGCTGCGTGAAGGGGCTGATACGCTAGTTACTGCGGGAGCCATTCAGTCGAACCACGTTCGCCAGACGGCCGCAGTGGCGGCAAAACTGGGGCTACACTGCGTGGCGTTGCTGGAAAACCCTCTTGCTACGCAGGCAGAAAACTACCTGACCAACGGAAACCGTCTGCTGCTCGATCTATTTAACATACAGGTCGAAATGGTTGATGCCTTAACCGACCCGACGGCGCAGCTCGCCGAGCTGGCCACACGTCTTGAAGCGCAAGGTTTTCGTCCGTATGTCGTGCCCGTGGGCGGCTCTAATGCCCTGGGCGCCCTGGGCTATGTGGAGAGTGCGCTGGAGATTGCGCAGCAGTGTGAAGGCGCGGTCAGTTTGTCTTCCGTGGTCGTCGCCTCCGGCAGTGCCGGTACGCACGCGGGGCTGGCGGTAGGCCTGGAACAACTGTTGCCGGATGTCGATCTTATCGGCGTTACGGTCTCCCGTAGCGTCGCTGAGCAAAAAACCAAAGTGGTAGCCTTACAGCACGCGGTTGCTGAACACTTGTCGCTGAAGGCGCAAGCGGACATTCTGCTGTGGGATGACTATTTTGCGCCGGGCTACGGCACGCCAAATGATGGCGGAATGGAAGCCGTAAAATTGCTGGCACGGCTTGAAGGGATCCTGCTTGATCCGGTCTATACCGGCAAGGCGATGGCGGGTTTGATCGACGGCATTGCTCAGCAACGCTTTAAGGATGAAGGGCCGATTTTATTTGTTCATACCGGCGGAGCACCTGCGCTGTTTGCCTATCATCCTCATGTTTAAAAATCAGGTCGAAAAATAATAATGCAAGAAAGTATTCAACTGGTTATTGATTCGCTGCCGTTCCTGCTGAAAGGGGCGGTATTTACGTTACAGCTCAGTATCGGCGGAATGTTCTTCGGCCTGGTGCTGGGGTTTATACTGGCGCTGATGCGCATGTCATCCATTCTGCCGGTACGCTGGCTGGCACGGTTTTATATCTCCGTCTTTCGCGGTACGCCGCTTATCGCTCAGCTCTTTATGATTTACTACGGCTTACCACAGTTTGGTATTGAGCTTGACCCGATTCCGGCGGCAATGATCGGTCTGTCGTTAAATACGGCTGCTTACACGTCCGAAACCCTGCGTGCGGCAATCTCGTCTATCGATAAAGGACAGTGGGAGGCCGCAGCCAGTATCGGCATGACGCCGTGGCAAGCGCTGCGTCGGGCCATTCTCCCCCAGGCGGCGCGCGTGGCGCTCCCGCCGCTCAGCAACAGCTTTATCAGCCTGGTAAAAGACACCTCGCTGGCGGCGACAATCCAGGTGCCGGAGCTGTTCCGTCAGGCACAGCTTATTACTTCTCGTACGCTGGAAGTGTTCACCATGTATCTGGCCGCGTCCCTGATTTACTGGGTAATGGCGACGGTGCTTTCCGCACTGCAGAACTATTTTGAAAACCAGCTTAACCGCCAGGAGCGTGATCCGAAATGAGTGCTATTGACGTCAAAAACCTGGTAAAAAAATTCCACGGGCAAACGGTGCTTCACGGAATCGATCTTGAGGTTGAGCAGGGCGAAGTGGTGGCCATCATCGGGCCGAGCGGTTCGGGAAAAACGACGTTGTTGCGCAGTATTAACCTGCTGGAACAACCTGAAGAAGGAACCCTTCGGGTGGGGGACATTACCATTAATACTGGCAAGTCCCTCAGCCAGCAAAAAAGCTTAATCCGACAACTGCGCCAGCATGTGGGGTTCGTATTCCAGAGCTTCAATCTTTTCCCACACCGGACGGTGCTGGAGAACATTATCGAGGGGCCGGTCATTGTAAAAGGTGAACCCAGGGACGAGGCCACGGCACGCGCGCGTGAACTGCTTGCCAAAGTTGGGCTGGCGGGCAAAGAGACCAGCTATCCACGCTGTCTCTCGGGGGGGCAGCAGCAGCGCGTAGCCATTGCCCGTGCACTGGCAATGCGTCCGGATGTCATCCTGTTTGATGAACCGACCTCGGCGCTCGATCCCGAACTGGTAGGCGAAGTGCTGAATACCATTCGCCAGCTGGCGCAGGAAAAACGCACTATGGTGATTGTAACCCATGAAATGAGCTTCGCCCGCGACGTGGCGGACCGGGCCATCTTTATGGATCAGGGCAGGATCGTCGAACAGGGGCCAGCAAAAACGCTATTTGCCAACCCGCAGCAGCCGCGAACCCGCCAGTTCCTTGAAAAATTCCTCATGCAGTAGCATTTTTGCCCTAATTTGCTCCAGAATTACTTTCTGGAGCAAATTATTCTCCCTTGCGTACCATCTTCCTGCTTTTTTATTCCGCACAGTTCGGATAAACCGTATTAAAAAGCAAGTTGATTGAGATTTTGCCGACATTTGTCTTTATAAAAAAGGTTTCTGTGTTAGCTTATATTCACCATAATAATGATTATCTTTATCAGAGGCTTCATTCAGTAAGTATGAGGGATTCAGACTTTTTCACCTGGCGACGGGAATGCGTGTTCCTGTTTCAGGAATTGACCTGTGCCGACGAGGTATATCAGGAACTTCAGCGGCAAACACAGGCGCTTGAATTCGACTATTTCGCGCTCTGCGTTCGCCACCCGGTGCCTTTTACGCGCCCTAAGATTTCTGTTCACACCACCTATCCGCAACAGTGGATGGCGCAATATCAGTCAGAGAATTATTACGCTATCGATCCGGTGTTAAAGCCGGAGAATTTCATTCAGGGCCATTTGCCCTGGACGGATCAATTATTTGCCGGTGCAGAGGAGCTTTGGAATGGCGCACGCGACCACGGCCTACGCAGGGGAATAACACAATGCCTGATGCTGCCTAACCATGCGATGGGCTTTCTGTCGGTGTCCCGTACTGGCGCGATAGAGAGCGCATTCGCCAACGAAGAAATTGAGTTACGGCTGCAAATCCTGGTGCAAATGGCTTTAATGGCTCTGCTGCGTTTTGAAGATGCGATGGTGATGCCGCCAGAAATGAAGTTCAGCAAGCGTGAACGGGAAATCCTGAAATGGACAGCCGAAGGTAAGACATCTGCTGAAATAGCCATCATTCTCTCCATTTCAGAGAACACGGTTAACTTCCATCAAAAGAACATGCAGAGAAAATTTAATGCTCCTAATAAAACGCAGATTGCGTGTTATGCGGCGGCGACAGGAATGATCTGATTAGGCAATACGTTCTGCGTGTCAGACAAGATAATGGCTGAATGCGCTGCATCCAGCCGTTTTTTTTACTGGCGGTAAGCTTGTTTAATTTGCTTAACGGTATTGGCAAATACCGCCGATTCGGACCGATCTTCCATCTGCGCGATCTGTTTTTCCATCTTAATGATCACACGGCCTGCGTCAGCCTGGCCCATAGCCTGCAGCATGAGCGTCAGCAGCGACTTAAGGCAGTTTACTTCCTGCGCCAGTTCTTGGGTATTCTCCGCAGTGGCGAATTCAGGTGTGCTCATCTATTTTCCTCAGTATTAAACAGCGCCTGGGCGCGACGATGAAAGTTAAGGCGGCGGAGTATACCACAAGCCGGGTAAAAAAAAGCAGTGGTTGTTTTTTTTGTACTTTTGCATTTGTTGTTTATTTGCGTAAACAGGTTATGAAGCCAAACTACACAACGGTTTATGAGGTATTAATTGTTTATCGCCGGTTCGCTTGTCGTTAATTATTGTTACAAAAATTTGAGAAGTGTATTTTTAGCGGGTGCGGAGAGGCTGTTTTCTGTAACTTTTTGAATACAGTTGCTCAAAATTAGCCGAAGAAGCCCAAAATTTAAGGATTTTTACTCCCCCGCCTGTACAGACTAATTTCCAAAAACGAGAGCGAAATCGAATACGCAGTTTTTAAACGTTTTAATCTTGCGGTGAAAACCGTTAATATAAACCCAATTAGCAGTCAGTAGCGTTATCCCTTTTCTGGAGACATTTCCTTTGATCAACGTCCTTCTTGTTGATGACCACGAACTGGTGCGCGCAGGGATACGACGCATTCTTGAAGATATAAAGGGTATTAAAGTCGCAGGTGAGGCGTGTTGTGGTGAAGATGCCGTTAAATGGTGTCGCACTAACTCCGCCGATGTGGTGCTAATGGATATGAACATGCCCGGTATTGGTGGGCTTGAAGCAACACGTAAAATCGCGCGTGCCTTTGTAGACACAAAAGTCATCATGCTGACCGTCCATACCGAGAACCCTTTGCCCGCAAAAGTGATGCAGGCAGGCGCTGCCGGTTACCTGAGCAAAGGCGCCGCTCCGCAGGAAGTGGTCAATGCTATCCGCTCTGTGTTTTCCGGTCAGCGTTATATTGCCTCTGATATCGCTCAGCAAATGGCATTGAGTCAGATTGAGCCGGAGAAAACCGAATCACCGTTTGCCAGTTTGTCTGAGCGTGAATTGCAGATTATGCTAATGATCACTAAAGGTCAGAAGGTGGTTGAGATTTCCGAGCAGCTTAACCTCAGCCCGAAAACGGTCAACAGCTACCGCTATCGTATGTTCAGTAAACTGAACATTCACGGCGATGTCGAACTGACTCATCTGGCCATTCGCCATGGTTTGTGTAATGCGGAGTCGTTAGTAAGTCAGTGATTGAAGCGTTTGATTCAAAAGCATTTCTGAAAACCGTTACCACCCAGCCGGGCGTTTATCGGATGTATGACGCTGGCGGTACGGTTATCTACGTGGGAAAGGCGAAAGATCTCAAAAAGCGTCTTTCCAGCTATTTCCGTAGCAATCTTGCCTCTCGTAAGACCGAAGCGCTGGTCGCACTTATTCAGAATATTGATGTCACCGTGACCCATACGGAGACCGAAGCGCTGCTGCTTGAGCACAACTATATCAAGTTGTATCAGCCGCGCTATAACGTACTGCTGCGTGATGACAAATCCTATCCGTTCATCTTTCTCAGTGGCGATACTCATCCTCGTCTGGCAATGCATCGCGGGGCAAAGCATGCGAAGGGGGAATATTTTGGTCCTTTTCCGAACGGCTATGCGGTGCGTGAAACCCTGGCGTTGCTCCAGAAGATTTTCCCGGTTCGCCAGTGTGAGAATAGCGTTTACCGTAACCGTTCCCGCCCATGCTTGCAGTACCAGATTGGCCGCTGCCTGGGGCCGTGCGTTGCCGGTCTGGTGAGCGAGGAAGAGTACGCGCAACAGGTAGACTATGTCCGGCTATTTTTAGCCGGAAAAGACGATCAAGTTCTGACTCAGCTCATCGCCCGCATGGAAAAAGCCAGCGTAGCGCTGGAGTTTGAAGAGGCCGCGCGTACCCGCGACCAAATCCAGGCCGTGCGCAGAGTCACGGAGAAACAGTTCGTCTCCAACACCGGCGACGAACTTGACGTTATCGGTGTTTCTTATGATGCGGGGCTGGCCTGTGTCCATGTGCTGTTTATACGTCAGGGCAAAGTGCTCGGCAGCCGTAGCTATTTTCCAAAAGTGCCTGGTGGTACAGAACTGGGCGAAGTGGTTGAAACCTTTGTCGGCCAGTTTTATCTACAGGGGAGCCAGATGCGCACGCTGCCCTCGGAGATCCTGCTCGACTTTACGCTCGCCGATAAAACCCTGCTGGCCGATTCGCTTTCCAGCCTGGCGGGGCGGCGGGTGAATGTGCAGACGAAACCCCGCGGCGACCGCGCGCGCTATCTGAAGCTGGCGCGAACCAACGCGGCCACCGCGCTCACCACTAAACTCTCTCAACACGCCACGGTGAACCAGCGCTTAACCGCTCTGGCAGAGCTGTTGAAGCTGCCTGGGATCAAACGCATGGAGTGTTTTGACATCAGCCATACGATGGGTGAGCAGACCGTCGCATCCTGTGTGGTGTTTGATGCCAATGGGCCACTGCGTGCCGAGTATCGTCGCTATAATATTACCGGGATCACCCCGGGGGATGATTATGCGGCAATGAACCAGGTGCTGCGTCGTCGTTATGGTAAAGCCATCGAAGAGAGCAAAATCCCGGACGTTGTTCTCATCGACGGTGGGAAAGGGCAGTTGGGTCAGGCCAAAGCCGTATTTGAATCGCTGGATGTGGGCTGGGATAAAACGCATCCCTTATTATTAGGCGTGGCGAAAGGGGCCGATCGTAAAGCCGGGCTGGAGACGCTCTTCTTCGAACCGGAAGGCGAGGGCTTTAGCCTGCCGCCAGATTCCCCGGCGCTGCATGTTATCCAGCACATTCGTGATGAGTCGCACGATCATGCGATTAGCGGGCACCGTAAAAAACGGGCGAAGGTAAAAAATACCAGTACGCTGGAGACCATTGAAGGCGTTGGGCCAAAACGCCGCCAGATGTTGTTGAAGTATATGGGCGGATTGCAAGGATTACTCAATGCCAGCATGGAGGAAATTGCAAAAGTGCCGGGTATTTCGCAAGCGCTGGCAGAAAAAATCTACTACTCGTTGAAACATTGAGTGCTCTGTAGCAACATAGAGCTAAATTTTACTGACAACAAACAGTTACCGTCATTATGCGATTTAATATCCCTACGTTGCTCACACTTTTTCGTGTGGTCCTTATCCCGTTCTTTGTACTGGCATTTTACCTGCCGGTTGTCTGGGCCCCTTTTGCCTGTGCGCTGATTTTCCTGGTGGCTGCGGTCACGGACTGGTTTGACGGTTATCTGGCGCGCCGCTGGAATCAAAGCACCCGTTTTGGCGCCTTCCTCGATCCTGTCGCTGATAAAGTGATGGTGGCTATTGCGATGGTGCTGGTGGCCGAGCACTATCACACCTGGTGGGTGACGCTGCCTGCCGCAACCATGATTGCCCGCGAGATTATTATTTCTGCCTTGCGCGAGTGGATGGCGGAGCTGGGTAAACGCAGCAGCGTGGCGGTCTCCTGGATCGGCAAAGTCAAAACCACCGCGCAAATGGCCTCTCTGGTCTGGATGCTGTGGCGTCCGAACGCCTGGGTTGAGTGGGCGGGGATTGGTCTACTGTGGGTGGCTGCGGTGCTGACTCTGTGGTCAATGCTGCAATATTTGAACGCTGCACGCGGCGATTTGCTTGAACAGTGATCGTTTCGCCGTAATTTTCAGCAAACGATCCGGGGATGCAAAAAATAACGTTGACTCACAACGTCATATCAGTAGAATGCAACGCATCGAACGGCGGCACAGTTAGCCGGACGATAATGAAATCAGGATGTTAGCAATCAGTAAGGTGTTAACCTGGTATCATGCGGGAATAGCTCAGTTGGTAGAGCACGACCTTGCCAAGGTCGGGGTCGCGAGTTCGAGTCTCGTTTCCCGCTCCAGTTCAGATGTATCGGCAATTGCGGGTGCAGGTCGAAAGAGACAGAATTTAAGGCGCGTTAGCAAAGCGGTTATGTAGCGGATTGCAAATCCGTCTAGTCCGGTTCGACTCCGGAACGCGCCTCCACTTTCTTCCCTGGCCGGATGGTGGAATCGGTAGACACAAGGGATTTAAAATCCCTCGGCGTTCGCGCTGTGTGGGTTCAAGTCCCACTCCGGCTACCATGGGGAAAGTAAAATAAAATCAATGATAAGCAGTGTCGTAAAGCCGCCCTACAAGGCGGTTTTTTTATGCCAAAATCCCTTTTCCCAACATGTTTCCTAACATCATTCCTCATTTTTGCCCGCCGACCACTGGCACTATTTTCACTTTGCGGTCGTAGCGAGCGGTCTGAGTGATGGTTTTGTGCCCGGAAATTTGCTGTTTTTCCTGCAGACTTCCATCCAGATCTGAAACGCCTTTCGCCTTTAAATCGTGAAAAGTAAAATTAAAAAGGAGATGAGGGAATTTTTTCTGCGCTTCTTCTTTTGTCTGCTGCCACCTGCTATTGAAACCATCTCGCGTGTATCTACGGCCATTTTGCTGATGAAGGACGTAGATACTGGAAAGCCCGTCCTTAAGCGGCAGCGAGCTCGCTAACCTGACAGCGGCCGCCAGGCGATCGGACCATGCCTTGATCTGTTTTGCGGCGGTCTTGCCCTGGCGAATAAAAATCCCTTCTGGCAGCAGTTGCGATTTCTGCAGTCCCAGCACATCCCCCTGCCGCGTAAGGCAAAGATATGCGATCTCCATGCAGCCACGCCGCGCTTACCCATGTACTGACTGATGTGCTGAGGCTTGATGCTGTCGGGGTCCATTTTTCCAAAAACCGAGAGTACTTTTTGTAATCTTTTCGCGTTTCTTTTCTACGGCGAGGTTTCCTTGCGCTGAAAGGCGCGCAGAAAATTAAGCAAAATCGCTGCCAGATTGATTAACCCATTGACTGAGTTGCGACCTGTTGAATAGAGAGCACCGTCCTGCGGGATAGATGGAAATTACAGCGGAGATCACATCCCGTTAACAACAAAGCCCATAAGTTGTGCAAGCATCACGATTTGCACGTTTATCCAGAAATAAAGGCCTAAACTTCAGATAGGCATGGGCGGCGATCTATGCCAGGATCTTTTTCTTTAAGTATCAGGAGTGTCTGCAATGGCTGAAGGCCCATTAAATGAAAGCGAAATGGCGTGGCTGGAAGAGACGTTAATGTCTTATGGTCATGAAGATGCGTCCGTGGTTGACGTGTCCGAACTTGACGGCATGCTTACCGCAGTGCTTTCCGGCCCAGTGGTTGTTGAACCTGATGCCTGGCTGGTGGCGGTATGGGGGGGTGAGAAACATATCCCACGCTGGAAAAACGATCGGGAGATGAACCGTTTTATCGATCTCTGCTTTAAGCATATGAACGATATTGCTGAACGCCTGAGCGATTACCCCGATCAGTTTGAGCCACTGTTTGGTTATAACGATGTCGACGGCCAGAGCTTTACCGTGGTTGAAGAGTGGTGCTATGGCTACATGCGCGGTGTGGCACTGACCGACTGGTCTTCCTTGCCACAGGAGCTGAAGGCCAGTCTGGACGTTATTGCGCTACACGGATCGGTTGAAAACAGCGACAAGCTGGACGCGTTGACCGAAGAGGAGTATACCGCCAGCATCGAGAGCATTCAGCCAGCGGCGCTACGTTTGTACAACTACTGGGTGGAAAACCCGCAGCAGCCGGTCGCGCACAAGCCGACGGTGAATGGCGCGAAGGTTGGGCGCAACGATCCCTGCCCGTGCGGCAGCGGGAAGAAGTTTAAGAGCTGTTGCTTGCACTGATGATAAAGGGGGCTAATCGCAGCCCCTTTATCATTACCCCACTTCTGGCAACACCCGTGCTGCAATCAGCACCTGCACCAGAATGATCACCACCCCAAAACCAAATACAATGCATAGCAGCGGTTTGCCCCCCGCGACCCGATATCCTGACCCTGGATGTTGCTGGCGACTTTTCCACGCCAGCAGGGAAGGGAGCAGCAGAGCAAGGACGGATAACGCCACGCCCGCATATCCCAGTGCCATCACGAACCCGCGCGGGTAAAACAGAGCAAAGGCCAGCGGAGGCAAGAAGGTGATCGCCCCCGTCTGTAAACGACCCGTGACGGTATTACGACGCTGGAAAAGGTCTGCCAGGTAATCGAACAGACCGAGCGCCACGCCCAGGAACGAGGTCGCCAGCGCAAGGTCAGCGAACAGATGCACCGCCAGCTCAACGTGCGATGAGAAGACGACTTCACGCAACGCCTTCAGTAAACCGTTCAGACCAGAGTGTTCGGCCATCAGGCCAATAAAAGTGGAAGAGTCAATACTGCCAAGCGTCACCAGTTGCCAGAAGATATAGGCAATCAAGGGTATGGCGCTACCAATAATAAAGACGCGGCGCAGTTTACCCGTATCGCCATTCATATAGCTGATGATGCTTGGCACGCTACCGTGAAAGCCAAAAGAGGTGAAAATGACCGGGATCGCGGATAACGCCAGCCCTTTTTCCAGCGGCAGCGTCAGCAGGTTAACACTGTGAATATGCGGTGCCAGCAGGGCCAGCATTACCACCAGGAACAGAATTTTGGCGCTAAACAGAAAGCGGTTGAACAGATCCACCAGCGAGGTACCGACACACACCACGCCGCCGCCGATCAGCGCGAAGACGATTGCCCCTGTCGCAGGGGTAATATCCGCGTCGAACCCGTCGTTGACGCTGGAGGCGATAAGCTCACCGGCCCCGCTGATATAGGCAGCGGCCAGCGCGTACAGCAAAAACATCATGCTAAACCCGGTTATCCACTGGCCATAACGTCCAAGATAGCGCGCGGCGAGTGAACCTAAACCGGTATCGACAGGAACATGCTGATACACCTCAAGTAGTAGCAGTGCCGTGTAACACATTAATGCCCAGAGCATGCCCAGCAGTAACAAGGTGACACCAAATCCGACGCCTGCGGCAGCCAACGGCATCGCCAGCATTCCTGCGCCAATCGTCGTACCCGCGACGATAAAAATACTTCCCAGGGTTCTGTTTTTCACGCTTTCCTCTACAACGATTCGCCATCGCGACAAGATCTGCGGCGCAGAGTAAGGGAAAAGCGTTTCCTCGTCAAATCAACGTTACAGGAGTTGTAACGATGTTTTTACAAGCTGGTGGGTCAGCGCCGTTAAGACATTAATTCTGGGCGTCAAGGGTTGCCAGTTCTTTATCGATAAAGTACAGACCTTCACCTGATTTACCGGCCAGAGACAGTTTATCCAGTACGGATTTAAACAGCTTCTCTTCTTCGTGTTGCTCTGCCACATACCACTGCAGGAAGTTAAAGGTGGGGTAATCCTGGCTTATCATGGCCGCATGAACCAGTTGGTTAATTTTCTGAGTGATTAGCTGCTCGTGCTCATAGGTAGCGTGAAACAGATCATCAAGCGAGCCATATTCGGCAACCGGAGAAGGAATAGTTTCGATAAGAGGCAGACTGCCGGTATCGGTAAGATAATCAAACAGACGCTGCATGTGCGTCATCTCTTCCTGGGCGTGACGACGCAGGAATGCCGCAGCGCCTTCAAAGCTGTTATAGCTGCACCAGGCGCTCATCTGCTGGTAGAGAAGGGATGAAAAAAGCTCAAGGTTCATTTGTGCATTGAGCTTGTCGATCATTTCAGTTTTCAGCATGTGGAAGCTCCTGTTTATTATTTCTTGTTCACGATGAGCGACACTATAATTTGTTATTAAATTATTTGCAAAAAGTAAAATTAATATTCTTTTATTTAAAATGCGAATAGGAATAAAACGCATTGGCACTTTAAAAATATATATTAATGAGCATTGTTTATATTCTTTATTCATTCTCTGCCAGCCCAGGCTGGCAGATGTGATTAATACCAGGGGTTATTGGCGTTAGGGCTTATGGCATAGCCCATGCATTTAAACTGAATCGTCACGGTCTCGTTTAAACACAGCGAGCCGCTGATCAGGGTACAGGTTTTAATGGGCTGACCATACGCTGAAGCGGTGGCGAACCCCATGCTCTGACAGGCTTTCTCTGCGCTACCCTTGTTCACGTACACATCGGAATGGGCATTCTGCAGCATTGCCTGCCCATAGTTAAGGCGGACAATCCCGCCTGGCGCGTCCAGGTGACTGACCTCAGCCTGGCGGTTAATGCTACATCCTGCGAGCAGCAAGGTCGTAACGGCAACGATTACAGTTTTCATAGGTCGCTCTGAAGAAATAGATTTAGGGTATCCTACCCACAGATCCCCGGTGCAATGGCTGGAATAGCCGGACAATCTGCACTTTCTCTTTGCAACGGCCAGGGGCCTTCGAAATTGTGAGCGAATCTTTGTTTTTTAAAACAAGTTTTCAGTTAATTTGAAAACATGTTTGTTTGATAGTAAGGTGAAAATGAAAAGCTACTCATAGCGGAACCTCCCGCAACGCATTCAGGAGAAAAAAGATGAAAATTGCACTGATGATGGAAAACAGCCAGGCTGCTAAAAATCCTATCATCCTCAATGAGTTAAAAGCTGTGGCTGATGAAAAAGGCTTCCCGGTGTATAACGTTGGCATGAGCGATGAAAACGACCATCATCTGACCTATATCCATCTGGGGATTATGGCCAGCATTTTGCTGAACGCGAAAGCCGTTGATTTTGTTGTTACCGGCTGCGGCACGGGCCAGGGTGCGCTGATGTCTCTGAATATCCATCCCGGCGTTATCTGCGGTTACTGTATCGATCCCGCTGATGCTTTCCTGTTCGCCCAAATCAACAACGGTAACGCACTATCTCTGCCTTTCGCAAAGGGGTTTGGCTGGGGGGCAGAATTGAACGTTCGCTTTATTTTTGAGAAAGCTTTTACCGGCCGTAACGGTGAAGGTTACCCACCTGAGCGTAAAGAGCCACAGGTACGCAACGCTGGTATTCTGAACCAGGTGAAAGCAGCAGTCGTGAAAGAGAACTATCTCGACACTCTGCGCGCGATCGATCCTGAGCTGGTGAAAACGGCCGTTTCCGGTCAGCGCTTCCAGCAGTGTTTCTTTGAAAACTGCCAGGACAACGAGATCGAAGCTTTTGTTCGCGGCATTGTTGGCTAAGCATGTGTTTGCCGGGCGGCGCTGCGCTTGCCCGGCCTGCAGATTACCTTTTTACCGATACCGCACTGCCCGAATCTTTCTTCAGATGTAGCGTATCAAACATCCCCACCAGACAAATCAACGCGATGACAACAAAAGCCAGCCGGAAGCTGATGCCGGGAACTACGGCAAGCCCCACGATGCTTTCACTGACTTTTTCGCCAATGCGAATGCCAATTGCCCCTAGCGTGATTCCCAGACCTACAGCAAGCTGCGTTGCGGTGGAAAACAGCGTATTGGCATAGCTCATCTGGGCGGAAGGAACATCCGCAAACGCAAGCGTGCTGACGGCAGTAAACTGGATCGATCGGAAAACCCCGCCAAGGTAAAGGATTAGCATAATCAGCCACACGGAGGTGTCAGGAGTGAGAAACGCGCAGGCCAACAGGGCCAGCACGTTCAGCGCACCGTTGATCAGCAACAGCCGCTTAAAACCTAAAGTGCGAATAAGCGGTGTGGTGACGGGTTTTATGCTCAGGTTGCCGACAAATACCGCCAGCACCAGCAGACCAGAGTGGAACGCATCCATGCCAAATCCAACCTGAAACATCAGGGGCAGGAGAAAGGGGACAGCGCTGATAGAGGCGCGAAACAACGAGCCACCGTACATCGTGACGCGAAAAGTAGGCACCTGCAGCGCATCGAGTCGGATCATCGGCCATTGCGCTCGCTGGAAATGACGGAGCGCGAAAATCAGCGTCCCCGCGCCGATGGCCAACAGTAACCAGGTCAATCCTCCAGGTGCATGCTGCCCGGCCATGGATTCCATCACGCAGACCAGGCTCACCATCCCTATGGTTGTCGCCACGAATCCTGGAAGATCAAACGGACGACGCCCATCCTCATGCAAATCAGGCATTATCCGCAGCGTCAGCACGATGGCGACAAGGCCTAATGGCACATTAATAAAGAAGATCCAGCGCCAGTCGGCGAAGCTTGTGATGAAACCGCCCAGCGGTGGTCCGATGATGGGGGCCACCAGCGCGGGCCAGGTCAGAGTGGCGATAGCGGTAATCAACTGATGTTTTGGCGTGGTGCGCAGAACGGCCAGACGACCGACGGGCACCATGAGCGCACCGCCCACTCCCTGCAACACGCGCATGGCAACAAACTGATCGACGGTAGTTGACAGGCCGCAAAGCACCGAGGCCAGGGTGAATATCGTCAGCGCAAGCGCAAAGACCTTACGCGCGCCGAAGCGGTCTGCTATCCAGCCACTGGCAGGGATCAGCACCGCCAGCGTGATCAAATAAGCGCTGATGCCGATGTTCAAATCAACGGCCTGTACGCCAAAGCTTTTAGCCATGTCCGGCAGGGCTGTCGCAATCACCGTGCCGTCGAGAAATTCCATAAAAAAAGCGCCAGCCACCAACAGGGCAGCGGGCGATAAGCCGCGGCCCTCTTTGCCGGTTATGTTCTCACTCATACTTCAACCTGTCGTTAAAAAAAAAGTATATAAATTTACTGGAACTTATAAAGACGCAACTCACGGTTTTTACATCATTTTATTTAACATCAAGGTGAATTGATGAGTTTATAATCGTGATATTCATCACAAAAGCGTTGATTTTTGTGATGATGGTCATATTATGTGCGTATTCAAAATAACACCTGCATAACACAATATCGGAGCATCATAATGAAACTGCGTAAAATCCTGAAAAGCATGTGGGCTAACTATTGCAACACATTTAAAGACGTCCCACCGGGCGCGATGTTCTGATAAAAAAACCTGCTTCGGCAGGTTTTTTTACGTCTGCGGGCGACGAGAGCGAGATGAAAGGGCGTGGGTTTTGTTACTATGGCGGCCTTTAAATAAGGAGTAAGCCCATGTCACAAAACCTGAGCGCCGATCAGGAACTGGTGTCTGACGTCGTCGCATGCCAGCTGGTTATCAAACAAATCCTTGATGTCATTGATATTATCGCGCCTGTGGAAGTGCGCGAGAAAATGTCTGCCCAACTGAAAAACATCGATTTCACCAGCCATCCTGCTGCAGCGGACCCGGTCACGCTTCGCGCGATCCAGAAAGCCATCGCACTGATTGAACTGAGATTCACGCCGCAGGGTGAATCTCACTAAAATAAACCGATGTTTTGAAATTAGAAACATCTTTCTGACACAATGTCGACGGGTGACAGGGTGTGTTGCCCGGTGTGGCGTCAGAAGAAGGTTTGTACCAACAGATAACTTGCCGCGCAGGCGCAGCTCACGCCAATCAGCCCCGGCAGAATAAAACTGTGGTTGATGATGAATTTGCCGATGCGAGTTGTGCCAGAACGATCAAAGCCGATGCAGGCTAAATCGCTCGGGTAGGTTGGCAGGACAAAATAGCCGTAAGACGCCGGGAAGAAGGCGATCAGCATTTTCGGATCGACTCCCAGCATCAGCCCCATTGGCGCCACGGCCGTTAGCGCAGCGGCCTGGCTATTGACCAGTTTAGACACCAGGAAAAGCACGATGGCGTAAGTCCAGGGATGATTTTTTACGACGCCCTCCAGCGCCACTTTCAGCTCAGTCAGATGCGCCTGAAAAAAAGTATCGCTCATCCACGCCACGCCGAATACCGAGAAAATCGCCACCATTCCCGCCTTAAAGACCGCACCGTTAGAGATAGCGGATGCCTTTACCCGGCAAGCCACCAGGATCACGGCCCCGGCAATAAGCATCATCATCTGTATCACCAGGTTCATTGAAAGCGCGGTCATTTTGCCTTTCATGTCAAAAGCCGGGCGTAGTTCGGGCAATGCGCCGAGCAGAACCACCACCGCGATCCCGGCGAAAAAAATCCATGTGGACCAGTAGGCCTGTTTTGGAAACTGCTGATTCATTAACGTTTCTGTACCGCCGTAGATAAAGTCTCGCTGCTTCGGATCGGTAAGTTTTTTCTGAAATTCCCTGTCATCTGCCAAATCTTTCCCCCGGCGCAGGCTCCACAGCGCGGCGATAGCCACGCCAAACAGTGAGGCGGGGACGGATACCGTAAGAATATCGAGGATCCCCCACGCATGGCCGATCCCGTGCTGTGCGCCCAGTATTGAGACCAGCGATATAACGGCCACGGAAACCGGCGAGGCGGTGATGGCCATCTGTGAGGCAATGGACGATACCGCCATCGGGCGTTCCGGGCGGATCCCTTTTTTCAAGGCAATATCGGCGATAATCGGAAACATGGTGTAGACGACATGTCCGGTACCGCACAAAAAGGTCAGCATCCAGGTGGTAAACGGGGCGAGGAGGGTAATGTGCTGGGGATGTTTACGCAGCAGGCGCTCGGCGAATTGCATCATCACATTCAGGCCACCCGCCGTTTGCAGGGTGGCCGCGCAGCCTATTACGGCCAGGATCGTGAGCATCACGTCAACCGGGGGTTTTCCGGGCTGTAGGCCAAAGACAAAACTTAAAATAAACAGGCCAATCCCGCTTATCAGCCCCAGACCCATGCCGCCAAAACGTGTTCCTGCCAGTAAACAGGCAATAATGACAATAAACTCAATGGTGATCATGATGCTCCCTCGTCAATGATTATGTAATTAAATAAATCATTGCATTTTGCAGGGTTACTCAGTGGGAGCGAGATCTACTTTGTTAAATTTTAAGAAAAGCAGTGGGTTGGAAACGGCCAGCCGGGAATGAGCGTGCCTGCACCTGAGTCAGGGTGCAGGCGGGGGAATCAGTGCTGTTGGTGACTGACGATATCAAGAAGATGGCGGTCGGTCTGTTCCGGGCATAGTCCTAAACGCGTTGCAGCACGGATTTCATCGGCAAGGGTTTGAAGCAAAATGCCGTCCTGCTGTTGCTCTTTGCCCATTGTGCGTAAGAAGTTCAGGGTCAGATTATCTTTAAGCGCTCTGGCTTCATCTTCCAGCGTGCTCAGCGTCGAGCAACGTTGCTCATACTCAGCCAGCGTTTTCTGGAACAATTCTTCCAGTGAAGTGTAGTTATCCTCGATGGCGTCGAGCGCTTGCACAATAGGATTAGCCCCGGCATCTTTCATAAAATCAAAGACGCGCATCATATGCGTGACGTTACTTTGCGCCTGGATACGGAAAAAGGTGGCCGTACCGTTGAGACTGTTCTTAGAACACCACTGACTCAAATAAAGATGCAAATTAGAGGCGTAAAACTCAAGGTTCATCTGTGCATTGAGTTTTTGAATCATCACTTGGGTAGCCATACGAATATCCTTATTTACTAAAAATGTAGTCCGCTGCTTAACCTGTCTTTAAGGCCAATAACACTTACTGCAAGTCACACTCAACCTGTGAGAATAAATTATAGAATAGGATTGTTAGGTTGCTACTGAATGTGATCGCGTATTCACTTCCTGCGTCCGCTGCCCTGCCCACCGTTTTTGTGATCCCTATGCAAGTATATTTGTGCCTGATTTGCAAAAATGAAACGCGGTTTTAAATTAATTTGTGACATGAGGATGCCCATGAAGAGAGTTGCGGTGCTGCTGGCACCAGGTTTTGAAGAGGCGGAAGCCATTATCACCATCGATATTCTGCGCCGTCTGCAGATACAGGTAGAGACGCTGGCGTGCGCGGAGTCACGCGCTGTGGTGAGTTATCACAACATTCCGATGGTGGCCGACAGCACCTTAACAGAGCGAATCGACACGCTTTACGATGCGGTGATATTACCCGGCGGGCCTCAGGGCAGCGTTAATCTGGCTGCTAACCGGGAGGTTATCCGTTTTATTTCTGCCCATGATGAGAGCGGAAAATTGATTTGCCCAATCTGTTCTGCTGCGGCGCGCGTTCTGGGCGGCAACGGTTTGCTCAAGGGGCGCCGCTATGTCTGTTCCGGTGATTTATGGCAGATGATCGAAGACGGTGTATACGTGGATGCGCCGGTGGTGGAGGATAAAAATCTGCTGAGCGGTAAAGGTCTTGGCCACGCTTTTGACTTTGCCCTGACCCTTTCGGCCCGACTGCTGGGGGATGAAACAGCCGCGCGCGATCACGCCGAACACATCTATTACGCCTGGTAACGTGCTGGCCGGACGCCATGGCGTTCGGCTATCAGGGATTTCTTAGCTAATCTTATGGAGAATACTGCTTAACCTCATTTCATTTGTCTGACAAATCCTGCTTTTTTTATGTCATTTATTGCTGAATTTATGTACGCAATTACTGTAATTCTGCTGTGTGATGGCGCTCTCTTATGGATGATTAATTTCCCGCTAAAACTATCACCAGCACTGACGCTTATGATGAGGTAGGCGCTAATGTCTTGTTTTACGTCCGATTAAATAATAAGTACGCCATTTTACCCTACAGAAAAGAATACTTAAGCTGGAGTTTACCATGCACAAATTTACTAAAGCGCTGGCGGCCGTTGGTTTGGCTGCTGTTATGTCACAATCCGCTATCGCAGAAAATTTAAAACTGGGTTTCTTGGTCAAGCAGCCAGAAGAACCCTGGTTCCAGACAGAATGGAAATTCGCCGATAAAGCCGGGAAGGATTTAGGTTTTGAGGTGATTAAAATTGCCGTGCCTGACGGTGAGAAAACGTTGAATGCTATCGATAGCCTGGCAGCAAGCGGCGCGAAAGGGTTTGTCATCTGCACGCCGGATCCAAAACTCGGCTCAGCCATAGCAGCTAAAGCGCGGGGTTATGACATGAAGGTTATCGCCGTTGACGACCAGTTCGTCAATGCCAAAGGCAAGCCGATGGATACGGTGCCGCTGGTGATGATGGCGGCGACAAAAATCGGTGAACGCCAGGGGCAGGAACTTTATAAAGAGATGCAAAAACGCGGCTGGGATATCAAAGAGAGCGCCGTGATGGCGATTACCGCAGACGAACTGGATACCGCGCGTCGTCGTACCTCTGGCTCTATGGAGGCGCTGAAAGCCGCTGGCTTCCCGGAAAAACACATTTATAAAGTACCGACAAAATCCAACGATATCCCGGGCGCGTTCGACGCGGCTAACTCCATGCTGGTGCAACATCCTGAGGTGAAACACTGGCTGGTGGTCGGAATGAACGACAATACCGTGCTGGGCGGCGTGCGGGCAACGGAAGGTCAGGGCTTCAAAGCGCCGGATGTTATCGGTATTGGCATCAACGGCGTTGACGCCGTGAGTGAACTCTCAAAAGCGCAGGCCACCGGTTTCTATGGCTCTCTGCTGCCAAGCCCGGACGTGCACGGCTATAAATCCAGCGAGATGCTCTACAACTGGGTGACCAAAGGGGTTGAACCGCCGAAATTCACTGAAGTGACCGACGTGGTGCTGATCACCCGCGACAACTTCAAGGAGGAGCTGGCGAAAAAAGGACTGGGCGGTAAGTAAAACGCTGTGATTGCGCCCCTTGCATACGTGAGGGGCCAGACGTACACCCTACAGGAATCACGGAGATGTTATGCGACAGTCTGAGCCGTACCTCTCTTTTCGCGGCATCGGTAAAATCTTCCCCGGAGTCAAGGCGCTGACCGATATCAGTTTCGACTGCTATGCCGGCCAGGTTCACGCCCTGATGGGGGAGAACGGGGCGGGAAAATCCACGTTGTTGAAAATCCTCAGCGGCTTCTACACGCCAACGGTCGGTTCGCTGGCTATTCGTGGGGAAGACGTCTCCTTCGCCACTACTACCGCGGCGCTGAACGCCGGGGTGGCGATTATCTATCAGGAGCTGCATTTGATCCCTGAAATGACCGTGGCGGAAAACATCTATCTGGGCCAGCTCCCGCACAAAAGCGGTGTGGTTAACCGGTCGCTGCTTAACTATGAGGCAGGGCTGCAGTTAAAACATCTGGGTCTGGATGTCGATCCGCAGACGCCGCTGAAATATCTCTCCCTCGGCCAGTGGCAAATGGTAGAAATTGCCAAAGCGCTGGCGCGTAATGCCAGAATTATTGCTTTCGATGAGCCAACCAGTTCGCTCTCTGCGCGTGAGATCGAAAATCTGTTCCGTGTGATCCGCGAGTTGCGCAAAGAGGGCCGCACCATTTTGTACGTTTCCCACCGGATGGAAGAAATTTTTGCCTTAAGCGATGCCATCACCGTGTTCAAGGATGGCCGTTATGTCCGCACTTTTACCGACATGCAGCACGTGAACCACGATCAGCTGGTTCAGGCGATGGTAGGTCGCGAACTGGGGGATATTTATCACTGGCAATCGCGCAAGTACGGCCCGGAATGCCTGCGACTGGATAAGGTTAAAGCGCCCGGCGTGCGCACACCGATTTCGCTGTCGGTGCGTAGCGGCGAGATTGTCGGTTTGTTCGGCCTGGTCGGGGCAGGGCGAAGCGAGTTGATGAAAGGCCTGTTCGGCGGGACGCGAATTACCGAAGGGCAAGTTTCCATTGACGGTGTAAAGGTCGACATTCAGAAACCGGCACACGCCATTCGCGCCGGCATGATGCTCTGTCCGGAAGATCGCAAAGCAGAGGGCATTATTCCGGTGCATTCTGTGCGCGACAACATCAACATTTCCGCCCGGCGCAAGTTCATTCGTGCGGGGTGTCTCATCAATGACGGCTGGGAAATGACCAATGCCGAGCGCCATATACGTTCCCTGAACATCAAAACGCCGGGTGCGGAACAACTGATCATGTATCTCTCCGGCGGGAATCAGCAAAAGGCCATTTTAGGCCGCTGGCTGTCGGAAGATATGAAGGTCATTTTGCTTGATGAACCGACGCGCGGCATCGACGTGGGGGCGAAGCACGAAATTTATAACGTGATTTATGAACTGGCAAAACGTGGCGTGGCGGTGCTGTTCGCCTCCAGCGATCTGCCTGAGGTGCTTGGCGTCGCTGACCGTATCTTGGTGATGCGCGAAGGCGAAATTGCCGGTGAATTGCTGCATGAACAGGCGAATGAACAACAGGCGTTGAGTCTCGCCATGCCTAAAGTTAGCCAGGCTGTCGCCTGAGTAAGGAGTCAAAGATGTCCTCTGTTACTACATCCGGAGCGCCGAAATCGGCTTTCAGTTTTGGACGCATCTGGGATCAGTACGGCATGCTGGTGGTTTTCGCCGTACTGTTCCTCGCCTGCGTACTATTTGTTCCCAATTTTGCCAGCTTTATCAACATGAAAGGGCTGGGGCTGGCTATTTCCATGTCCGGGATGGTGGCCTGCGGAATGCTGTTCTGCCTGGCCTCGGGCGACTTTGACCTGTCGGTGGCCTCGGTGATTGCCTGCGCAGGTGTCACCACGGCGGTGGTCATTAATCTGACTGAAAGCCTGTGGATCGGCGTGTTTGCCGGGTTGCTGCTCGGCGTGCTCAGTGGTCTGGTGAATGGTTTTGTGATTGCGCGTCTGAAGATTAACGCTTTGATCACCACTCTGGCGACCATGCAAATCGTGCGTGGTCTGGCGTATATCATCTCTGACGGCAAAGCGGTAGGTATTGAAGACGAGCGCTTCTTTACCCTGGGCTACGCCAACTGGCTGGGGCTGCCCGCGCCAATCTGGCTAACGGTGGCATGCTTGATCCTCTTCGGCTTCCTGCTTAACCGCACCACCTTCGGGCGTAATACCCTGGCCATTGGCGGTAATGAAGAAGCCGCCCGCCTGGCGGGCGTGCCGGTTGTACGCACCAGAATAATCATCTTTGTCCTTTCCGGGCTGGTATCTGCCGCGGCAGGGATTATCCTGGCCTCGCGTATGACCAGCGGCCAGCCGATGACCTCCATTGGGTATGAGTTGATTGTTATCTCAGCCTGCGTTTTAGGGGGGGTATCCCTCAAGGGTGGCATCGGAAAAATCTCATATGTGGTGGCGGGCATCCTCATTTTGGGTACGGTAGAGAACGCCATGAACCTGCTCAATATATCTCCATTCTCGCAGTACGTGGTGCGTGGCCTGATCCTGCTGGCAGCCGTGATATTCGACCGTTACAAGCAAAAAGCGAAGCGTATCGCATGATGTCAAAGCAGCGTTTGAATCGCTCAACTTTTAACCTTAGCTGACCTCTCTGCCGCCCCGCCAGTTTTACTGGCGGGGCGGTTGTCAAATGGCGAGCGGCGTCACACTGTCTATACTTACATGGCTAAGATGAGGGTAAAGGCGTTTACCTCTCGCTAACCGTAAGGAGGACCAGGGTGGCTGACTTGTTAACCGCACCGCCTGTATTGCCCGGAAAATTTGCTTTCTTTTTTGACCTTGATGGAACACTCGCCGGAATAAAACCGCATCCTGACCAGGTCGTGATACCGGATACGGTGCTGGAAAATCTTCAACAGCTCTCGCAGATGAACGAGGGAGCACTGGCATTGATTTCAGGGCGCTCAATGGCCGAGCTGGATATGCTCGCCAGTCCATGCCACTTTCCGCTGGCCGGTGTGCACGGAGCGGAGCGCCGCGACATCCATGATCAACTGCATATAGTCTCACTCCCTTCTGCCTTAATTCAGACGCTGCACAGGCAACTCGCTTCTGCGCTGGAGGCGCTTCCCGGGACGGAACTGGAGGCCAAAAGTATGGCTTTCGCGCTGCACTATCGTCAGGCGCCGCACCATGAGGCTGCGGTATTTGCGCTGGCAAGAAGCGTGGCTGAAGCGCATCCGCAACTGGCGCTCCAGCCAGGCAAGTGTGTGGTGGAAATTAAACCTGAGGGGATCAATAAAGGGGCGGCCATTGCGGCGTTCATGGCTGAGATGCCGTTCAAAGGTAGAACGCCCCTGTTTTTCGGGGATGACCTGACCGATGAGGCAGGATTCAACGTGGTTAACCAGGCCGGAGGGATCGCCGTTAAGGTCGGGCCTGGTGACACATGCGCCAGATGGCGGCTGGAGAATGTCGCCAGCGTCTGGCAGTGGATTGCAGACATCGCTAACCAGCAACTACAACAAATAGCGTTTAACAACGGAGGAAACCATTATGGGTCGCTTAGTCGTCGTCTCTAACCGAATCGCACCGCCTGATGATAAAAAGTCCAGCGCAGGCGGGTTAGCGGTAGGGATCTTAGGGGCTTTAAAAGCCGCCGGTGGGCTGTGGTTTGGCTGGAGTGGCGATATCTGTGAAGAAGAGAGACCGCTCAATACCGTCACACACGGGAATATCACCTGGGCCTCTTTTGCGCTCAATGAGAAAGATTACGACGAGTATTACTCTGAATTCTCAAACGCCGTTTTATGGCCAGCATTTCACTACCGCCTGGACCTGGTAAAGTTCCAGCGTGGATCCTATGAAGGTTATATGCGCGTGAACGCGCTGCTGGCGGATAAACTGCTGCCGTTAATCGAGGAAGACGATATTTTATGGATCCACGATTATCATTTGCTGCCTTTCGCCAGAGAGTTACGCCAGCGCGGGGTCAACAACCGCATCGGCTTCTTCCTGCACATTCCGTTCCCGACGCCGGAGATATTCACCGCCCTTCCGCCGCATGAAGCGCTGCTGGAAGCGATGTGTGATTATGATTTGCTGGGCTTCCAGACCGAAAATGACAGGCTGGCATTCCTTGACTCCATATCAGGTAAAACCCGGCTGATTGCCCAGGGCAATAACACGCATACGGCCTGGGGGAAAGATTTCCACACTGAAGTGTATCCGATTGGTATCGAACCGCAGGAGATTGCCGACGCGGCCAGTGGACCGCTTCCGCCGAAGCTGGCACAGCTTAAGAATGAGCTAAAGCACGTGAAAAATATCTTTTCCGTGGAGCGACTCGATTACTCCAAAGGACTGCCGGAGCGTTTCCTGGCGTACGAAACCCTGCTGGATAAATTCCCTCAGCATCACGGTAAAATCCGCTATACGCAAATCGCGCCGACATCGCGTGGCGAAGTGCAAGCTTATCAGGACATCCGCCATCAGCTGGAGACGGAAGCAGGGCGCATTAACGGCCGCTATGGCCAGCTAGGCTGGACGCCGCTCTTTTATCTTAATCAGCATTTTGACCGTAAGATCCTGATGAAGGTCTTTCGCTATGCCGATGTCGGGCTGGTCACGCCGCTGCGTGACGGGATGAACCTGGTCGCCAAAGAGTATGTGGCAGCCCAGGACCCCGCTGACCCCGGAGTGCTGGTACTGTCGCAATTCGCCGGGGCCGCCAACGAGCTAACCTCCGCGCTGATTGTTAACCCTTACGATCGGGATGATGTCGCCAATGCGCTTGACCGTGCGCTGACGATGCCGCTGACGGAGCGAATTTCTCGACATGCCCGGATGATGGAAACGATTCGTAAGAATGATATTGATAGCTGGCAGGCGCGTTTTGTTTGCGATCTCCGCCACATCACGCCACAACGTCATGAAGGTGAGTTGCAAAAGAAGATCGCGACCTTCCCTAAATTAGCCTGATATTCCTGCTGGGGGCTGTGCGCCCCCAAGCGGCACCAGCAACACATCAACCTGGCTTGTGGAAACCACCGCTTTTGCCGAACAAACCACGCGCGAAAAAAAACGGTGGTTATGATTCCCGTATATCACTAACTCAATATTCTGCTTACGACCCATATCAAAAATATGTTCATTAAGCTCACCTGTCGCAATAACGGCCTGGTAAACAGGATATTGTGCTTTCTCGATGAGTTCTTGCAGAAATTGCTGCGTCTCTTATTGTAAAAGTGAGCGAATATCCTCCAGCATTGGTGCCGCCAGTTGATTAAACATCTCAGGTTCGGCCGCCAGAGTGATGAGACTGACGCGGGCATTGTGCGGCCGGGCAATGGAGACCGCGCGGGCAATAAGCTGGTGGCTTTCCGGGTAAACAGCAACAGAAACAATAAGATGGGAGTAACTCATCACGCACTCCTTAGAGGTATTAAATACAGTGACGTGCCAGCTTTACCGCGATTTGATCACTTCTGCAAGAGGGCACGACGACAGGAGTGTGATGATTATCATAATTATTCATTAATTATTCTTATAAGAAGAATAAATGAAAAACACGATGAAATGATAAAAATTAACAACTTAACCAAAATTACACATTTTGGCGTTCGTGGTGCTGAAGCGGTTTAACCTAATATAAACATATTTTAAATGATAACGCATCGAAATGATTTTGCTGTGTACTTATTATAACTGTATGTTTTTTATAGGTAATGAATTTGTAACTTACAGATCACGCTATTGTAATAGCACACTGATGTCAGCCGCACGCTTAAATGTGATGGTTGGGGCAAGATAGTCCATACTTTTGCATGAGTATTCGTTCACATGGAATATCAAACGGGGTGATTTGATTAAAAATCATCCGAATTAGAAGTGTGACTGATGGATTTGTGACATATATTCACTCTAATTATGTGATCCAGATCACATTTTTTTTAAATGTGGGGGTTGGCTGCATTGTATGTGTCAAAACTGACGAGTAGAGTTGCGTCGAATTAGGAAAAATCTTGGTTATTTGTAAGGAATGATGAAATGTGTAAGGAACGCGATTGCGTTTCGGCTATTGCGCGTTTTACTGAATACAAACCTAAATTCAGCTATGCATTTGGCCTTTTCTTTTTATACCGGGTGATTTCCCGGCGACATCACGGGGTGCGGTGTTTCCGCATAAAAATAATAGTTGGTTATTCGGGATGGGAAAAATGCATACATCCGAGTTGCTAAAACATATCTATGACATCAATTTGTCATATTTACTGCTCGCGCAGCGTTTGATTAGTCAGGACAAGGCATCAGCGATGTTTCGTCTTGGTATTAACGAAGAGATGGCAACCATGCTGGGCGGATTAACGCTTCCTCAGATGGTGAAATTGGCTGAGACCAATCAACTGGTTTGCCAGTTCCGCTTTGATGATTCTCAGACTATCACGCGCCTGACTCAGGACTCCCGTGTTGACGATCTCCAGCAGGTCCATACTGGTATCCTTCTTTCCACGCGTTTGCTCAACGACATCAGCCAGCCTGATGACGTAGCCCGTAAGAAAAGGGCGTAACGATGAGCGAAAAGAGCATTGTTCAGGAAGCGCGTGATATACAGCTGGCCATGGAACTGATTACGTTAGGTGCTCGTTTACAGATGCTGGAAAGCGAGACTCAGTTGAGCCGTGGTCGTCTCATTAAACTGTACAAAGAATTACGAGGTAGTCCTCCACCGAAAGGAATGCTGCCGTTCTCAACAGACTGGTTCATGACCTGGGAACAGAATATCCATGCATCGATGTTCTGTAATGCCTGGCAATACCTGCTTAAAACCGGTTTGTGTAACGGCGTTGATGCCGTGATCAAAGCGTACAAACTTTACCTCGAACAATGTCCGCAACAGGAAAATGGACCCTTGCTGGCGCTCACCCGCGCATGGACGCTGGTGCGTTTTGTTGAGAGCGGACTGCTGGAATTGTCTCGCTGCAACTGCTGTAGCGGCAATTTTATTACCCATGCTCATCAGCCCGCTGGCAGCTTCGCCTGTAGTTTATGCCAGCCTCCATCCCGGGCCGTAAAAAGACGTAAACTTTCCCGGGAAGCTGCCGATAGTATTCCACAACTGCTGGATGAACAGATCGAACAAGCTGTTTAACCCGAATGAGTGGGCTAGATTCCAGCAGCGGTAAGCGATTACCGCTGCTTTTTTTTACTCCGCGTTCCGGTAACGCTCTCGAAATGAACGTCCTGCCATAGTCACTAGCGGAAGGATGATGTCGTGCTTATCTTATTAGGTTACCTGGTAGTTCTCGGTACAGTTTTCGGCGGTTACATGATGACCGGCGGGCACCTTGGAGCACTCTATCAACCGGCTGAACTGATTATCATCGGCGGCGCAGGGGTAGGGGCTTTTATCGTTGGGAACAACGGTAAATCGATCAAGGGCACGCTGAGAGCTATCCCATTGCTGTTTCGTCGCTCAAAATACACTAAAAGCATGTACATGGACCTGCTGGCCCTGCTTTACCGCCTGATGGCGAAGTCTCGTCAGCAGGGAATGTTTTCGCTGGAGCGAGACATTGAAAACCCAAAAGAGAGCGAAATCTTTGCCAGCTATCCGCGCATTCTCGCCGACGCGATGATGCTGGACTTTATCGTCGATTACCTGCGTCTCATCATCAGCGGTAATATGAACACCTTCGAAATCGAAGCGCTGATGGATGAAGAGATCGAGACCCACGAAAGTGAATCTGAAGTGCCGGCGAACAGCCTGGCGCTGGTGGGTGACTCGCTTCCTGCTTTCGGTATTGTCGCGGCGGTGATGGGCGTCGTACACGCCCTGGCATCTGCCGACCGTCCGGCGGCGGAGCTGGGCGCACTGATCGCCCATGCGATGGTGGGAACCTTCCTCGGCATCTTGCTGGCGTACGGTTTTATCTCCCCGCTGGCAAGCGTTCTGCGTCAGAAGAACGCGGAAACCACCAAAATGATGCAGTGTGTGAAGATCACGCTGCTGTCAAACCTCAATGGCTACGCACCGCCTATCGCCGTGGAATTCGGCCGTAAAACCCTGTACACCAGTGAGCGCCCCTCGTTTATCGAGCTGGAAGAACACGTACGTACGGTGAAAAACCCAAGCCAACAGACGACAACTGAGGACGCATGAAAAATCAGTCCCACCCGATCGTCATTATAAAAAAGCGCAGGCATAAGAAACACGGGCACGGTTCACATGGTTCCTGGAAAATTGCCTACGCCGACTTTATGACCGCTATGATGGCGTTCTTTCTGGTGATGTGGCTGCTCTCCACCTCCAGTCCGAAAGAGCTTGTCCAGATTGCCGAGTATTTCCGCACGCCGCTGGCGACCGCAGTGACCGGTGGAGAGCGCATCTCCAATAGCGACAGCCCGATCCCTGGCGGCGGCGACGATTACACCCAACAGAAGGGTGAAGTGAAAAGAGAGCCTAACATCGATGAACTGAAAAGACGGATGGAGAAGGCGCGTCTGCAAAAAGTGCGTGGTGACCTGGATCATCTGATAGAAGCCGATCCTAAACTGCGCGCCTTGCGTCCACACCTGAAGATAAACCTGGTGCAGGAAGGTTTACGCATACAAATTATTGATAGCCAGAATCGCCCAATGTTCAAAACCGGCAGCGCCGAGGTGGAACCCTATATGAGCGACATTCTGCGCGCCATCGCGCCAGTGCTAAACGGGATCCCGAACCACATCAGCCTGTCAGGACATACGGATGATTTCCCGTATGCATCGGGTGAAAAGGGATACAGCAACTGGGAGCTTTCTGCCGACCGTGCCAACGCCTCGCGTCGTGAGCTGATGGCGGGGGGGCTTGATGAGGGCAAGGTACTGCGCGTGGTCGGCATGGCAGCAACCATGCGTCTGACTGATCGCGGGCCGGATGACGCCATCAACCGTCGTATCAGTCTTTTAGTGCTGAACCAGCAGGCGGAGCAGGTGATCCTGCATGAAAACGCCGAAAGTCAGAATGAGTCACTGGACGATTTAAAACAGCCTGGGGCCGTCCCTGCGGCTGCCGTTCCAACATCGCCACCAGCCAATCCGAGGTGATAGCGTGAGCATGGATATTAGCGATTTTTACCAGACATTTTTTGATGAAGCCGACGAACTGTTGGCTGATATGGAACAACACCTGCTGGATCTGGTGCCCGAAGCGCCGGACTCAGAACAGCTCAATGCCATCTTCCGTGCGGCGCACTCCATCAAAGGCGGAGCCGGAACCTTTGGATTTACCATCCTGCAGGAAACGACCCATTTAATGGAAAACCTGCTCGATGAAGCACGACGCGGTGAGATGCAGCTCAATACCGACATTATCAACCTGTTTTTGGAAACCAAAGATATTATGCAGGAACAGCTCGACGCCTATAAAAGCTCAGCAGAGCCTAATGCCGCCAGCTTTGAATACATCTGCACTGCCCTGCGCCAGCTGGCGCTGGAAGCAAAAGGCGACGCCGGCGTGGCCGTTGTACCAGCGGCGAAACTGAGCGTTGTTGACGCCCCCGATGTACAAGACTTTGCACCCCCAGGCAAATTGCGCGTTGTGTTGTCACGCCTGAAAGAGGGCGAAGTCAATCTGCTGGAAGATGAACTGGGTAACCTGGCGACATTAAGCAACGTGGTGAAGGGTAAAGACAGCCTGGCCGCCACGCTGGATGATGGGATCGGCCAGGACGACATTGTGGCAGTATTGTGCTTTGTTATCGAAGCCGATCAAATTGCCTTCGAAACTGAAGCAGCCACTGTTGAAGCCCCTGCTGCGGCGCAAGAGAGCGTCACTGAAGACACAACACCGGCCGTTGTACCACCAGCGCCTGCGCTGAAGGCGGTACCAAAAGAGACGCCGGCGCCCGCGCGGGGCGAAAAACTGGCTGCGCGCTCCAGCGAGTCCACCAGCATCCGCGTTGCGGTTGAGAAGGTTGACCAGTTGATTAACCTGGTCGGTGAACTGGTGATCACCCAGTCGATGCTGGCGCAACGCTCTAATGAACTGGACCCGGTCACCCACGGCGATCTGATTACCAGCATGGGGCAGTTACAACGTAACGCGCGTGATTTGCAGGAATCGGTGATGTCTATCCGAATGATGCCGATGGAATATGTCTTCAGCCGCTTCCCGCGTCTGGTGCGCGATCTTGCCGGTAAGCTGAATAAGCAAATTGAACTGACGCTTATGGGAAGCTCCACCGAACTGGATAAGAGCCTGATCGAGCGCATTATCGATCCGTTAACGCACCTGGTGCGTAATAGCCTGGACCACGGCATCGAACTGCCGGAAAACCGCGTTGCCGCCGGGAAATCGCCGGTCGGGAACCTGACTTTATCCGCCGAACATCAGGGCGGGAACATCTGTATCGAAGTCACCGATGACGGCGCCGGGCTGAATCGTGAACGTATTCTGGCGAAGGCGATGTCGCAGGGGATGGCGGTGAACGAAAACATGACCGATGAAGAGGTCGGCATGTTGATCTTTGCGCCCGGCTTCTCGACCGCAGAGCAGGTGACAGACGTCTCCGGGCGCGGTGTGGGCATGGACGTGGTGAAGCGTAACATCCAGGAGATGGGCGGCCACGTTGAGATCAAGTCTAAACAGGGTTCCGGAACCACCATTCGTATTCTGCTGCCGCTGACGCTGGCGATCCTCGACGGTATGTCCGTTAAGGTTGCGGGTGAGGTCTTCATTCTGCCGCTGAATGCGGTGATGGAATCGCTGCAACCGCGCGAAGAAGATCTGCATCCGCTGGCGGGCGGCGAGCGTGTCCTCGAAGTTCGTGGCGAGTACCTGCCGCTGGTCGAACTGTGGAAGGTGTTTGAAGTGGAAGGAGCCAAAACCGAAGCCACGCAGGGGATTGTTGTGATCCTGCAAAGCGCGGGTCGCCGCTATGCGCTGCTGGTTGACCAGCTGATTGGTCAGCACCAGGTGGTGGTCAAGAACCTTGAAAGCAACTACCGCAAAGTACCGGGTATTTCTGCCGCCACCATTCTGGGCGACGGTAGCGTTGCGCTGATCGTCGACGTATCGGCGCTTCAGGGATTAAATCGTGAACAACGTGTGGCGTACACAGCCGCCTGATTAAGTAGAAGGTAATAACATGACCGGTATGAGTAATGTAACGAAACTGGCGGGCGAGCCATCAGGGCAGGAATTCCTGGTATTCACTTTAGGCGATGAGGAGTACGGCATTGATATCCTGAAAGTGCAGGAAATTCGTGGTTACGATCAGGTTACCCGCATTGCCAACACGCCAGCGTTTATCAAAGGGGTCACCAACCTGCGTGGGGTGATTGTGCCCATCGTTGACCTGCGCGTGAAGTTTAGCCAGGGTGACGTGGAGTATAACGAAAACACGGTGGTGATCGTCCTGAACCTGGGGCAGCGGGTAGTCGGCATCGTAGTGGATGGCGTCTCTGACGTGCTCTCCCTGACCTCTGACCAAATCCGCCCGGCACCGGAATTTGCGGTCACGCTGTCGACAGAATACCTGACCGGCTTGGGCGCGCTCGGCGATCGTATGCTGATTCTGGTGAACATCGAAAAGCTGCTCAATAGCGATGAGATGGCGCTGCTGGATATCGCGGCGAATCACGTAGCCTAGGTAAATATGAAACGGCAACCCGGGTTGCCGTTTCACGCCTCTGCTCCCTGCGTTCTTAACGTCCTGCTCCACCCGCTCAACGTCTTTCCGTTGGCGAAAGCATCGTCGCCTTCTCATTCCTCTGCGCAGTAATTGCACCCGCTCGCGATAACACCTGAATGATATATTGTGATTTAGATCACATTTTTATGGATATATCCTCAGGCGAAACGGGTTTTTATTGATTTGTTTATCGCTAACCTCATGTTTTAAAATTAAAAAAGCCGTCAATACGGCGAAAGTAGGGTGTCGTTTGGTCGGGGTGGTTGAAGCGAGAACCATAAACTAAATTCTCATTAACCCCCATCTGAGGAATGTTTAGCGGGGCTAACATACTGAGCAGTATAAATAAAATGTGGCAAGCGAACGTAGACATCTGCTGGAGGGTGGTAAATGAAAAGAAAACTCCTTGTGATCTGTGCAGGCACCTTGCTGGCTGCGACGACAGCGCAGCAGGCGCTGGCGGTAACCAGTAGCGGCACAATAGGCGCGACCCTGACACTGACAAACGGTTGTCTGATTAATGGCTCGCCCACTCAAAACGGCATTAACTTCGGGACACTGGACTTCGGCACCCATCCCGCGACGTTTTCCACGCTGACCACCCAGTTGACCGGGGCCAGCGGGGGGAACAGCTTTACCATCCAATGTACTACCGCCAGCTATACGGTGGCGATCACCGGCAATACCAACTCAACTGCGCCGGGTAGCGTTGTCGGGTCGCCGGGTACGCCTGCGCGTTATCTGATCAACACCGCCAATGCGGCGCAGGGCGTGGCGTACAGCCTGTACAGCGACAGTGGCTATAACAACATTATCGCCAATAACGCGGCCCTGCCGATTGCCTCTACGGCCGGCGGGGTGAACAGCTATACCCTTTACGGGCGCATTACAGGCGGTGGCAACAGCGTGACGGTGGTACCGGGAACCTATTCAGACACCATTAACGTCAGCGTAACCTACTAACTTCAGCCATGAAGGCGTTTTGTTCATGTCTGCGCGAAAGCGCAGAGGGCGGCGTGCAGCCTTTTTTCGCCCTGATTGTCGGGCTGTTGATGGTTCCCGTGGCAGGGGCGGTGACGTCTCAGTCATTCAAAGTCAGCGCGACTATCGTACCAGGCTGCGCGGTCACCACCGGAACCGGAGGGCTTTTTGGCACGCTGGATTTCGGGACCCATACCGGGGTAGAAAGCGCGCCGGTCAGCACCAGCTTTGTGCCCAATGGGGCGTTGTCTATCGCCTGTACGCCGGGCGTGGCGCTGAGTATGAGCATCAATGGCGGGCAAAACTACGCTTCCATGCGTCGAATGACGCGCTCGGGGGGGACCGAGGCTGTGGGGTATCGGCTCTACAGCAGCAGTTCACTGGCCGCAAACAGCGAGATTGGGGTTAACCAGGCCATACCGGTGACCTACACCAACAGTAACAACATTGCGCTGCCACTTTTTGGCGTGGCGCTGCTAACGGGTTTTAGCCCGGCAGGCTCGTATTCAGATCAGCTCACCGTGACCTTGTCATGGTGAAAAAGGGAGAGCATTGATGAAGCCATCATTCAGGCGTATGTGCCTGGTCAGTATGCTGGGGATCACCGCCGTTGCAACCAACCCGGCGCACGCGGCGGCGACTATTCTGTTATGGCCCATCGATCCGTGGCTGTCGGCAGAGGCCAACGCGACAGAGCTGTGGATCCAGAATCAAGGCAACAGCGCCACCACCATGCAGGTGCGTATTGTGCGCTGGAAGCAGGAGGGCGGGTATGAACGCTATTCCGCACAGCAGGATGTGGTTGCCAGCCCGCCGATTGTCACCATTGGTAAAGGCAGTAAGCAGCTAATTCGATTGATAAAACAGGGCACCGTTCCGTTGGGGGTTGAACAAGCATACCGCATTATTGTGGATGAAATACCCCATCCCGACGCCAAAGCAGACCCGACTATCGGTTTAAAACTGCAGATGCGTTACTCCATCCCACTCTTCGTCTACGGGCAAGGTATACCGACAATCAATGAAGGGGAGCATCATGCCCTGGCTGAGACCAAAAATCTGCGCTGGCGGGTGACGCAGGAGGGAGGACAACCTGCTCTTGAGGTGCGTAATCAAGGCGATGTACACGTTCGTCTGAGCCAGGTGTCGCTGGTCGAGGGGGGGCAGAAACGCACTATGGCAGAAGGGCTGCTGGGCTATGTTCTTCCTGGCAGTACTCGCAGTTGGCCATTACCGGCGGGGATACGCCAGCCAGGCCAGATGAGCGCGCAGATTAATGCCAGGGATACGCAATGGCAGTCGACGCCCGTCAACTGAAACCGGCGATGATTATCCTGCTTTGCGTCAGTACCAGCACCTGGGCCGAGCCCGGCGATGACAGCTTACCGCCGCCGCCGCAAGCCGGGGCGCTGAACGGCGAGGCTGTTTTCCAGCTTGCTCTGGTACTGAACCACTACGATACCGGTCTGGTGGTCCCCGTGACGCAACGCGCAGGCGCTTACTTTATCTCCAGCGCCGATTTGCTGCGCGCCGGGCTTCCCCCTGAACATGTGCCGCCGGGCGACGTCAATCTTTCCACACTCTCGCAGGTGCGGGTGGAATATGACAGCACAGCCCAGCGTCTGTTATTGACCGTGCCCCGCGACTGGGTTTCTTCCCGGGTAACCCCTTTTGGCGGCCAGGCGGCGCAGAGCAAGCCCCACTATGGCAGGGGCGCGCTGCTCAATTACGACCTCTATACCAACCATACCGAAAACAGCGGCGGCCAGGCGTCGCTCTGGCATGAGTTTCGCTACTTCGACGAGAACGGTTCGTTTTCCTCCACCGGCTATGCGCGGGAAAATTTCACCGGCAATAATGGCCAGCAGGAAGGCTACGTGCGCTATGACACTACCCTGCTCGTGACCAACGAAGAAGATGCCACCACCTGGACCGTCGGGGATGTGATCAGCGATGCCCTGAGCTGGAGCAGCAGCGTGCGGTTGGGCGGGATAAGCTACGGACGAGATTTCTCCCTGCGTCCGGACCTGGTGACCTGGCCGCTGCCGGCGTTCTCGGGCGAGGCCGCGGTACCGACGTCGGTAGATCTGTTTATCAACGGCTATCGTTCGGGGTCAACCCAGCTTCAGCCCGGCCCCTTCACATTGACCAATCTGCCGTATATCAACGGCGCCGGGGATGCGGTGCTGGTCACCACCGACGCATTAGGCCGCCGGGTCAGCACCACGCTGCCGTTTTATGTCACCAGTGAATTACTGAAATCAGGGCTGAGCGACGGTGCCTTTTCCGTGGGCAGTCTGCGGCGTAACTACGGTATCAAGAATTTCGACTACGGCCAGGCGGCGGCAAGCGGGTCGTATCGCTACGGCCTGACCGACTGGCTGACGCTGGAAGGGCATGCCGAAGGTGCACAGGAGTTGGCCCTGGGGGGCGCGGGAACGGTGGTCAAACTTGGTCATTTTGGCGTGGTGAATACCTCCTATACCCAGAGCCGAATGCGCGATGATAACGGCGGGCAAATTAACTGGGGGTATCAGTACAGTACCAGCGAATTCAGCCTGGCGACCCAGCACACCCGGCGCGACCGGGGCTTTGGCAACCTGGCGCTGTATGACCAGCCGACGGTCTATGATGAAAATAACAAGCCCATCGCCAGCTTTAGCCGTAACACTGACCAGTACTCACTGACCTTTAACCTCGGGCAGTACGGCAACATCGGCGCGGCGTGGATCGGCGTCGAGAGCTTTGATAACCAGAAAACGGAGCTGCTCAACCTCTCCTGGAGCCGTAACCTGTGGGGAGCGAGCAGTATCTATCTGGCAGCCAGCCGCGATCGGCAGCGGGGCGACTGGACGGTCGCACTGTCACTTCAGGTGCCGCTGGGCGAACGTGACAGCGCCGCCGTCACCTTTGAAAACACCCCGGATTCTGGCAGTACCCAGCGCATTAACTACAACCACTCCATGCCCTCCGATGGCGGATTTAGCTGGAACATGGCGTGGGCCAACCAGTCGCAACGCCGCAATTACCAACAGGGTACGCTGGGCTGGCGCAACAACAATATTGAACTGCAGGGCGGTGGCTACGGCGAACAAGGTATGATGACTTGGTGGGGCGAGGCGATGGGCTCCCTTGTGCTGATGGACGGCGAGCTGTTCGCGGCGAATAAAATTAACGATGCGTTTGTGGTGATAAGCACCGATGGACATCCGGATGTGCCGGTCAGCTACGAGAACCAGCCGGTCGGCAAAACCAATCATAACGGTTATCTGCTGGTCAGCGGCGTGTCGGCCTATTATCCAGCGAGCTACAGCATTAATACCCTGAACCTGCCTGCGGATACCCGGCTAAAAGAGACCGAGCGCCGCGTGGCGATCCGCCGTAACAGCGGTTATCTGGTTGATTTCCCGATGGAACAGGAGCGGGTTGCCAGCGTGATCCTCCATGATGCGCAGGGCCTGGCCATTCCGGTGGGAAGCCAGGTCAGACGCGCCTCGCGCAGCACCGCCGTCGTAGGCTATGATGGTATCGCCTGGCTGGAAGATCTCAGCGACGTTAACGCGCTGGACGTCACCACGCCGCAGGGTAAACACTGCAAGGCTTCCCTGACCATTGACGCTAACCCTGAACACAAGCTGCAAACGTACGGACCGCTGGTTTGTCGGGAGGCACCGTGAAACGCCTGCTGCTGCTATTACTGCTGCTGTTTTCCGGCGGCAACTGGGCGGCCTGTAACGTCAGTACGGTGAACGCCTCGTTTGGCAGCGTGACGTCGTTTGCCCTCAGCGGAACCGGAGAGGTACAAACCACCGGCACGCTGGTGGTGGCGTGCGATGCCATATTAAACCTGCTGACCAGTGATTCCGTGACGCTGAACTTTATCTCCGCCACGGTTTCGGCCAACAGCCGCGCGACGATGAAGCGCACCGATAACGCCGCCATCACGGATGTGATCCCCACTCGCCTGTGTGGGCTGTCGGGCTGCACCAGCAGTAGCGAAATTCAGACCAGTAAAACCTATACCTGGGGCGGCAGTACCCTGTTGAACCTGATTGGGGGCAAGCAATATAACATTCCGCTCTATTTCCGCACGGTGGCAGGGCAGAACGTCACGGCAGGGCCTTATCAGGTGACGCTGAACTTTAGCATCACCTATAGCGTTTGTTCGGTAGGCGTACTCAACCTGTGCCTGTCCGGGCAACAAACCGGCACCACGGCAACGAGCATCACGGTAAACATGAACGTGACCAACGACTGCAGCGCCATGACTACCCCGGACGTCAACTTCAACAGCGCCCCGCTGGTGCAAAATTTCCCCACCGTCTCACAGGCTATCGCCGTCACCTGCACCAAAGGCAGTACCTACACCATAGGCATTAATAATGGTGCGAACTCGCTTAATAACGTGCGCAGAATGGTCAGTGGCGGTAACGCGATGAGCTACGACATTTTCAAAGGCGCGACCAGCAATCGCTGGGGCGGTAGCGGTAGCGAGCGCTGGGCGAGCTCCGCTTCCTCGCAGCTTAGTTCTGACGGGCTTCTGCGCACCTATAACTACACCGCCAAAGTCCTGACTAACCAGGCCACGCCCCCCGCCGGAACCTACAGCGACACGCTGATTGTCGACGTGGCGTTTTAAGTCCGCGCTTTTCCCTTTCTCAAATGTAAAGTTCCTGTTTACGGTGCCGATAACACCGTTAATAAAACTATGAGAAGGTGTTGTATGTTGAACCGTATTCGCGTTGTCACAATGCTTATGATGGTGCTGGTCATTTTCGCACTTCTTCAGCTTTTTTCCGGTGGGCTCTTTTTCTCATCGTTAAAACAGAACCAGAACAACTTTGCCACCTCGAACGATCTTCGCCTGCAGCAGAGTGAACTCACCTCCACCTGGGATTTGATGCTGCAAACGCGCATCAACCTGAGCCGCTCTGCTGTCCGAATGATGATGGACCCGAACAACCAGCAGAGCAGCGCGAAAACGGATCTGCTGAAGAATGCCCGGGCCACCCTTGCTGACGCCGCCCGGCGCTACACCGCCTTCAGGAGCATCGCGCCGCAGCCGGCTATGGCGCAGGTCAGTCAGAGCATCGACGAAAAATACCAGGCCTATTTTGCCGCTCTGACGGAGCTTATCCAGTTCCTGGAAAACGGCAATATGGACGCCTATTTCGCCCAGCCAACCCAGGGGATGCAAAACGCCCTCGGCGCCGCACTGGGTGATTACGCCAAAGCCAGCAGCGACCTCTATCACGCGGCATTTATGCAAAGTCAGAACGATTTTCGCTTTGCGAAATGGCAGATGGCGATCCTGGCGCTGGCGCTGGCGAGTGTGCTGATCGGGGTGTGGTACGGCATACGACATGTCCTTCTCAACCCGCTTGGCCGCGTCATTGCGCATATCCGTGAGATTGCGTCGGGTGATCTGACAAAAATCCTGGCCGTTTCCGGGCGTAATGAGATAAGCGAACTGGCGCTCAGCGTTGACCACATGCAGCGTTCGCTGATTGAGACCGTCGCCAACGTGCGTAATGGCTCAGATGCCATCTATACCGGCACCAGTGAGATCGCGATGGGTAATAACGATCTGTCGTCCCGCACCGAGCAACAAGCCTCTGCCCTGGAAGAAACCGCCGCCAGCATGGAACAGCTCACCGCCACCGTGAAGCAAAACGCGGATAACGCCCGCCAGGCCTCTCAGTTGGCAGAAAGTGCCTCTGAGACGGCGCAGCGCGGCGGCAGGGTGGTCGAAGGCGTGGTGAAAACCATGCACGACATTGCCGAGAGTTCGAAGAAAATTGCCGACATTATCAGCGTTATTGACGGCATTGCTTTCCAGACCAACATTCTCGCGCTGAACGCCGCCGTCGAAGCCGCACGTGCCGGTGAGCAGGGGCGGGGGTTCGCGGTCGTCGCCGGAGAAGTACGTAACCTCGCCAGCCGCAGCGCCAACGCGGCGAAAGAAATTAAATCTCTGATTGAAGATTCCGTCTCCCGCGTGGATACCGGCTCGGTGCTGGTTGAAAGCGCCGGGGAGACCATGAATGACATCGTGAATGCCGTGACCCGCGTAACGGACATCATGGGTGAAATCGCCTCTGCGTCTGATGAGCAGAGTCGTGGTATCGACCAGGTTGCGCTGGCGGTATCGGAAATGGATCGCGTGACACAGCAAAACGCCGCGCTGGTGCAGGAGTCCGCTACCGCGGCCGCTGCGCTGGAGGACCAGGCAAGCCGTCTGAAGATGGCTGTCTCGGCATTTCGTCTCGCTTCACTCGCTGGAAATACGGTCAACCCGCAATCGACCTGTCGCGCGTCTGCCTCAGAACAGGCGACGGCGCACACGCGTGCAGGAGCCACCGGACAAGATGAAAATTGGGAAACATTTTGACTGACATTTAAACCGCGGCTGCTTGCCGCTCATTGGGAGCGTGGATGTTAAATCGTATTCGTATCTCGACCACACTGTTTTTGATTCTGATCCTTTGTGGCGTATTCCAGGTTGGCAGTAACGGGATGTCTTTTTGGGCGTTTCGCGATGGCTATCAGAATTTGCAGGACGTTGAGGCGAGTAATCAACAGCGCTCCGCACTGGCACAAACCCGTGCCGTGCTATTGCAGGCAAGCACCGCGCTGAACAAAGCAGGCACGCTGACCGCGCTGAGCTATCCGCCGGATGATATCAAAGCGTTAATGGTGACGGCGCGCGAAAGCCTTAAACAGGCTGACGCGCAGTTCAGCGTTTTCACCTCTCAGGAGGCCGTCAGCGAGAAAGGGAAAGCGCTAAAGGTCGCGATGAAAAAGAACGTTGAACAGTGGCACAGTGATCTGGAACATCAGGCGACCTGGCTTGAGAACAACCAGCTTTCCGACTTTATGACCGCACCGGTAGAGGCATCGCAGGCCGCGTTTGATGGCACCTTTAACGCCTGGCAGCAGGACATCAACCAGTTCGTTGAACGTGCGGGAGCGGACAGCCGCGCCAGCTACAATATGTCGGGCGTGATTTTTGCCGTCATGGTTATTCTGGCGGCTTTGCTGATCGCCGCGGCGCTGCTCTGGTCGCGCAGGATGATTGTGCAGCCCCTGGCCATCATCAGCAGCCACTTCGACAGTATTGCGAAGGGCGATCTGGCACGCCCGGTTACGGTATACGGAAAGAACGAGATTTCGGCAATTTTTGCCAGCCTCAAGGCGATGCAACGTTCACTGCGTGAAACGGTAACTGATGTCCGCCAGGGCAGTTACGCCATGCACACCGGGCTTTCAGAGATTGCGGCGGGCAATAACGATCTCTCTTCGCGCACCGAACAGCAGGCGGCCTCCCTGGCGCAGACCGCCGCCAGCATGGAGCAGCTCACCGCAACGGTAAGCCAGAATGCCGACAACGCGCGTCAGGCATCTGACCTGTCGAAACAGGCGGCACTGACGGCGAAAAGAGGGGGCGATCAAGCTTCCCACGTTGCCAGCACTATGCAAGAGATCGCCATCAGTTCACAGAAAATTGGCGACATTATTAGCGTGATTGACGGTATTGCCTTCCAGACCAATATCCTGGCCCTGAACGCTGCCGTTGAGGCGGCGCGAGCTGGTGAACAGGGGCGTGGGTTTGCGGTTGTGGCGGGTGAAGTGCGTAACCTGGCGAGCCGCAGCGCCAATGCCGCAAAAGAGATAAAGGGGCTGATTGAAGAGTCAGTGTCACGCGTACAGCAAGGGTCAACGCTGGTAGATAACGCGGCACGCACCATGACCGAGATCGTCTCCTCCGTCACGCGCGTAAACGACATCATGGGGGAAATTGCCAGCGCATCCGATGAACAACGTCGCGGGATTGAGCAGGTTGCTCAGGCCGTAAGCCAGATGGATCAGGTGACGCAGCAGAACGCCTCGTTAGTTGAGGAGGCCGCTGCCGCCACTGAGCGGCTGGCAAACCAGGCGGACCATCTCACCGGGCTGGTGGCGGTATTTAATGTAAAAGAGCACGTTGAAGCAGTAACAGAAGTCGGGCGGTCGCAGGCCGTGCCAGTTGTATCCTGAATATGATGAAGAAGGCGCTATGACATCACCAATGCCCTCCGGGCAAACGTCATTACTGTTGCAGATGACACAGCGCCTCGCGCTGTCCGACGCGCATTTTCGTCGGATATGTCAGTTAATCTACCAGCGTGCGGGGATCGTGCTTGCCGATCATAAGCGGGACATGGTCTACAACCGACTGGTGCGCCGCTTGCGCACGCTGGGACTGGACGATTTTGGTCGCTATCTGAGCATGCTTGAAGCCAACCAGAACAGCGCAGAATGGCAGGCTTTTATTAACGCCCTAACCACCAACCTGACGGCCTTTTTTCGCGAAGGTCATCATTTCCCGGTGCTGGCAGATCATGCCCGCCGTCACAGTGGGGGAGAGTACCGGGTCTGGAGTGCGGCCGCATCGACAGGTGAAGAGCCTTATTCGCTGGCAATTACCCTTGCGGATACGCTGGGAATGGCGCCAGGGCGCTGGAAAGTCTTTGCCAGCGATATCGATACCGAAGTGCTGGGTAAAGCACGCAACGGTGTTTATCGCCAGGATGAGCTTAAAACGCTCTCCCCGCAGCAGTTACAACGCTATTTCATGCGCGGAACCGGCCCGCATGAAGGGCTGGTGCGCGTCCGCCAGGAGCTGGCGAACGGCGTAGAGTTTGCGGCCGTTAATCTGCTGGAAAAGCAGTACAACGTGCCGGGGCCGTTTGATGCCATTTTTTGCCGTAATGTGATGATTTATTTCGATAAAACGACGCAACAGGACATTCTGCGTCGCTTTGTTCCGTTGCTCAAGCCTGACGGATTACTGTTCGCCGGGCACTCGGAAAACTTCAGCAACCTCGTGCGTGAGTTTAGCCTGCGTGGGCAAACGGTGTATGCGCTGAGTAAGGAAAAAGCATGAGTAAAATCAGGGTATTGTCTGTTGATGATTCGGCGCTGATGCGCCAGATCATGACGGAAATTATCAATAGCCACAGCGATATGGAGATGGTGGCGACAGCGCCGGATCCCCTGGTCGCGCGGGATTTAATCAAAAAATATAACCCCGACGTGCTCACCCTGGATGTCGAAATGCCGCGCATGGATGGTATCGATTTTCTGGAAAAATTAATGCGCCTGCGTCCCATGCCGGTGGTAATGGTCTCCTCGCTGACCGGTAAAGGGTCCGAAATCACCCTGCGCGCGCTGGAGCTGGGGGCGGTGGATTTCGTCACCAAACCGCAGCTTGGCATTCGTGAAGGGATGCTGGCGTACAGCGAAGTGATCGCCGAGAAGATCCGTACCGCATCGCGGGCGAAACTTGCCGCCCATAAGCCGACGGCTGCGCCGACCACCCTGAAAGCCGGTCCGTTGCTCAGTTCAGAAAAACTGCTGGCGATTGGCGCATCAACCGGCGGAACAGAGGCAATACGCCATGTACTCCAGCCATTGCCGCTTTCAAGCCCAGGTATTCTTATCACCCAGCATATGCCGCCAGGCTTTACCCGCTCGTTCGCGGAGCGTCTGAACAAACTGTGTCAGATTAGCGTGAAAGAGGCGGAAAACGGTGAGCGCGTTCTCCCGGGCCATGCGTATATTGCCCCGGGTGACAAGCATATGGAACTGGCACGCAGTGGCGCGAACTATCAAATCAAAATTCATGACGGGCCGCCGGTTAACCGGCACCGTCCGTCGGTGGATGTGCTGTTTCATTCGGTGGCGATCCATGCGGGGCGCAACGCCGTAGGGGTGATCCTCACAGGGATGGGCAACGACGGTGCCGCCGGAATGCTTGCGATGCACCAGGCTGGTGCCTGGACGATTGCGCAGAATGAAGCAAGCTGTGTGGTGTTCGGCATGCCGCGCGAAGCCATCAATAGTGGGGGCGTGAGCGAAGTGGTCGATCTTAGCCAGGTAAGCCAGCAGATGTTGGCAAAAATCAGTGCCGGACAGGCAATACGTATTTAAAGAGGAGTAGTGTGTTATGGCGGATAAAGAGCTCAGATTTTTGGTTGTGGATGATTTTTCCACCATGCGTCGCATCGTGCGCAACCTGCTGAAAGAGCTGGGCTTCAACAACGTTGAAGAAGCAGAAGACGGCGTTGATGCGCTGAACAAACTGCAGGCTGGCGGCTTCGGTTTTGTTATCTCTGACTGGAACATGCCCAACATGGACGGTCTGGAACTGTTAAAAACCATTCGTGCGGATGCTGGTATGGCTGCGCTCCCGGTGCTGATGGTCACCGCCGAAGCGAAGAAAGAGAATATCATCGCAGCAGCACAGGCGGGCGCAAGCGGTTATGTGGTGAAACCCTTCACTGCCGCGACCCTGGAAGAGAAGCTCGGTAAGATCTTCGAGAAACTCGGCATGTGAGGTGATGGATATGTTGCAACCTGCTATGAAACCTGTTGAAGACCATTCGCCCAGCGACATTATTGCCCGTATCGGCAGTCTGACGCGCATGCTACGTGACAGCCTGCGCGAGCTGGGGCTGGATCAGGCTATCGCCGAAGCGGCGGAAGCCATTCCCGACGCGCGCGATCGTCTGGACTATGTTGTGCAGATGACCGCTCAGGCGGCTGAACGCGCGCTGAACAGCGTTGAAGCGTCGCAGCCGCATCAGGATGCGATGGAGAAGGGGGCGAAAGCGCTGACCAAACGCTGGGATGCGTGGTTTGAAAATCCTGTCGAACTGGCGGATGCCCGCGAACTGGTGACGGATACCCGTCAGTATCTGGGCGATGTTCCGGGACACACCAGCTTCACCAATGCGCAACTGCTCGACATCATGATGGCGCAGGATTTCCAGGACCTCACGGGTCAGGTTATCAAGCGGATGATGGATGTCATACAGGAGATCGAACGTCAACTGCTGATGGTGCTTCTGGAGAACATTCCGGAACCGGCGGCGCGTCCAAAGCGCGAGAACGAAAGCCTGCTCAATGGCCCACAGCTCGACGCAACCAAAGCGGGCGTGGTGGCAAGCCAGGATCAGGTGGACGATCTGCTGGACAGCCTCGGCTTCTGATAGCGGGGTTACCCTCAGGTTGGGTATTCAACCTGAGGGTGCTTTTTACTAGCGGAGATCCATTTTCACCGTTACGTTGCCTTCGAAACTGCCAGCGGCCGGGGGGGATTTTGGGTGCTCACCGGTGTCGCCTTGATGTGTATTACCCCTTTTCCCTGTTCATCAACCTTAATCGGGAAGTCATAACTTCCGTCCAGCGCGATATCCTGGTTCTCTTCGCCAAATACCCTGACCCCAAGATCTTCTCTGTCCACCATCTTCGCGACCACCGGATTACGGGTATCCACTACGCCTTGATCAGCGTTCAGGGTCAGTTTTATCCGGTCATTTTTACCGATGGTGTTATCGCCGCACTGGTATGAGATGTCGACGTCTTTAAGCGTGAAGCCTTTCGGTTGTTGCCCGGCAGAGACAAACTGGCTGGAGACCAGATCGCCAAAATCGACCTCGATGGTGCTTCCCTCGTTAATGGTGCAGCTCAGGGGGGCGCTAAGAGAACCGCTTAACCAGATGTTCGATACATGCTCTGCGCTGGCCGGGTCACAACTGCCGGTCCCGTAGTACAAGCAGGCGTAGTTCTGCACCACCAGTGTCGGAGGAATGGTCGCCTCCCCGAGGATCGTCTTTTTTACCAGAAAGGTCGCCCCAATGACATTCCACTTAAATTGCCGTTTAACGGGGGCATTGGCTTCAGGGCGAGTGCTTTCGCTACAAACGCTGGCGCTGCCTTCGGTTGATTTGTTTCTGTCGACCATTTTCTGCATGGACGAACGGGCTGTCGGATACTGAGTGATGGCCAGCTCCGTGAGGTTTGAGCCATCCGGGGAGTTTATCGCATCGTTATAGCCGGAAACGCGAACGTCCAGGGTATCTGTAAGATAGCCAAAGCCGCTGGCCCCGGCGCTAAGTGGGCTGCCGGCGAGTGATAATTCATAGATTTTCTCACTTGCTTCCATATCTTTCGGGCACGTGCAGTTGGCTTCCAATTCGGCACCGCTGCCGACATGGTGGGTACTATCTTCAATAACATATCCAACGCTATTTTCTGTGGTTGCCAGCTCCCGGCTATACGAAATTTGATAATCCTGAGGGGCGGTAAAACACCCCGTTAATACCGTCGCGGCATGCCCTGTGGAAGGTAAGGAGAACAGTCCTCCCTGAAGGAGCAGTAGAAAGCATGTCTGGCGTTTATTTAACATTTTGTTGTTCCTGCTGGCATATCACATGGGCCTGGCGGATCCCGGTGGGACTGTCAGAATGTTGCAAATCAGTAAGCATGAGGTGAGCCGTGCAGCGTTGAGTAACTGCGTTGCCCCACATCACATCGAGCTGAGCATTGTCGTTAATGCCCGCCAGATAGAGAGTGCCCGTATCATCAACGATCCCGTTTATGCCTGACGTTCGCACCGTGGCAATTGCACCAAAGGGGACATTTCTGCCATCCGGACGGGTCAGGACGATGAGCGCACGATAACCCACGTGCGCATCGAAGCGCGCCGCTACCGCCGCATTGCGGGAGGGCACCACCGTGATGGAGGTGTCACGGGTATCCACATCTTGCGGCAGGCTGGTGGTATCGATGCGGATCCGGTTTTCCTGATACGGCGTGAGCGAGGGGATCACCGCATTGCCCTGCCAGTCAGTCTGAACGCCCCGCTGGTTCTTAAAACGAACTCCCGCCGCACCGTCCGCGCTGACGATAGCGAATTGATCGCCTAACGGCTGCGCCAGGGTGATGCCGTGAGGGTGCGCCACGATGGCACCACTGGCGCCGTAACTGATCTGCTGGGTGTTGTCCGATGAGGTGTAATAGCCGGCATTGAGGTTGGCATACTGCGAACGATAGCTTCCGTACAGGCTGCTGGTATCGTCTGCGTCGTGGTTGGTATGGCTCTGTTGCAGGGAATAACTCAGCCGCTCATCATCAAGCAGGGTTCCGTTTATGCCCAGATTTTGCCGGGTGTAGCCATTTTTGCTGTTGCTCAAGGTGTAGCTACTCCAGGCCCCTGGCAACCATTTGCTGAGCGGCATGCTGATGCCGAATGAGATCATCCTGTCGCTGCCGTCATCGCTGGTTTTACTGTAGGTATAGGCCATGTGCAGGCTAATCCCCTCCACGACCGTGTTGATACCGGCGGAAAGGTTGCGCTCTTTTCGTGCGCTTCCCCAGTAATCCTGCTGATAGCCGTTCAGGTAAAAACTGCTGCCCAAAATACTCTGGCTGATGCTGGCCTGTATCCGGCTGCGTTTGTTGTACTGATACAGCCAGTCATTTTCATTGCCGTCATATTTCTGATTGGCATCAGCAAAGCTGAAATAGCCGTCCGTTGAGTAGCGGTAGCTGCCGAGGGTGAAGTTAGTCTCGCTGGCATCGATTTTTCCGGTGTAGAGCAGGCGGTAAGATTGCCCGGTATGCTGCTCGTCGTTATCCAGACGGGTTTTGGCGACTGTAACGTCAGCCGAAAGCGAACCCAGCACCCCAAGCGTGACCCCTGCGCCGCTGTTGATGGCCTGGTAGTCCTCAGACGCGGTGAGACCGCCGAAAAGCGTCATGGTATTGTTGAGACCATAGATGGCGCTGGCCTGAACAAAGGCAGGCTCTTTTTGATCGCTGCCGCTGTCGGCGCGGTAACGTGCGGCGGTCACTTCATACTTGAGATGGCCTGGTCGCTGCATGACGGCAATGCTGGAGTAGGGTTGTGTAAAATGTCGCTCGCTACCGTCGGCCTCTTTCACCGTCACCTCAAGGTCGCCGCTGTTCGTGGTTGAGTAGAGATCGCGTATCTCAAATGCGCCGGGTGCGACGCTTTGCTGGTAGATGAGATAGCCATTCTGGCGTACGGAGATTTCGGCATTAGAGCTGGCTATCCCGCGGATCACCGGGGCGAACCCGCGCTGACTATAGGGCAACATCTCTTCGTCCGAAGCCATATTCACCCCGCGATACTGCAGGCTATCAAAGACTTCCCCTCGGGTACTGTTTTCCCCTGCCGTGAATTGCGCCTTCAGGACATCAATATCATGCTGAATAAAGGTATTGATGGTGCTCCAGCGGGTGGCGTCTTCGGTCTTGTTCCAGGTTGAATAGTTGCGCAGCCGCCAGCCGCCAAGGTTAGCGCCGCTGCGCAAATTAAGGTACTGACTGGTGAGCGTGTTTTGCGCGTCATCGCTATGCCGGGAGCCGGAAAAAGCGTAATCCGTGAACATTACCGGTACGCCGTCATTCCACCGTGTCGGGTCGACATAATCCTCGGCATTGCTAGCCAGCCCCGCCTGCGGAATGCTAAGACGTAAGGTCATTTTGCTAAAATCAAGCGTTGCCGAGGCGAACGGAATGTAATCGCGAAGAGGCTTGTCGAGCGGGGTCTGTGCGCCGAAATTCGCCAGCGCAGGAAACTTATCAACGTCTACCCCCCACTGTCGCAGCATATCCGGCGTGATTTCGGCGACCAGTTCGCCTGTCGGACTGCTAACGTAATTGACGTCAGCGTCGCCTTTTCGCCTTTTATTAATGACGATATGCGACGAATAGCGTCCAGGCGGCTGGGCGTTGGGCTTTGAGAAAAGAGAGAGATCGATATCTTGTTGTGTCAGTACGCCGCCTTCCAGGGAAGAGGGCGAAAAAAGGTATTCCCGTGCGAAAAGAGGCATGGAGGTAAAGAGCAAAATGCCGCTAAAGCCACGTACCCGCGAGGCGAATGTGTTGTTCCGTTTGCACAGTAACCGACATAGTCCATTCGTCATATTGTTGAATTATTCCTGAATCAGTGTGGATGTGTATTTTTCAGACGCGTTTCCATAATCAGTGATACAACGCCAGCTAATCTGAGAACCTGCTGTGTTCCCTGGGAGCGGAACAGAAACCCGGGAGAACGGGGCGACCATGTCCGCCTTTGGCAGTACGGTATTGTCGAGCAGCAGGCTGTCAAACACGCTGTAAAATGCCCCGTTGTTGATGACGGTTACGGCATTACTATCCCGGCTGAAACGCAGGTTTTTACACGTCTCGCCGGGCGTTCCTGCCAGCCCGGAAGGGCGCCAGAACAGTTTCAGGCGCGTCTTATAATTAAGTCGCAGCATGTTTTTATCGCTGTCATCTTTCGCGGTCGCTGGGATGGTGCGGATATTCATATAAAACAGCGATTCACGATCTTCGGGCAGCGCGGAACCATTCCAGGCAACGCGCAGACTTTGCTCTTTTTGGGCATCCAGGCGAAAAAGTGGTGGAGTGACAATAAAAGGCCCTCGCGTTTTTTCATCGCCGGTGTCAGTCCAGGACTGGATAAGCCAGGGTAGGGCCTTATCTTTATTGACCAGTGGGAGCGCAATTTCTTTTTTTTCGGCGTGATAAATAATACGTGTTCGCCCAATCTGAATACCCGCGCTATGGCTCAGTACAGGGGTTAATAGCGAGAGGTATACTACTGCTTGCGATAATTTACGCATGGTAGGCCTGCTGTTGGGGTTGTAAAACAAAATAGAATAATCCGGGCTTGAACGGACTATTCTATTGTCTATTTCTAAAGGTTATTCTTTTTCGCTAAATATGCAGGTTGTGAATAATCTTACAGCGCATTAGCGGTAGAGAATATTAATCGTCATATCAGCATCAGCCGGGCCAGCGGTGACTTGGGTCGCAAAGGATTTATAGCGCGCATTAAAATTAGCATAAATTTGATCGTTTTTGAGCGTCGGGAGCTTAATCTTTACCTGATCCTCACTGCCATCAAAGGCAATTAAACCGGTATTGTCCCCTTCCGGGCTGACGGCGATGCCAATCCCTGTCGCAGCCGTCTCCCCCTCAGTGGTAATTTTGCTGACGTCCATTAAAGTTGTTGTGCCCGTAAGCGCTGTGGTTGCGTTGAAGGTTAACTGTATGGAAGGCAAGCCATCGCTTTTTACCGGACACTCTGAAAGCGTAATGGTAAAGGGAATTAAGTCGCTCTCTTTACCAACTTCAGTAAATAACGAGTTGGGATACGTCCCCAGTAATACGGTGCTATCTGTACCGTCATCGCCTTCGATAGTACAGCTTGGTTCAATAATCTGTCCTGTGAAATGAATCGTGCCGGCATTCATTTCAGCCGCTAATGCGCCAGCAGAAGCGATGCTAAGAATAAAACTGGCTACCAGTGTTTTGGTAAGTTTCATAAATAGTGTCCTTGAGTAAATAACGGTCTAATGAATATTTTTGGATAGGTGCTGTCTAATGTTGAACCGTGGGGAGTATACACAGAAATTATTAGTCGAAAAGGGCAGGGGAATGAATTTTTCAGGTGATGGTGCATATTTATTATATGAATGCTTTTATTTGATTAATCAGAATGATCTTTTCATTGATTAATATATGTATTAAGAATGTTTTTAGCCTGTGCGCGCTATTATCGTAATAGTAATGTTTATTACTTGTAGTCACAGGTTTATTAATCCACAACGCGTTAACACCTTTAGGCGGGAACGTAACAAGCGGGCACTTTTCTGAAAAAATACGGTGTATGAAAAAGACCGCTTAAGCGTAAACCAGGTAAAAACGGTGAGTTATAGAGCCTTTTCCGCCCATTGAATGTTCCTGTTTCTGGCATGATACCCCTGACTAACCAGGCTGGCGCAGGCATCGTGGCAGAAGAGAACGACGACAAAACAGAATCCCCCACCCCCCATCGACTTGAAAAAGCGCGTGAGGAGGGGCAGATCCCCCGTTCCAGAGAACTGACATCCCTGCTGATACTTGTGGTGGGCGTGTGCATTATCTGGCTGGGTGGGGAGTCGCTCGCCCGCAGGCTGGCGAGGATGCTCTCTGCCGGGCTGCGCTTTGACCACAGCATGGTGAATGACCCCAATCTGATCCTCGGACAAATCATTTTGCTGCTAAAAGGGGCAATGCTCGCCTTACTGCCGCTGATCGTGGGTGTGGTGCTGGTCGCTATCATGTCGCCCGTTATGCTCGGTGGTCTGGTGTTTAGCGGCAAATCGCTACAGCCAAAATTTTCCAAACTCAACCCGTTTCCCGGCATTGCGAAGATGTTTTCCGCCCAGACCGGCGCCGAGCTGGTTAAGGCCGTCCTGAAAACCACGCTGATGGGCAGTGCCGCAGGGTTTTATCTGTGGCGCAACTGGCCGGAAATGATGCGCCTTATTAGCGAATCGCCGCTTAGCGCGATGAGCAACGCCATGGATCTGATTGGGCTCTGTTCGCTGCTGGTGGTGCTAAGCATGATACCGATGGTGGGCTTCGATGTTATCTTCCAGCTTTATAGCCATTTCAAAAAATTGCGTATGTCGCGCCAGGACATTCGCGATGAATATAAGCAGATGGAAGGTGATCCGCACGTCAAAGGGCGGATCCGGCAGATGCAGCACGCGGCTGCCCGTCAAAGGATGATGGAAGATGTACCCAAAGCCGACATTATCGTGACCAACCCGACGCACTATTCCGTTGCGCTTCAGTATGACGAAAACAAAATGAGCGCGCCAAAAGTTGTGGCGAAAGGGGCGGGGCTGATTGCGCTTCGCATCCGTGAAGTGGCTAACGAAAATCGCGTTCCAATCCTTGAAGCACCTCCGCTGGCGCGTGCTTTATATCGCCATGCGGAAATCGGACAGCAAATTCCAGGTCAACTTTATGCCGCAGTGGCGGAAGTCCTGGCCTGGGTATGGCAACTGAAACGCTGGCGTTTAGCCGGTGGACAACGACCTGTAAAACCTGAAAACCTTCCGGTGCCTGAAGCGCTGGATTTTTTGAACGAGAAGGACACTGATGGCTAATCTGGTGGCAATGTTGCGCCTGCCGAGCAACATGAAATCGACACAATGGCAGATTATGGCCGGGCCGATCCTCATCCTGCTGATTTTGTCGATGATGGTACTGCCGCTGCCGGCGTTCATCCTCGACCTGCTTTTCACTTTTAATATAGCACTCTCCATCATGGTGCTGCTGGTGGCGATGTTTACCCAGCGTACGCTGGAGTTCGCGGCGTTTCCGACCATTTTGTTGTTCACCACCCTACTGCGGCTGGCGCTTAACGTCGCCTCTACGCGTATCATTTTGATGGAAGGCCATACCGGCGCGGCGGCGGCAGGTAAAGTGGTTGAGGCCTTCGGCCACTTCCTGGTGGGCGGAAACTTTGCCATCGGTATCGTGGTGTTTGTTATCCTCGTTATCATCAACTTTATGGTTATTACCAAAGGTGCCGGACGTATTGCGGAAGTGGGCGCACGCTTCGTGCTGGACGGGATGCCGGGTAAGCAGATGGCCATTGATGCCGACCTGAACGCCGGGCTGATTGCCGAAGATGAAGCCAAAAAACGCCGGGCAGAAGTGACTCAGGAAGCAGACTTCTACGGCTCGATGGACGGGGCGAGTAAGTTTGTGCGCGGGGATGCCATCGCCGGGATCCTCATCATGGTGATCAACGTGGTGGGTGGCCTGCTGGTAGGCGTACTGCAGCATGGCATGGACATGGGGCATGCGGCGGAAAGCTACACGCTGTTGACCATCGGTGACGGCCTGGTCGCGCAAATCCCGGCGCTGGTTATTTCCACCGCCGCCGGTGTTATCGTTACGCGCGTCAGCACCGATCAGGACGTCGGCGAGCAGATGGTCGGCCAGCTCTTCAGCAACCCGCGCGTGATGTTGCTGTCCGCGGCTGTGCTGGGGCTGCTCGGCCTGGTGCCGGGCATGCCAAACCTGGTGTTTCTGCTGTTCACCGCAGCATTGCTGGGGCTTGCCTGGTGGATGCGCGGGCGGGAGATGAAACCGGTCGCTGAGCCTGCGCCGGTGAAAATGCCGGAAAATACCCAGGCGGTAGAAGCGACCTGGAACGATGTGCAACTGGAAGATTCCCTCGGAATGGAAGTGGGGTATCGCCTGATCCCGATGGTGGATTTCCAGCAGGATGGCGAACTGCTGGGCCGTATCCGCAGTATTCGTAAAAAATTCGCCCAGGATATGGGCTTTCTACCGCCGGTGGTTCACATCCGTGACAACATGGATCTTCCGCCTGCGCGTTACCGCATTCTGATGAAAGGAGTGGAAATTGGCAGCGGGGATGCCTACCCGGGCCGTTGGCTGGCGATTAACCCAGGCACCGCCGCAGGCACGTTGCCGGGCGAGCAAACTGTCGATCCGGCGTTTGGTCTGGCGGCAATCTGGATCGAGAGCGCGCTGAAAGAGCAGGCGCAAATTCAGGGCTATACCGTGGTCGAAGCCAGTACCGTGGTCGCAACGCACCTGAATCATCTGATTGGTCAGTTCTCCGCAGAGCTCTTTGGCCGCCAGGAAGCCCAACAACTGCTCGACCGTGTGACGCAGGAGATGCCGAAGCTGACGGAAGATCTGGTGCCTGGCGTGGTAACGCTTACGACGCTGCACAAGGTGCTGCAAAACTTGCTCGATGAAAAAGTCCCGATTCGCGACATGCGTACCATTCTGGAGACGCTGGCCGAGCATGCCCCGCTGCAAAACGATCCGCATGAACTGACGGCGGTGGTGCGCGTGGCGCTGGGCCGGGCCATCACCCAGCAATGGTTCCCGGGGACCGGAGAAGTACAGGTGATTGGGCTGGATACTCCGCTTGAGCGTCTGTTGTTGCAGGCGCTGCAGGGCGGGGGCGGTCTGGAGCCAGGCCTGGCCGATCGCCTGTTGGCGCAAACGCAGGAAGCGCTGGCGCGTCAGGAAATGCTGGGCGCGCCGCCGGTTCTGCTGGTTAACCATGCGCTGCGACCGCTGCTGTCACGCTTCCTGCGCCGCAGTCTGAGCCAACTGGTGGTGCTGTCGAACATGGAACTGTCGGACAATCGCCATATACGCATGACGGCCACCATTGGAGGGAAATAATGCGCAAATGGCTATGGATCGTATTTTTACCGCTGGCGGCTCAGGCCGCTGGCGAAGGGACATGGCAAGCCAGCAGCATCGGGGTGACGCTCAGCAATCGCGGAGTGGCGATCTCCTCCCGGCCATTGTCACCGGCAGAGCCGGTTTCCGGGCTTATGACGCTGGTGGTCTGGAACTATAAATTGATTGGTCCAACGCCTGCCGGACTGCGGGTGCGCCTCTGCTCCCAAACCCGATGCACCGAAATCGAAGGCGAAAATGGCACCACCCAGGGACTTAATGGTGTGCCTGCGCTGGAGCCTTTGCGTTTTATCTGGGAAGTGCCGGGCGGAGGAAGGCTGATCCCGGCGCTGAAAGTTCAGAGCAACGCTGTCATCGTTAACTACCGCTAACCGCCTGCCTTTTGGCCAGTCGTCAGGCAATTCTGAAGGCTGGCTCGCAAAATTGACTACGCCTTTTGATACAAAAGAAACGCTGTTTTATAAATCAGTGACACGCGTAGCGACACTCTTTGCATTTTTGCCATCGGCCACTTTGCGATGGCAGAAACAGAAAGGTATCAACAGTGCGATAATTTTACTGTAGCCGTGTAAAAACTCCCGGATGAGGTTTGCTTACAGGGAGTCTCCTAAAACTTATTAGGGTTGACGGCAATGAAAACACGTAAAATCGGACTCGCAAACTACCTTGCATACGGGTCAGGCGATTTCCTCGGTGCGGGAACGACCGCCCTGACGGCGGCCTGGCTGCTCTACTTCTACACCACCTTCTGCGGACTCTCGCCTATTGAGGCAACCTTCATCTTTGCTGCGGCAAGGGTGCTGGATGCCGTTGTCAGCCCATTGATGGGCTTTATGACCGATAACTTTGGCAGCACCTGGCCTGGCAAGCGCTTTGGCCGACGCAAATTCTTCATTCTGCTGGGTATTCCGTGCGTGTTCAGCTATTCCCTGATGTGGGTCGGAGACATGAGTTTCTGGTACTACCTGCTGACCTATCTGGTCTTCGATGTGGTATACACCATGATTCTGGTGCCGTATGAAACGCTGGTGCCGGAAATGACCGATGACTTCAGGCAGAAGACCAAATTCTCCGGGGCGCGTATTTCCATGGCCCAGATGTCGGCGATTCTGGCCTCATTCCTGCCGGGGATCCTGCTCACGCACTTCGGCAAAGACAACGCGGTCTCCTTCTTTTATGCGAGCCTGGTCTTCTCGATTCTGTGCGCGTTGATGCTGATCTTCGTCTGGTTCTTTACCTGGGAGCGTCCGCGTGAAGAGTGGACTGAAGCCGCGCTGCGTGCCGAAGAGGAAAAGAAAAAACTGACGCTGGGGCAGAGCCTCAACCGCCTGGTTATCGAGTTAAGCTCGACATTGCGCATTCGAATTTTTCGCCAGCACCTCGGCATGTACCTGGGCGGTTACATCGCGCAGGACGTTTTCAACGCCGTGTTTACCTACTACGTGGTCTTCGTGTTAATGCAGGAAGCCTCTATGGCGTCCAACCTGCTGGGCACTATGGCCATCTTCCAGTTCGTGGCGGTTATTGCCATGATGCCGCTCTGCATTCGCTTTGGGCCTGCGCCGTCCTACCGCCTGGTGGTCGTGTTGTTCGGTCTGGCTTCACTTTCTTACGCCTTACTCTATTATGCCGGCCTGAGTGATATCTACTCGCTGCTGTTGCTGGTCTCTGCAGTCGCTGGCCTGGGCCGCGGCGGTATTAACTATGTGCCGTGGAACACTTACACCTATATTGCTGACGTAGACGAAGTGATCACCGGCCAGCGCCGCGAAGGGATCTTTGCTGGCATCATGACCCTGACGCGTAAAGCCTCTCAGGCGGGGGCGGTGATGTTGGTGGGGATTGTGATGCAGTTGTCCGGCTTTGTGAGCGGTCAAAAAATTCAGCCCGCAGAGGTGAGCCACACCATTCTGCTGATCCTGAGCGTAGGCACTATAGCGGTATTGTTCTGTGGTTTCCTGGTCTCCCTGCGTTTCAAACTCAATCTACAAACCCACAGTACGCTGCGTGAAGAGACGGCAAAAATGCGTGAGTCTGGCCGCGCCATTCCAGAAAGTGCGACGCCGCAGGCCCGCGCAACCGTCGAAATGCTGGCCGGTATGCCGTATGCGTCGCTGTGGGGCAATAACAACATTGGTTATCTCAATCGCAATAAACCCGCGGCGCCTTCGCTGAAGGAACCGGCGGTACTGAATTCGACATACAACAGAGGTTAAGATTATGAAAGTTTGGCCTGTCAAACATAGCCCGTTACTGCGTCAGCCGGAGCGCTTTATCGCCAGGGATGAGCTTAAATCGCTGATTCAGAAGGTGACGCATAACCTGGTCAACATTCACGACAAAACGGGTGAATTTTTGCTGCGGCTGGACGACGGACGGGTGATCGACACCAAGGGCTGGGCCGGATGGGAGTGGACGCATGGCGTCGGTTTATACGGCATCTGGCAGTATTATTGCCAGACCGGCGACGAGGGCATGCGAGACATTATTGATAACTGGTTCGCCGATCGTTTTACCGAAGGCGCGACCACCAAAAACGTCAATACGATGTCTCCGTTTCTGACGCTCGCCTGTCGTTACGAAGAAACCAAAAACCCCGCCTGGCTGCCGTGGCTGGAGAGTTGGGCTGAGTGGGCGATGGTCGAGATGCCGCGGACCGATCACGGCGGCATGCAGCATATTACTCTGGCGGAAGAGAACCATCAGCAGATGTGGGACGATACGCTGATGATGACAGTGCTGCCGCTCGCCAAAATTGGCAAGCTGTTGAACAAGCCCGAATACATTGAGGAAGCCGTTTATCAGTTCCTGCTGCATGTCCAAAACCTGATGGACCGTGAAACAGGGCTGTGGTTCCACGGCTGGAACTACGAGGGCAATCACAACTTTGCCAATGCCCGCTGGGCGCGCGGCAATAGCTGGCTGACTATTGTGATCCCGGACTTCCTGGAGCTGGTCGATCTGCCGGAAAATAACGCCGTGCGGCGCTATCTGGTGCAGGTGCTCAATGCACAGATTGCGGCCCTCGCAAAATGTCAGGATGAGAGCGGCCTGTGGCATACCCTGCTTGACGATCCGAACTCTTATCTGGAAGCGTCGGCAACCGCCGGATTTGCATACGGTATTCTGAAAGCGGTACGCAAGCGCTATGTTGGGGAAGCGTATGCACACGTTGCCGATAAAGCGATTCGCGGTATTGTGAAAAACATCTCGGCGGAAGGGGAGTTGTTGCAAACGTCGTTCGGTACAGGGATGGGAAGTAATCTGGCGTTTTATCGCCAGATCCCGCTCACCTCGATGCCCTATGGTCAGGCGATGGCGATCCTGTGTTTGACGGAGTATCTACGCAAATATTTCTGAGTGACCTAAAATTTCAAATTTAAAGCCTCTTTCATAGAGGCTTTTTTTTTAGTTATTCAGGGAATGATTCCCCATAGTATATTTATCTTGTGAATGTATTTAAGGGTTAATTTTGTAATAGAGATAAAAATGTGATGCTGAGCACATAATATTACACGCTTATTTCGTATTTTTAGACCGCGTTAAGATAATTCTTAAGTATATACAGGGAGAGGTAATATGAATGATATTCCGGGCGGTATTAATATTAACCCAGCCGTAAATAAGCAAGCTGAAAAGATGTCTGCGGAGCAGTCAGGTATTTTTGAACGCGCTTTCGCTGACACCGTTGGCATTGAGTGTTTCCCTTTGCTTTACGTGGGGAATCAGCTCGTGGCAGGGCAGTTGCATATCTTTATTGCAACGAAGCGCCTTGTCTATCCTGGTGCGCAGACAACACTTACTAAAGTCGTTATTTATCAAAATCTGGAGAATGAAATTTCTGTTCATTCTATTTCGGATATCTAACGATTGTCGTTTGCCTGAGTAAAATCGCAGTCTAATAAGGAATGTTATCATGTGGAAATCATCTACTGACGTTTGTATTGCTCTGGATTCTCCGGTTGCAGGTTATGAAAATAAAGCGCCTGGCACCAGCAAACCTATTCCATTATTTATTATCCGTGCAAAATACAATGGAGGTGTTCATCCGGGCAAGCTGGTCTATGGATTTGGCGCCCATATTCCATACGACGGTGAAGAGCATGTTTGTCGTGAGTTCGAGTTATACGTCGGGCCAGTAAAATGGGTTCGGGTCAACGGTCGCGATATTCCCCATAACGCAATGCAGGCGGGGCGCGAAGCCGACGGCAGATTACTCTATGTTGCGCGCGCAAAATTCCCGAACGGATTGTTTATCGGTAAGGCAGGCACGCATCTGAGAAAGGGCTGCAGCATTAGCTACCAGGGTAAAGAGTGGGACGTAGAGGATTATGAAGTTCTGCTAGCAGAGTAACACGCGTTTTAGGAAGGCTGTCCGCCTCAGTGAGGCGGACTTTTTATTACATCCGTTCTACGGTTTCGATACCCAGGGTATCCAGACCCAGCTTCAGGGTCCTGGCCGTCAGTTGCGCCAGCTTCAGGCGGCTATTGCGTACCGCCTCGCTTTGCGCAGACAAAATTGGGCAATGCTCGTAGAAGACAGAGAACAGACCCGCCAAATCGTACAGGTAAGCACACATCACATGTGGTGTACCGTCACGCGCGACTACCGTCAGTGTCTCTTCAAACTGCAGCAAACGCGCCGCCAGCTGGGCTTCACGATCTTCAGTTAGGGTTACGGCCGCATTCGCCAGCACGCTTTCGTCGATATTCGCTTTACGGAACACGGAGAGCACGCGGGTGTAGGCATACTGCATGTAAGGCGCGGTATTGCCTTCAAACGCCAGCATGTTGTCCCAGTCGAAGATGTAATCGGTCGTACGGCTTTTGGAGAGGTCGGCATATTTCACCGCGCCGATCCCCACGGCGTTGGCCAGTTTTTCCAGTTCGTCGGCTGGCATATCCGGGTTCTTCTCTGCGACCAGACGACGGGCGCGTTCCAGCGCTTCGTCCAGCAGATCAGAAAGCTTCACGGTACCGCCCGCACGGGTTTTGAACGGTTTACCATCTTTCCCCAGCATCATCCCGAACATATGGTGTTCCAGCGGCACGGAATCCGGTACATAGCCAGCTTTACGTACAATGGTCCATGCCTGCATCAGGTGCTGGTGCTGACGGGAGTCGATGTAATAGAGCACGCGGTCAGCATGCAGGGTCTCGAAGCGATATTTCGCACAGGCGATATCGGTAGTGGTGTAGAGATAGCCGCCATCCTTTTTCTGGATGATCACGCCCATCGGTTCGCCTTCCTTGTTTTTGTATTCATCAAGAAACACCACCGTTGCACCTTCGCTCTCTACCGCCAGACCTTTAGCTTTCAGGTCTGCCACAATGCCCGGCAACATTGGGTTGTACAGGCTTTCACCCATAACGTCGTCGCGGGTGAGGGTGACGTTAAGACGGTTATAGGTCAACTGGTTCTGGGACATGGTAATGTCGACCAGCTTGCGCCACATTTCCAGGAAGTACCTGTCGCCGCCCTGCAGTTTTACCACGTAGCTGCGTGCGCGCTCGGCAAAAACGTCATCTTCGTCGTAATGCTTTTTCGCTTCGCGGTAAAAACCTTCCAGGTCCGCCAGCGCCATTTCGCCCGCGTTTTCCTGCTGCTGTTTTTCCAGGTAAGCAATCAGCATACCGAACTGCGTACCCCAGTCACCCACGTGGTTAGCGCGGATCACCTTATGTCCGAGAAATTCCAGTGTGCGAACAGACGCATCCCCGATGATGGTGGAACGCAGATGGCCTACGTGCATCTCTTTCGCTACGTTAGGGGCTGAGTAATCAATGACTACGGTTTGGGCTTCTGGCTGAGAAACGCCCAGGCGGTCAGACTTCAGCGCGGCGTCAACGTGGCTTGCCAGGAACGCAGGCTCCAGGAAAATATTGATGAAGCCCGGACCGGCGATTTCAGTTTTACTGGCAATGCCGGTGAGGTCCAGATGCGTCAGTACCTGCTCAGCCAGTTGTCGCGGCGGCATGCCCAGTTTTTTCGCTACTGCCATCACGCCATTAGCCTGATAGTCGCCAAACTGTACTTTCGCTGATTGACGAACCTGCGGTTCGCAATCCGCAGGCGCACCTGCGGCAATCAGTGCCTGACTGACTTTTTCAATGAGAAGAGCCTGAATATTCACCTGGATACCTTACGTTTTCGATACGGGCTGACAACTGCCCGCACCAGTTAAAGAATTTAGGGCGGGAGTATACTGCAAATGCCTCCTGGCGTCAGCATTGCGGGCCGGGAAGATTGCTCAGAATCCAGGCGAAGAAGGGATGCATAATCATGCAGTAGCAAAAACCGCCATTCTGCGGTTGGTTGAAAGGGGCCAACAGAGTAAATTAGCGGCCTGGCGACACGATAAGAGGCTAAACATGGCGAACTGGCGCTCCATTAACGAATTGCATGATCTTTCCGCAGATTTACCGCGCTTCACCCGAGCGTTCACCGAACTTGCCACCCGTCTCGGTCTGGATATCGCGCCGCATGAGGCCGATCACATCTCCTTGCGCTGCCATCAAAATTCCACGGCCGAGCGCTGGCGTCAAGGCTTTGAACAGTGCGGTGTGCTGCTTTCAGAAAATATCATTAACGGGCGACCTATTTGCCTGTTTAAATTACATGAACCGGTCTGCGTCGCCCACTGGCAGTTCACCATTGTCGAACTGCCGTGGCCGGGGGAAAAACGCTACCCCCATGAAGGCTGGGAACATATTGAGATCGTGCTGCCGGGCGAGCCAGAAACCCTGAATGCCCGCGCGCTGGCGCTGTTATCCGACGAAGGATTGAGCAAGCCCGGCATTTTTGTGAAAACAAGTTCGCCGAAAGGTGAACGTGAACGGTTGCCTAACCCGACGCTGGCCGTGACTGATGGGCAGGTGACGGTGAAATTTCATCCATGGACAATCGAACAGATCGTGGCCAGTGAAGCGTAAGCGTTGTGACGGCGCGCGAAGCAGGCGAGCGGTTAGCGTGTCATGATGGTTCATTAAGTCGATTGAAGGAGGATGTGATGGCGCTGCTGGAGATTTGTTGTTACAGCGTGGAGTGTGCCGTGACGGCGCAACAGCGAGGGGCTGACCGTATCGAACTGTGTGCGGCACCGAAAGAAGGCGGGCTTACGCCCTCGTATGGAGTGCTGAAATCTGCTCGGGAGGCCGTCACCGTGCCTGTACACCCGATTATTCGTCCCCGCGGCGGTGATTTTTGCTACACGGCCGGCGAGTTCAGCGCCATGCTTGAGGATATCGCCCGTGTTGGGGCGCTCGGTTTTCCCGGTCTGGTCATCGGCTTACTTGATGAGGACGGCAATGTCGATTTGCCACGTATGTGTCAGGTAATGCACGCGGCAAAAGGGATGGACGTAACGTTTCATCGCGCCTTTGATATGTGCAGAAATCCTTTTCAGGCTGTTGATATGCTTATGGAACTTGGCGTGGCGCGCATCCTGACATCGGGTCAACAGCCCTGCGCTGAAAAAGGTCTGCAAATAATTATGGAACTAAAAGCACATTCCGGTGCCATAAAAGTTATGGCAGGCGCAGGAGTACGCGCCAGCAATCTGGAACTGTTTTTAAACGCCGGGGTAGAGGAGCTCCACAGCTCTGCGGGACAATGGATACCTTCACCCATGCGTTATCGCAATACAGGGTTGTCAATGTCGACGGATGCCAAAGCGGATGAGTACTCACGCTACGGTGTAGATGGAGAGTCGGTTGCGGTAATGAAATCGATGATTGAGCATTACCACGTGTAGCAACGTACCGATTTTACCGCGCATCATGTCGCCCAATATGATGCTTGCTTGTACCAGGCCCCTGCAATTTCAACAGGGGCCTTTTTTTATTCCCCTCTCCCTAACCTTCCCCCATAGGGCTGAGGGGAAACTACGGCTTCGTGGCGATCAACACCGCACGCATCGGCGCCGGATAGCCTTCGATGGTTTTGCTGTGGTCGGCCGGATCGAGGAACTGCTCCAGTGATTCGGTGATCATCCAGTCGGTGCGACGTTGTTCTTCCGTCGAGGTTACGCACACGTCCGCAATACGCACATCCACAAACCCGCACTTCGCCAGCCAATTTTTCAGCGCCAGCGCGGAAGGGATGAAGAACACGTTACGCATCTGCGCGTAGCGATCGCCAGGCACCAGAACAGCATTCTCATCGCCTTCGATTACCAGAGTTTCCAGCACCAGTTCACCGCCGCTGACCAACTGATCTTTCAGTTGCCACAGATGCTCCAGCGGGGAGCGACGGTGGTACAGCACGCCCATTGAGAACACCGTATCAAAAGATTTTAACGCGGGCAGTTGCTCAATGCCCAGCGGCAGCAGGTGCGCGCGCCGATCGTTGCCGAGTAATTTTCGTACCGCTTCAAACTGACAGAGGAACAGCTGCATCGGGTCAATACCCACCGCCAGATGCGCACCGGCGCCAATCATGCGCCACATGTGATAGCCGCTGCCGCAGCCAACGTCCAGAACAGTCCGCCCGGTGAGATCGGAGAGATGTGGCAGAACGCGATCCCATTTCCAGTCGGAGCGCCATTCGGTGTTGATATCCACCCCGTACAGCGAAAACGGACCTTTCCGCCACGGCATCAGGTTACGCAGCAGCGTCTCAATGCGGTTTGTCTGGCCTGCAGAAAGTGGAGTCTCACTCTGCGCCGTTACGCTGTGCAGCAGATCCAGGCGATAAGGCGATTGTTCGGGCAGGAACTCCACCGCATTTGACCACTGTTTTAACAAACCATGCTGCTGATCCCGTTGCCAGGTGGCGATCTGCGCAGGCAGCGTTTCGAGCCAGTGGGAGAGATGATTTTTCGCAATCAGCTGATAAAAATTGCTGAACTCAATCATTGCGCATCCTCAGCTTTCAGCGCCACCAGGGAGCCAAAGTTGAAGCACTGGAACCACAGTTCGCTGTGCTGGAACCCGGATTGACGCAGGCGCGCTTTATGCACTTCTACGGAGTCCGTCAACATCACGTTTTCAAGCATGCTGCGTTTTTGGCTGATCTCCAGCTCGCTATAGCCGTTCGCACGTTTGAAATCGTGGTGCATATTAAACAGCAGCTCACCCACCCTGGCATCTTCAAAGCTAAACTTTTCAGATAACACCAGCGCGCCGCCCGGGTTGAGACCTTTATAAATTTTATCCAGCAATCGCTGACGATCTACAGGTTCCAGGAACTGCAGGGTAAAATTCAGTACCACCATTGAGGCGTTTTTGATGTCGATATTACGGATATCGCCTTCAACAACTTCAACCGGCGTCGGCGCTTTATACGCGTCTATGTGGCGGCGGCAGCGTTCGACCATGGCCGGGGAGTTATCCACCGCAACGATGTTGCAGCCATCATGATGAATGTTACGACGCACCGACAGCGTTGCCGCACCAAGTGAACAGCCCAGGTCATACACCTGCGTGCCGGGTTGAACAAAGCGCTCCGCCAGCATGCCGATCATAGAGATAATGTTGGAATAACCGGGAACAGAACGCTGGATCATATCCGGGAAGACTTCGGCTACCCGTTCATCAAAGGTCCAGTCGCCCAGGCTGGCGATTGGCGCGGAAAAAAGCGTGTCGCGATCTGACATAACGTAAAAATCCGGGAAAAATAAAGTGGCGTATTGTGCGCTAATGGAAGGAGAAAACCAACTCCCACGGCATATACCACAGGTTCGCCAGCACCATTAGCAAAAGCGCAGACCAGGTGGCGCTCATGCCGGAGCGACGCCAGCGAAACAGGCGGTGATGAAAGCCGTAATAGTGCATTAACCGGCCCGCGATCAGAAGCAGGCCACAGAGGTGCACCATCCAGGTTTCTGCGCCATCCATCTCCATAAACAGCAGCAAAATGAGCGCGACAGGAATGTATTCAACCGCATTACCGTGAATGCGGATAGCGCTTTGCAGCTCGGAAAAGCCACCGTCGCCATAGGAAACGCGGTACTGCATTCTCAGGCGCACAACATCAAATGAAAACTTAATCAGCAGTAATGCACCTAATACCGCATACAGCGCGCTGACCATACAAACTCCCTGTTTTGGCAGATGGCACATCTCTATGATAGGGCGAGATATCAGAAAAGAGAAGATTGTTGTGGGATTGATGGGGCGGCGCCGACAGACGGAACCACGGCCTGCAAGGCCTGCCAGAGAGCATCGACCAGTTCGGGGGCCTGAGCGATGTCGGGAGTATGTAAAAAGAGATAGGGAGTGGTGGTTGACTCCCATTTCGCCAACGTTTGCAGCCAGACAGCGAACATCTCCCGATTTTGCTGCATGTTATCGCTGCCGATGAAGCGCACCATCGGATTTTTGGCGGTCACAATGGCATGAACCGGCACCTTCGGTTTCTTGCTCTGCGCCTCAATGATGGCGGCGTTATGCGCTATAGCGCCATGAACGGGGCGACTGTCGAGGATCACCCGGTTAATCGCGCGCTCGAGCAGGCCGCGGTTCAGCGCTTTCTCTGCTTCGCCTTTAGCAAAAAAGTCACCATGCCTGACTTCTACGCCGTAGGTAAATTCCCGGGGTAGGGCATCAAGGAATGGCCAGAGCGCAGGCAGGTCGCGTGGGCCGAAGGCGGCGGGTAACTGTAGCCAGTACTGGCCGATCCGGTGTGCCAGGGGCGACATCCGAGCAAAAAATTCCTCAGTCAAATCGCCACAGTGACGCAGTGCCGCCGTGTGGGAAATCGTCGCCGGAAATTTGAAGCAGAAGCGGAAGTCATCGGTGGTTTGTTCGCGCCAGCGCGTAACGATTTCTGCTCGGGGAAGGGCGTAGAGCGTGGTGTTGCCCTCTACACAGTTAAAGTGTCGGGCATACTCTTCAAGGCTGGTAATACCCAGGCGCACCCATTTCGGGTGCGACCATTGGGGCAGGCCCACGTATATCATAGGGCGTTTAGAATCTCATCCGTACTGCGCACGCGGCCGATGCGCGGGAAGATGTGGGTCATGCTGCCCTGGTGTTCTTCACTGGAACCTGCGCTGCACGCATCTTCCACTACCACCAGGTTAAAGCCCAGCTCCCAGGCGTTACGGGCGGTGGATTCCACGCCGATGTTGGTGGAGATCCCGCACAGAACGATGGTGTCAATACCGCGACGGCGCAGTTGCAGCTCCAGATCGGTGCCGTAGAATGCCCCCCACTGGCGTTTGGTCACTTCAATATCGCTGTCTTGTTTGCCAAGCGAGACCGGATAACTCCACCAGTTCTCCGGCAGAGCGTGTGCCGCCGCCTGGGCGTCGACGGGCTGTTTTAATGCTTCGGCGAAATCTGCGGACCAGCCGACGCGAACCATGATCACCGGCGTGCCTTTAGCGCGGCATTTTTCTGCCAGGCGGGCAGTGCGGCTCACCACATCATCAGCGGTGTGGGGACCGCCAGCAAAAGGAAGAATACCCTCCTGTAAATCAATCACTACAAGCGCAGTTTTGCTAGCATCAAGTATAAACATCGTTACTCCAGTCAAATAAACGGTCTGGGTTACACCTTACGATGATCCTGCCTGTTATCGGGCGGATAATTTTGTTAATTTTTGTGAGAATAAGCAATAAGCGTACAGCAAACGGCCGTCATACCATGCTTCGCTCTTATCGTTCGGCGGAATATCCAGTATAATAGCCGCCTTTTTTCATCCAATTGTGACATACAGTTATAGCTGCGACACGAAGCCTGAAAACAGGCGACACTCAGCCTGCGGCTAATTAAGGGATATCTCATGCGTACAGAATATTGCGGGCAGCTGCGTCAGTCCCACGTTGGGCAGCAGGTCACCCTGTGTGGTTGGGTCAACCGTCGTCGTGACCTTGGCAGCCTTATCTTCATCGATATGCGCGACCGCGAAGGTATCGTGCAGGTGTTTTTCGATCCAGATCGCGCAGAGGCGTTGAAACTGGCTGCTGAATTGCGTAATGAGTTCTGCATTCAGGTCACTGGCACCGTACGTGCGCGTGACGAGAAAAACGTTAACGCCGACATGGCGACCGGCGCAGTTGAGGTGCTGGCATCCGATCTGGTTATTATTAACCGTGCTGAAGCGCTGCCGCTGGACTCCAACCACGTCAACACCGAAGAAGCGCGTCTGAAATACCGCTACCTGGATCTGCGTCGCCCGGAGATGGCCCAGCGCCTGAAAACCCGCGCGAGGATAACGAGCCTGGTGCGTCGCTTTATGGATGACCACGGTTTCCTTGATATCGAAACCCCGATGCTGACTAAAGCCACCCCTGAAGGCGCACGCGATTACCTGGTTCCCTCCCGCGTGCACAAAGGCAAATTCTACGCGCTGCCGCAGTCTCCTCAGCTGTTCAAACAGCTGCTGATGATGTCCGGCTTCGATCGCTATTATCAGATAGTGAAGTGCTTCCGCGACGAGGATCTGCGCGCTGACCGTCAGCCAGAATTTACCCAGATCGACGTGGAAACTTCCTTCATGAGCGCCGAACAGGTGCGTGAAGTGATGGAAGCGCTGGTGCGCGGCCTGTGGAACGACGTGAATGGCGTTGAGCTGGGCGATTTCCCGGTCATGACCTTCACCGAAGCCGAGCGTCGCTACGGCTCTGATAAACCAGACCTGCGTAACCCAATGGAACTGGTCGACGTTGCCGATCTGGTGAAATCCGTTGAATTTGCGGTATTTGCCGGCCCGGCTAACGATGCCAAAGGCCGCGTAGCTGCGCTGCGTGTACCGGGCGGCGCGGCCCTGAGCCGTAAGCAGATCGACGACTACGGTAACTTCATTAAAATCTACGGCGCGAAAGGTCTGGCCTATATTAAGGTGACCGAACGCGCGAAAGGCCTGGAAGGGATCACCAGCCCGGTGGCGAAATTCCTGAACGCAGAGATCGTGGAAGCGATCCTTGTGCGCACCGGCGCCCAGGACGGCGACATGATTTTCTTCGGCGCAGACAATAAAAAAGTCGTCGCTGACGCCATGGGCGCGCTGCGTCTGAAGCTCGGCAAAGACCTGAACCTGACCGACGAAACCTTATGGGCACCGCTGTGGGTTATCGACTTCCCCATGTTTGAAGACGACGGTGAAGGCGGCCTGACCGCAATGCACCACCCGTTCACCTCGCCGAAAGAGATGAGCGCGGCAGAGCTTAAAGCGGCGCCAGAAGAGGCTGTAGCCAACGCCTACGATATGGTCATTAACGGCTATGAAGTGGGTGGGGGATCCGTACGTATTCACAGCGGTGAAATGCAGCAGGCCGTGTTCGGCATTCTGGGTATTAACGAGCAAGAGCAACGCGAGAAGTTCGGCTTCCTGCTGGATGCGCTGAAATACGGTACGCCGCCGCACGCGGGTCTGGCATTTGGTCTTGATCGTCTGACCATGCTGCTGACCGGCACCGACAACATTCGCGATGTGATCGCTTTCCCGAAAACCACCGCCGCAGCGTGTCTGATGACCGAAGCGCCAAGCTTTGCAAACCCGGCCTCTCTGGCCGAGCTGGGCATTGAGGTGGTGAAAAAGGAAGAGAAAAACTGATATGGCATATAAGCGTCCCGTTTCTGTCTTAGTTGTGATTTACGCCCAGGACACGAAGCGGGTGCTGATGTTACAGCGGCGCGACGATCCTGATTTCTGGCAGTCGGTTACCGGCAGCCTGGAAGAGGGGGAAACCGCGCCGCAGGCCGCCGCGCGTGAAGTAAAGGAAGAGGTCACTATAGATGTTGCCTGTGAGCAACTGACCCTGAAGGACTGCCAGCGCACGGTGGAGTTTGAAATTTTTAACCATTTACGTCATCGCTATGCGCCGGGTATTGCGCGCAATACGGAATCCTGGTTCTGTCTCGCGCTCCCCCACGAACGAGAGGTGGTGTTCACCGAACACCTGACCTACCGCTGGGTAGATGCGGCGGATGCCGCCGCGCTGACCAAGTCGTGGAGCAACCGGCAGGCGATTGAAGAATTTGTAATTAATGCTGCCTGAAAAGGCGCGCTCTTTGAGGAAATTTCATATGGCAGGTCATAGTAAGTGGGCCAACACCAAACACCGCAAAGCGGCACAGGATGCCAAACGCGGTAAGATCTTTACCAAAATCATTCGTGAACTGGTAACAGCAGCACGTCTGGGCGGCGGCGATGCGGGTTCTAACCCGCGTCTGCGTGCGGCAATTGATAAAGCGTTGTCTAACAACATGACGCGTGACACCCTCAACCGTGCTATCGCACGTGGCGTGGGTGGCGATGAAGACGCGAACATGGAAACCATCATTTATGAAGGGTACGGCCCTGGCGGTACGGCGGTAATGGTTGAGTGCCTGTCAGACAACCGTAACCGTACCGTAGCTGAAGTGCGCCATGCGTTCACCAAAACCGGTGGCAACCTGGGGACTGATGGCTCGGTAGCTTACCTGTTCAGTAAAAAAGGCGTCATCTCGTTTGAGAAAGGCGACGAAGATGTCATCATGGAAGCGGCGCTGGAAGCGGGTGCGGAAGACGTAGTGACCTTCGACGACGGCGCTATTGACGTCTATACCGCGTGGGAAGAGATGGGGGCCGTGCGTGATGCGCTGGAAGCGGCTGGCCTGAAGGCGGATAACGCTGAAGTGTCGATGATCCCGTCTACCAAAGCCGATATGGATGCGGAAACCGCACCGAAACTGCTGCGTCTGATCGACATGCTCGAAGATTGCGACGACGTACAGGAAGTGTACCACAACGGTGAGATCTCTGACGAGGTTGCAGCGACGCTGTAATGCGCCTGCCTGAACCGTTTACGGGAGATGCGTGATGTCGATTATCCTCGGGATTGACCCCGGCTCACGCGTCACCGGTTATGGCGTTATCCGTCAGGTGGGGCGCCAGTTAACCTACCTCGGCAGTGGCTGTATCCGCACTAAAGTTGACGATTTGCCCTCGCGCCTGAAGCTTATTTATGCGGGCGTGTCGGAGATAATCACCCAGTTTCAGCCTGATTATTTTGCCATTGAGCAGGTCTTTATGGCGAAGAACGCTGATTCTGCATTGAAACTCGGTCAGGCGCGCGGCGTGGCGATTGTTGCCGCCGTGAACCAGAAACTGCCGGTATTCGAATATGCGGCGCGACAGGTTAAGCAGACGGTGGTGGGGATCGGCAGCGCCGAGAAAAGCCAGGTGCAGCACATGGTGCGTACGCTGCTTAAGCTTGCGGCCAACCCGCAGGCCGATGCCGCCGATGCGCTGGCCATTGCCATAACCCACTGTCATGTTAGTCAGAACGCGATGCAAATGAGCGAGTCGCGGCTCAATCTGGCGCGAGGCAGGTTACGATAATCACAAATCAGGCTGGATGTTTATCCAGCCTTTTTTTATTATGTCGGAAGTCAAATTCTTCAGAACGCAGGAGCGTCATGTGATAGGCAGACTCAGAGGCATCATCATTGAAAAACAACCCCCGTTAGTGCTGCTGGAAGTGGGGGGGGTGGGCTATGAAGTCCATATGCCAATGACCTGCTTCTATGAACTCCCGGACGCGGGAAAAGAGGCGACTGTTTTCACCCAGTTCGTGGTGCGGGAAGATGCCCAGTTGCTGTACGGCTTCAATAACAAACAGGAGCGCACCCTGTTCCGGGAGTTGATTAAAACTAACGGCGTAGGGCCAAAACTGGCGCTGGCCATTCTGTCCGGCATGTCTGCGCCGCAGTTCGTCAACGCCGTTGAGCGCGAAGATCCGGCTGCGCTGATTAAACTGCCGGGCATTGGCAAGAAAACGGCCGAGCGTTTGATTGTCGAAATGAAAGATCGCTTTAAGGGTCTGCATGGCGATCTGTTTACCCCAGCAGCCGATCTGGTGCTGACCTCCCCGGGTGCGCCAGAGGCGGAAGACGCCGAACAGGAAGCGGTTGCCGCACTGGTGGCCCTGGGCTATAAACCTCAGGAGGCCAGCCGTATGGTGAGCAAAGTTGCCAAAGCGGGTGCCAGCAGTGAAACCCTGATTCGTGAAGCGCTACGCGCTGCATTGTGAGGTAAAGGATGATTGAAGCAGACCGCCTGGTTTCGGCAGGCAATATTCAGGCAGATGATGTGGTGGACCGTGCGATCCGCCCGAAATTGCTTGATGAGTATATCGGCCAGCCGCAGGTTGCGTTCCCAGATGGAGATTTTCATCCAGGCGGCAAAACTGCGCGGCGATGCCCTCGATCACCTGTTGATTTTCGGCCCCCCGGGCTTAGGAAAAACGACGCTGGCGAACATTGTTGCCAATGAAATGGGCGTCAACCTGCGAACCACCTCTGGCCCGGTACTGGAAAAGGCCGGTGACCTGGCGGCGATGCTGACCAATCTTGAACCGCATGATGTGCTGTTTATCGATGAGATCCATCGTCTGTCACCGGTCGTGGAAGAGGTACTCTACCCGGCGATGGAAGACTATCAGCTGGATATCATGATTGGCGAAGGCCCGGCTGCCCGCTCTATTAAGATCGATCTGCCGCCGTTTACCCTGATTGGCGCCACCACGCGTGCCGGGTCGCTGACTTCGCCTCTGCGCGACCGCTTTGGGATAGTGCAGCGTCTGGAGTTTTATCAGGTGGCGGATCTTCAACATATTGTCGGTCGCAGCGCACGCTACATGGGGCTTGAGATGAGTGACGAAGGGGCGTTTGAAGTGGCAAAGCGTTCCCGTGGTACCCCGCGTATAGCTAACCGTCTGCTACGCCGCGTCCGTGACTTTGCCGAAGTGAAGCACGATGGCACCATCTCGTTAGAGATTGCCGCCCAGGCGCTGGATATGCTGAACGTCGATGCAGAGGGCTTTGATTACATGGACCGTAAGCTTCTGCTGGCATTACTGGATAAATTCTTCGGCGGTCCGGTAGGGCTGGATAACCTGGCAGCGGCGATCGGCGAAGAGCGTGAAACCATTGAGGATGTGCTGGAACCCTATTTGATTCAGCAAGGTTTTCTACAACGTACCCCGCGTGGACGTATGGCGACAGTGCGTGCGTGGAATCATTTCGGCATCATGCCGCCAGAGATGCCGTAATGATGAGCTGGCGGGATGTTAAATTCCGCCTGCGACGCTGACCAATTATTGTCTCATCAGATTTATCATCAATATCATTTTATATAACTCGCTCATTTGTGATGAATTTCTGGCGCACTACTCATGCTATAAAATAATTTCACTAACACATGAGGAGTATTAAAATGAAACCAATGACAGTTCTATCTATTGCCGCTCTGACGATGGCGGCTATATCTGGCGTAGCGAATGCCGCTATTTCCGAAACCCAGAAATGGAATATGGTAAATGAAAAACTTGAAAATACCAGTAACGGACAAAAATTATGTATGACTGGTGTTGCTTTCGAGCAGGCAACGATGCAAGTATGTGGTTCTAATCCAGGTACGCAGAATATTCGTGAGGTCACTTTCGCTGTGAATGGGGCATTGCGACTGGATGCACATCCAGATTATAGTTACTCACCATTAAACGGTAAAATTTATATTCGCGAATATAATCAATTTGAGGGTAATTGGGACCATGTTAACGGACAGATGAAAAAACTTGATTCCGATGGTGTTGTCAAGTGTCTTGATATTGAAGGCGGTAAAAACGTGCCTGGCGCCAAATTGTATTTAGCAACTTGTAGCAAATAATAAATAAGCACCGATGATTTCATCGGTGCTTATTTACGTGTGCGCCCGTTATGGGCGCACTCATGCGGGTGTAAGTCCCGCCATGAGGTGAATCACAGCACATGAAGCGCAACCCCCATGGTGGTGGTAATCGCTCATTTAGGCATTCGGTTGTTTTTTCAACATACTGAAAATAAACAGCAGTGCAGCGCAAAGCACGACGGATGGACCTGCCGGTGTGTCATAGCACGCCGAGAAGGTTAGCCCGCCGGTAACGGCAATCATCCCAATCCCGACCGCAATTCCCGCCATCTGCTCCGGTGTCCGTGCGAAACGACGTGCCGTCGCGGCAGGAATGATCAGTAATGATGTAATAATCAGCGCCCCCACAAATTTCATCGCCACGCCGATGGTTAACGCCGTGACCAGCATCAGCAGGAGCTTCACCCGCTGCAGCTTCACGCCGTCCACAAACGCCAGATCCGGGCTGACGGTCATCGCCAGTAAATTCCGCCATTGCCACAGCAAAATAGCGAGCACCACCACCACCCCGATGGCAATGGATATCAGATCGGCTGGCGTCACGGCTAACAGGTCGCCAAAGAGATAAGCCATGAGATCGACGCGGATGTTGGACATCAGGCTCACAACCACCAGGCCCAGCGACAGGGCGCTGTGCGCCATAATGCCAAGCAGCGTATCGATGGCGAGGTGAGGGCGTTTTTCCAGCCAGACCAGCCCGGCGGCTAGCAGCAGCGTAACCACAATCACCGCATAGAATGGGTTTACGTTTAGCAACAAGCCAAAGGCCACGCCCAACAGTGAAGCATGGGCCAGGGTATCACCGAAATAGGACATTCTGCGCCACACCACGAACGAGCCAAGAGGACCTGCGGCGCAGGCGAGCATAATCCCGGCCAGCCAGCCGGGCAGTAATAATTCAATCATGAGTGTCCATTTCCCCGACGCAGGACAATTCGTCCCTGCGAATCATGGCGGTGATTATGATTATGGCGATAGATGCCCAGCTGTTCAGCGCCACGATGGCCAAACATAGAGATAAATTCCGGGTGCATTGACACCACTTCCGGGGTGCCGGAACAGCAGATGTGATGGTTCAGACAAAGCACTTCGTCGGTTTTCGCCATCACCAGGTGCAGGTCATGGGACACCATCAGTACCGCGCAGCTTAGCTCCCGGCGTAGCTGGTCGATCAGGTCATACAGCGCAACCTGCCCGTTAACATCCACACCCTGTGTGGGTTCATCGAGCACCAGCAGTTGAGGATGGCTAAGGAGCGCACGGGCGAGTAAAACGCGCTGGGTTTCGCCGCCCGAGAGTTTCTGTAACGGCGCGTCCATCAGGTGACCCGCCTGGACGCGTTTTAATGCCGGCAGAATATCGGCTTTACGCGTGCCGGGGCGCAGACGGAGAAAGCGGCTGACGGTTAGGGGCAGCGTGGCATCAAGATGTAATTTTTGCGGCACATAGCCGATACGCAGTTTTTCCTGACGTTTGATCGTCCCTTCATCAGGTGCTACCAGACCCAGTACCACCCGCACCAGGGTGGATTTACCGGCACCGTTAGGACCAAGCAGCGTCAGAATTTTGCCGGGCTTCAGATCCAGTGACACGTCAGAGAGGATGCGGCGCTGGCCGAAAGAGACCGAAATATTGTCGAGAGAAACTAAAGTTGTCATGTCATTTTCAGCTTGCAGAAGTCAACGAATGTTATAATATCACATTTCAACCACACGTTACGATGATTAGTCGCATTATGTTACAGAAAAATACGCTTCTTTTCGCAGCATTATCCGCTGCCCTTTGGGGAACGACAGCACAAGATGTTAACGCTGCCGTTGTCGCTTCGCTAAAACCGCTCGGCTTCATCGCTTCTGCCATTGCAGATGGCGTCACAGAGACCCAGGTTCTGCTGCCCGATGGCGCCTCAGAACATGGCTACTCTTTGCGTCCGTCTGACGTAAAACGCATTAAAAACGCGGACTTACTTGTCTGGATTGGTCCGGAGATGGAAGCGTTTATGCAGAAGTCGGCAAAACAGGTCCCGCCCGAGAAAAAGGTAACTATAGCCGAACTGTCAGATGTTAAACCCCTGTTGATGAAAGGGGCTGACAACGACGGTGATGAGCACGGTCACGACACGGCTGGCGGCAAAAAAGGTGATGACCATCACCATCATGGCGAGTACAACTTGCATCTTTGGCTCTCCCCAGAGATAGCGCGGTTGTCGGCGGTTGCAATCCACGACAAATTAGTGGAACTTATGCCGGAAAGTCGAGCCAAACTTGACGCCAACCTGAAAGATTTTGAGGCACAACTCGCCGCAACCGATAAGCAGGTAGGTAACGAGCTCGCACCGTTGAAAGGAAAAGGGTATTTCGTTTTTCATGACGCCTACGGCTATTACGAAAAACATTACGGCTTGACCCCGCTGGGGCACTTTACCGTTAACCCGGAAATTCAGCCTGGTGCGCAGCGTTTACATGAAATCAGAACACAGTTGGTTGAGCAAAAAGCGACCTGCGTTTTTGCTGAGCCACAGTTCAGGCCAGCGGTCGTAGAAGCCGTGGCCAGGGGAACATCCGTGCGCATGGGTACCCTTGACCCGCTAGGAACGAATATCCAGTTGAGCAAAGCGAGCTATTCGCAGTTCCTCAGCCAACTGGCGAACCAGTATGCGAGCTGCCTGAAAGGAGATTAACGAGGAAGTGAATACGTGCAACAGATAGCCCGCTCTGTCGCCCTGGCATTTAACAATCTGCCTCGACCCCATCGCGTTATGCTGGGGTCGCTTACAGTTCTCACTTTAGCGGTCGCCGTCTGGCGACCCTATGTTTACCATCCGAGTTCTGCCCCTGTCATTAAAACAATCGAGCTTGAGAAGAGCGAAATCCGTTCTTTGCTGCCCGAAGCCAGTGAGCCTATCGACCAGGCTGCTCAGGAAGATGAAGCCATTCCCCAGGATGAGCTGGACGATAAAATCCAGAATGAAACGGGTATCCATGAATATGTCGTCTCTACGGGCGATACGCTGAGTAGCGTATTAAACCAGTACGGAATCGACATGGGCAATATCAGCAAGCTTGCGGCAGCGGACAAAGAGCTGCGTAACCTTAAAATTGGTCAACAGCTCTCCTGGACATTGACTGCCGATGGCGATTTACAGCGCCTGACCTGGGAGATGTCCCGTCGCGAAACGCGCACTTACGATCGCACTGCAAACGGTTTTAAAATGACCAGTGAATTGCAGCAGGGCGACTGGGTAAATAGCGTGATGAAGGGCACCGTTGGCGGAAGTTTTGTTTCTGCTGCGCGCGACGCGGGCCTGACCAGCGCGGAAATCAGCTCGGTTATCAAAGCCATGCAGTGGCAGATGGACTTCCGCAAATTGAAGAAAGGCGATGAGTTCTCCGTGCTGATGTCCCGTGAAATGCTGGACGGTAAACGTGAGCAGAGCCAGCTGATTGGCGTTCGTCTACGTTCTGGTGGCAAAGACTATTACGCTATTCGCGCGGAAGATGGCAAATTCTATGACCGCAGCGGTACCGGGCTTGCGAAAGGTTTCCTGCGCTTCCCTACGGCCAAGCAGTTCCGTGTTTCGTCGAACTTCAATCCGCGTCGTCTGAACCCGGTTACCGGCCGCGTTGCGCCACACCGTGGCGTTGATTTTGCGATGCCGCAGGGCACGCCGGTTCTGGCCGTCGGTGACGGGGAAGTGGTCGTCGCGAAACGCAGCGGCGCGGCAGGGTATTATGTGGCAATCCGTCACGGTCGTACCTACACCACCCGCTATATGCACCTGCGTAAGCTGCTGGTGAAGCCGGGCCAAAAAGTGAAGCGTGGCGATCGTATTGCGCTCTCGGGTAATACCGGCCGTTCGACCGGGCCGCACCTTCACTACGAAGTCTGGATCAACCAGCAGGCGGTCAATCCGCTCACGGCGAAACTGCCGCGTACCGAAGGGTTGACCGGTAAAGATCGTACCGATTATCTGGCGCAGGTTAAAGAGGTCATACCGCAACTGCGTTTCGACTAAGCCATTCCTTTTGTTAAAAAGCCGGCGTCCGTATGCGCCGGCTTTTTCTTTTGTACGTGGGCGCCTGCATCGTTACACTATCTGAATAAATTTTTGCGTCACCAGACCCTGGAACCAGCATGGAACCTAAAAAAAACAATATTGAATACATCCCTGAGTTTGAAAAATCATTCCGTCACCCGCGTCACTGGGGCGCCTGGCTTGGCGTGTATGCTTTTTCCGGTATCGCGTTGCTGCCTGCCTCCGTGCGTGATCCCATTTTGGGGAAGTTAGGCCGCCTGGCCGGTCGACTGGGCAAAAGCGCCCGGCGACGCGCACAAATTAACCTCTATTACTGCTTCCCCGAAAAGAGCGACGCCGAGCGCGAAGCGATTATTGATGCGATGTACACTACCGCGCCGCAGGCAATGGCGATGATGGCTGAACTGGCGCTGAAAGGGCCGGATAAGATCCTTAACCGCGTGGACTGGAAAGGTCTCGACATTATTGACGAGATGCGCCGCAATGATGAAAACGTCATTTTTCTGGTTCCGCACGGCTGGGGAGTGGATATTCCCGCCATGCTCATGGCGTCCCAGGGCCAGAAGATGGCGGCGATGTTCCATAATCAGGGGAACAAAATTTATGACTTTGTATGGAATACCGTGCGTCGCCGCTTTGGTGGACGCTTACACGCCCGAAATGACGGGATCAAACCCTTTATTCAGTCCGTTCGTCAGGGCTACTGGGGCTACTATCTGCCGGATCAAGACCACGGTCCTGAACACAGCGAATTTGTTGATTTCTTCGCCACCTACAAAGCGACGTTGCCTGCGATTGGCCGTCTGATGAAAGTGTGTCGCGCCCGCGTGATCCCGCTTTTTTCCGGTCTATGATGGCAAAACGCATCGCCTGAGCATAGAGATTCGCCCGCCGATGGACGATCTGCTTACTGCAGATGATAATACCATCGCGCGGCGTATGAACGAAGAGGTGGAGCTGCTGGTGGAGCCGCATACCGAACAGTACACGTGGATACTGAAATTGCTTAAAACGCGCAAGCCTGGCGAAAAAGAGCCGTATCAGCGTAAAGAGCTTTTCCCGAAGAAATAAAAAAACCTTACTGTAACCCTCTCCCGAAAGAGGAGAGGGTATCGCACAGTTAGCCGTTATTATTCGACCGTTAAGATACGCGTGGTATTGGTCGATCCGATGGTGCTCATCACGTCGCCCTGGGTGACGATGACGATATCACCGGACACCAGATAGCCTTTGTCGCGCAGCAGATTAACGGCATCGTGCGCTGCGGCAACGCCATCGCTGGTGCTGTCGAAATGCACTGGCGTCACGCCGCGATACAGCGCGGTCAGGTTAAGCGTACGCTCGTGACGGGACATGGCAAAAATGGGCAAACCGGAACTGATACGCGAGGTCATCAGTGCGGTACGGCCAGATTCGGTCATGGTGATAATCGCCGTAACGCCCTTCAGGTGGTTAGCGGCATACATTGCGGACATCGCAATGGCCTCTTCCACGTTGTCGAACTGAATATCCAGACGGTGTTTAGAGACGTTGATGCTGGGGATCTTCTCTGCGCCCAGGCACACGCGAGCCATCGCGGCAACGGTTTCCGCCGGATATTGACCTGCCGCGGTTTCCGCTGACAGCATCACCGCATCGGTACCGTCGAGAACGGCGTTTGCCACGTCCATAACTTCTGCACGGGTAGGCATTGGGTTTGTGATCATCGACTCCATCATCTGGGTCGCGGTGATCACCGAGCGGTTCAGCTGGCGCGCACGACGGATCAGGGCTTTCTGGATGCCGACCAGTTCAGGATCGCCAATTTCCACACCCAGATCGCCACGGGCGACCATCACCACGTCAGATGCCAGAATCACATCATCCATCGCGTCCTGATCGCAAACCGCTTCAGCACGTTCAACTTTGGCGACAATTTTCGCATCGCAACCTGCATCGCGAGCCAGGCGGCGGGCATAGTTCAAATCTTCGCCGCAGCGCGGGAAGGAGACGGCCAGGTAGTCAACGCCAATCTGTGCGGCGGTGACAATATCCGCTTTGTCTTTTTCGGTCAGCGCTTCGGCAGAGAGGCCGCCGCCGAGTTTGTTGATCCCTTTGTTGTTAGAAAGCGGGCCACCGACGGTCACTTCGGTGAAGACTTTCATTCCCTGCACTTCCAGCACCTTCAACTGCACGCGTCCATCGTCAAGCAGCAGGATATCACCTGGAACAACGTCAGCCGGCAAACCTTTATAGTCGATACCAACTTTCTCTTTATCGCCTTCACCTTTGCTCAGGTTGGCATCAAGCAGGAATTTATCACCAATATTGAGGAAAACTTTACCCTCTTTGAAGGTCGATACGCGAATTTTTGGGCCCTGGAGGTCACCCAGGATGGCAACATGACGGCCAAGTTTAGCCGCGATCTCCCGCACTTTATCGGCGCGTAATTTATGGTCTTCTGGCGTACCGTGAGAGAAGTTCATACGCACCACGTTGGCACCGGCGGCGATAATCTTTTCAAGGTTATTATCGCGATCGGTGGCCGGGCCTAAGGTGGTTACTATCTTGGTTCTGCGAAGCCTTCTGGACATGTAATACTCCGTTGACTGAAACAACTTTGGTGTTGCGTGAACAATGAATCGGTCTTCATCTGCGGCAAGGCAACAGCGAGGGGACCGAATGCCGTAAGTCGTACATCTTCGTTATTAGGGTATATCGCTCTTTATAAGCAATTCTTTATCAAAACGCGATTCCTTCAGCGCTTCCTTGACCCGCTTCAAGTTATCTCTGAATTTTGCCCCCCGACGCAGGGTAAAACCGGTCGCCAGCACGTCTATGACCGTCAACTGGGCCAGACGGGAGACCATCGGCATATACATATCGGTGTCTTCCGGCACGTCAAGGGTGATTGCCAGAGTGGCTTCCCGCGCCAGCGGCGTGCCTGCCGTGGTGAGGGCAATGACCATGGCATCGTTTTCACGCGCCAGTTGGGCCAGTTCCACCTGACTTTTGGTGCGTCCCGTATGGGAAATCAGGACCACGACGTCATCCTCGCCACAATTCATACAGCTCATGCGTTGCAGCACAATGTCATCGGAATAAATAACCGGGACGTTAAAACGGAAAAATTTATTCATCGCGTCGTGCGCCACGGCGGCAGACGAGCCGAGGCCGAAGAAGGCGATGCGTTTTGCCTGAGTCAGTAGATCAACCGCCCGGTTCACCGCACTCATATCCAGCGACTGACGAACGTGGTCAAGCGTTGCCATGGCCGACTCAAATATTTTCGCCGTGTATGCATCAACGCTGTCGTCTTCATCCACATTGCGATTAACATAGGGGGTGCCATTTGCCAGACTTTGTGCCAGATGCAGTTTAAAATCCGGGAAGCCGCGGGTTTCCAGGCTGCGGCAGAATCGATTTACCGTCGGTTCGCTGACGCCTGATTCCAGCGCCAGAGCGGCGATGCTTGAGTGAATCGCCTGAGCGGGCGAGGCGAGAATAACGTCGGCCACTTTTCGCTCGGATTTGCTAAGGTGTTCCAGTTGAAACTGGATTTTTTCCAGCATGTTCATGGTTAACAAGGCGCTCATGGGAAGAGAATCGATTTCAAAACGATGAAATCTTCATTCGATTTAGCCGATATTACCCGGGTGACTTACCTAAAGGGTAACAGTCGACACGAAATGTTGTTGTTTTTTTTCATTACTTGATCGATGTCCGGTTTTATCGCAGCCCGTGAGTTCAAAGAATCAACGCTTTGGGATGTATTGCCGAACCAGAAGGGCCAGACGCGTGAAAAATCGCGGTATCGCACGTGAGGTTAAGCGCTAATGGTTTCGGGAATGACGTAAAAGCAGTACAGTGCATTGTAATAAAATTACAACGATACCTGGCAGAAGCACCAGGTTTCCAACTGAGGAGAATGACATGGCGGTAACGCAAACAGCCCAGGCATGTGACCTGGTCATTTTCGGCGCGAAAGGCGATCTTGCACGCCGTAAATTGCTGCCTTCCCTGTATCAACTGGAGAAAGCGGGTCAACTTCATCCGGATACCCGTATCCTGGGTGTAGGGCGCGCCGACTGGGACAAGGACGCTTATACCAAAATCGTGCGCGAGGCGCTCGAGACTTTCATGAAAGAGAAAGTGGATGAAAGTTTATGGGATACGCTGAGCGGACGCCTCGATTTCTGCAACCTCGACGTAAACGACGTAAGCGCGTTTAAGGGGCTGGGTGACATGCTGGATCAGAAAAACCGCGTCACCATTAACTATTTCGCTATGCCGCCAAGCACCTTCGGCGCCATTTGCAAAGGTCTGGGCGAAGCGAAGCTGAATGCCAAACCTGCTCGCGTGGTGATGGAAAAACCGCTGGGTACATCCCTTGCAACCTCGCGTGAAATTAATGATCAGGTGGGCGAATACTTTGAAGAGTGCCAGGTATACCGTATCGACCACTATTTGGGTAAAGAGACAGTACTAAACCTGCTGGCGCTGCGTTTTGCAAACTCCCTGTTCGTGAATAACTGGGACAACCGCACCATCGACCACGTGGAAATCACCGTGGCGGAAGAGGTAGGGATCGAAGGTCGCTGGGGTTACTTTGACCAGGCCGGTCAGATGCGCGACATGATCCAGAACCACCTGCTGCAGGTCCTGTGTATGATTGCGATGTCACCTCCGTCGGATCTGACGGCTGACAGTATTCGTGACGCAAAAGTGAAAGTCCTGAAGTCGCTTCGCCGCATCGATCGCTCAAACGTGCGTGAGAAGACCGTGCGCGGGCAGTACACGGCCGGGTTTGCGCAGGGTAAAAAAGTCCCTGGCTACCTGGAAGAAGAGGGCGCCAACAAAACCAGTAATACGGAAACCTTTGTCGCGATCCGCGTGGATATCGATGACTGGCGCTGGGCGGGTGTGCCGTTCTATCTGCGTACTGGTAAGCGTCTGCCAGCCAAATGCTCTGAAGTGGTGGTCTATTTCAAAAACCCTGAACTGAACCTGTTCAAAGAGTCCTGGCAGGAGCTGCCGCAAAACAAACTGACCATCCGTCTGCAGCCGGACGAAGGGGTGGATATCCAGATCCTGAATAAAGTGCCAGGACTTGATCACAAACATAACCTGCAGACCACCAAGCTGGATCTGAGCTACTCCGAAACCTTCAATCAGACGCACCTGGCCGATGCTTATGAGCGTCTGCTGCTGGAAACCATGCGCGGTATTCAGGCGCTGTTTGTACGCCGCGACGAAGTTGAAGAGGCGTGGAAATGGGTCGATTCCATTACTGAAGCCTGGGCCGCCGATCAGGATGCGCCGAAACCGTATCAGGCCGGGACCTGGGGACCCGTCGCGTCTGTGGCGATGATCACCCGCGATGGCCGCTCCTGGAACGAGTTTGAGTAAAATAATCGCCTGGCCCAAAGCTGTTATTTTACCGGTAACATGATCTAACACAGAGAGTGGCGCATTTTTTAGTCTTTTACGCCCCGCGTGGATTCACCTGCGGGGCTTTTTTTATTACACTGCCGGAAGCGATTTTGCCCCTGCGCTCCGGAAATCAAGCGTTTCAGCGTTGTTAACAACTGCAAAAGACTTTGTAAACTCCCGAGCCCGGACAGATTAATTAGAGGAGCTTTTATGAATCCGACATTGTTACGCGTAACAAAACGCATCGCGGAGCGCTCGAAAGAGACCCGTTCTGCCTACCTCGCCCGTATCGAACAGGCGAAGAGCGAGACCGTCCACCGCTCTCAGCTGGCCTGTGGCAATCTGGCTCATGGCTTTGCCGCCTGCCAGCCTGGCGATAAAGACGCGCTGAAAAGCATGTTGCGTAACAATATCGCCATTATTACCTCCTACAACGACATGCTCTCTGCGCACCAGCCGTATGAAGCCTATCCCGACATTATCCGTAAAGCGCTGCACAGCGTAAATGCAGTGGGGCAGGTTGCGGGCTGCGTACCGGCCATGTGTGACGGCGTGACCCAGGGGCAGGACGGCATGGAGTTGTCGCTACTTAGCCGTGAAGTGATTGCGATGTCTGCGGCGGTGGGGCTTTCGCACAATATGTTTGATGGCACGCTGTACCTCGGCGTTTGCGACAAAATCGTCCCGGGCCTGGCGATGGCTGCACTGTCGTTTGGTCATCTGCCTGCGATTTTCATGCCATCAGGCCCGATGGCAAGCGGCCTGCCGAACAAAGAAAAGGTACGTATCCGTCAGTTGTACGCCGAGGGCAAAGCGGATCGTCAGGCGCTTCTCGAAGCGGAAGCTGCGTCTTACCACGCACCCGGCACCTGTACCTTCTACGGTACCGCCAACACTAACCAGATGGTGGTGGAATTTATGGGAATGCAGCTTCCCGGCTCGTCCTTTATCCAACCGGACGCGCCGCTGCGCCAGGCATTGACCGAAGCCGCCGCCTGTCAGGTGACGCGACTAACCGGTAACGGGAATGCGTGGATGCCGCTGGGCAAAATGGTCGACGAGAAGGTTGTCGTCAACGGCATCGTCGCGCTGCTGGCAACCGGAGGGTCAACCAACCACACCATGCATCTGGTGGCGATGGCGCGCGCGGCGGGCATCCTGATCAACTGGGACGATTTTTCCGACATCTCTGACGTGGTACCGCTGATGGCCCGTCTGTACCCGAACGGCCCGGCAGATATCAACCACTTCCAGGCTGCGGGTGGCGTACCGGTGCTGATGCGTGAACTGCTGAAAGGCGGCCTGTTGCATGAAGACGTGAACACAGTGGCGGGCTTTGGCCTGCAGCGCTACACCCTGGAGCCGTGGCTGAACAACGGCGAGCTGGACTGGCGTGAAGGGGCAGAAACCACTCTGGACGCGCAGGTTATTGCCCCTTTTGACCAACCCTTCTCACGCCACGGCGGTACCAAAGTGCTGAGCGGAAATCTTGGTCGCGCGGTCATGAAAACTTCTGCCGTGCCGGAGGAGAATCAGGTTATCGAAGCGCCCGCGGTGGTTTTTGAAAGCCAGCACGACGTTTTGCCTGCCTTTAATGCCGGTCTGCTCGAGAAGGATTGCGTGGTTGTGGTGCGTCACCAGGGACCGAAGGCGAATGGGATGCCAGAATTGCATAAACTAATGCCGCCACTTGGTGTATTATTGGACCGCCGTTTCAAAATTGCGTTAGTGACCGATGGACGCCTCTCAGGGGCTTCAGGTAAAGTACCTTCTGCCATTCATGTGACCCCAGAAGCTTACGATGGCGGCCTGCTGGCGAAAGTCCGTGATGGCGATATCATTCGTGTCAACGGCCAGACCGGGGAGCTAAGCCTGCTGGTAGATGAAGCGCAACTGGCGGCCCGTGAGCCACATATTCCTGACCTGAGCGCGTCGCGCGTGGGCACCGGACGCGAAATGTTTGGTGCGCTGCGTGAGAAACTTTCTGGCGCGGAGCAGGGTGCAACCTGTATTACGTTTTAAGACGACTTGATTTTAACGATCTGGCGAGAGAAAACTCTGATGAAAAACTGGAAAACAAGTGCAGAAGCAATCCTGACCACTGGCCCTGTTGTGCCGGTTATCGTGGTAAACAAACTGGAACACGCTGTACCGATGGCGAAAGCGCTGGTTGCCGGCGGGGTTCGCGTGCTGGAAGTAACCCTGCGTACCGCCTGCGCGATTGACGCCATTCGCGCTATCGCAAAAGACGTCCCGGACGCCATTATCGGCGCGGGTACTGTCCTGAACCCACAACAGCTCGCTGAAGTGACCGAAGCCGGTGCGCAGTTTGCCATCAGCCCGGGCCTGACTGAGCCTCTGCTCAACGCGGCTACGCAAGGCACCATCCCACTGATCCCGGGTATCAGCACCGTCTCTGAACTGATGCTGGGCATGGACTACGGCCTGAAAGCGTTTAAATTCTTCCCGGCAGAAGCCAACGGCGGCACCAAAGCGCTGCAGGCGATTGCAGGCCCCTTCGCCCAGGTTCGCTTCTGCCCGACCGGCGGCATCTCTCCGGCGAACTACCGTGACTACCTGGCGCTGAAAAGCGTGCTGTGCATTGGGGGGTCCTGGCTGGTGCCGGCGGATGCGCTGGAAGCGGGTGACTGGGATCGCATCACCAGACTGGCTCGCGAAGCCGTTGAAGGTGCGCGCGAGTAATCACTACCCGCATAAAAAACGGGCCATCTGGCCCGTTGTTTTAGCCTGCGACCTTCACACTCGCAGCGGCTGTTTTCGCTCTTGCTACGGCATCATCAATGTTATCGCCGATGGCTAACGCCACGCCAAGACGACGGGAACCGTCGATGTCTGGTTTACCAAACAACCGCAGCTGCAAACCTGTCCCCACGGCCCCTTCCAGCTTATCAAAGGTGACGTTTTGGCTGGTCAGTTGCGGCAGGATCACCGCCGAGGCTGCCGGGCCGTACTGGCGAACGCCGCCTACAGGCAGGCTGAGGAAAGCGCGCACGTGCAGGGCAAATTCGGAGAGATCTTGCGAAATCAGCGTCACCATGCCGGTATCGTGCGGGCGCGGTGAGACTTCACTGAAAATCACCTCATCGCCGCAAACAAACAGTTCCACGCCAAACACGCCGTAACCGCCCAGCGCCAGCACCGTTTTGCGGGCAATTTCCTGCGCCCGCGCCCGCGCCAGCGCGCTCATCTGCTGTGGCTGCCAGGATTCACGGTAATCACCGTCTTCCTGACGATGACCAATCGGGTCGCAGAAATGGATGCCATCCACGGCGCTGACGGTCAGCAGGGTTATCTCAAAATCAAATTTCACCACCCCTTCAACAATCACGCGGCCCGCACCGGCACGCCCTCCCTGTTGGGCATAATCCCAGGCGGCGTCCAGAGCGGTACTGTCGCGGATAAAGGATTGTCCTTTGCCAGATGAACTCATTACCGGCTTAATGATGCACGGGTAGCCAATCTCCTGGACAGCCTGCAGGAAGGCGGCTTTATCGCCCGCAAAGCGGTAGCGTGAGGTGGGTAAATCCAGCGTTTCTGCTGCCAGGCGGCGGATACCTTCCCGGTTCATGGTAAGCTTCGCGGCGTTGGCGCACGGCACCACGCGCTGGCCTTCCTGCTCAAGGGCAATCAGCGTATCGGTGGCGATGGCTTCAATTTCCGGCACCACGAAGTCAGGTTTTTCCCGGGTTATCAGCTCGCGCAGGGCATCGCCATCCAGCATGTTGATGACATAAGCGCGGTGAGCGACGTGCATGGCGGGTGCGTTGGGGTACCGGTCTACGGCAATTACTTCAACGCCTAAGCGCTGGCACTCAATGGCAACCTCTTTACCCAGCTCACCCGAACCTAGCAGCATCACGCGCGTGGCTGCAGGACGCAGCGCAGTTCCTAAAAGAGTCATAGTTTTCCCTCTAAAAAAGTTGGGTGCAGTATAAACGTAAACGTTTGCGTCTGTCTTGCGCAGGAGATAGCGGGCCGGGGCAAAAATTTGCGCTTCTTTAGCCCAGCCAGACATTTCCTGACGCCGGTTAGCTTACTCTGTAAAGTCTATTTCACCGTTAAGTGAGGGAAAACATGTCTGGCTGGTTAAATCAATTGCAATCAATGCTGGGGCAGAAGGGATCTGCTTCATCTTCTTCCGGCGACCAGGGGCTAAGCAAGCTGCTGGTACCGGGAGCACTCGGTGGGCTGGCAGGTTTGCTGGTGGCGAATAAATCCTCCCGCAAGCTGTTGGCAAAATACGGCACCGGCGCGCTACTCGCTGGCGGCGGTGCGGTTGCAGGCACTGTGCTTTGGAACAAATACAAAGATAAAGTCCGCACCGCGCACCGCGATGAACCCCATTATGGCGAACATACTTCGCCGTTAGACCTGCGTACGGAGCGGCTGATCCGCGCTCTGGTATTTGCGGCAAAAAGTGACGGACACATCGACGATAAAGAGCGAGAGGCAATTGAACAGCAGCTTCGTGAAGGCGGCGTTGAGCAGCAGGGCAGGGCGCTGGTGGCACAGGCCATCGAACAGCCGTTGGATCCACAGCGTCTGGCGCAGAGCGTGCAGAACGAAGAAGAGGCGCTTGAGCTCTATTTTCTAAGCTGTGCCGCTATCGATATCGATCACTTTATGGAGCGCAGTTACCTCAACGCCCTGGGCGATGCGCTGAAAATCCCACAGGATGTCCGGGATGGCATTGAGCAGGATATTAGAGAGCAAAAACTGGCGCTACAGGGCTAACTTTTCCTCGGGCAGTCACGTTTCGCTTGCATCATGCGTGGGTTTTGCCACCCTTATAGGGTGTAAAACTTAAAAGTACAACGCTATGCCACCAAAAGCCCGACGTACTCCATATGCGATAACTACGCATGGCGATACGCGTATAGACCACTATTACTGGCTGCGGGACGATACGCGCTCGCAGCCTGATGTGCTCGACTATCTGCATCAGGAAAATGCCTATGGTCACAAGGTCATGTCCAGCCAGCAGGCGCTTCAGGACCAGTTACTGGCCGAAATGGTTCAACGCGTTCCCCAGCGCGACATCTCTGCGCCCTGGACCAAAAACGGCTATCGCTATCGCCACATTTATGAACCCGGAAATGAATATCCCATCTATCAGCGACAGTCGGTGTTAAACGCCGAGTGGGACGACTGGGACGTTCTGCTGGATGCCAATAAACGTGCCGCCCACAGTGAATTCTATACCCTGGGCGGCATGTCAGTTTCTCCGGATAACGCCATCATGGCGCTGGCAGAGGATTATCTCTCCCGTCGCCAGTACGGGTTACGTTTTCGCAATCTCGACACGGGGAATTGGTATCCGGAGATGCTGGAGAATGTCTCCCCGGATTTCATCTGGGCGAATGATTCTGAAACGGTCTACTACGTAAAAAAACATGCCTCGACGCTCCTGCCTTATCAGGTCTGGCGTCATACTGTCGGTACCGCTTCCGGTGATGATGAACTGGTGTATGAAGAGAAAGATGAGACGTTTTACGTAAGCCTGCATAAAACCTCCTCTCGTCACTATGTCATTATCTCTCTCGCCAGTGCGACAACCTCGGAAGTTCTGCTGCTGGACGCTGAACTGCCCGATGCGCAGCCACTCTGTTTCCTGCCACGGCGTAAGGATCATGAATACAGCCTCGATCACTTCCAGCACAGCTTTTACCTGCGCTCTAACCGCGAAGGCAAAAACTTTGGCCTGTACAAAACCAAAGTGCGTGACGAACGCAAATGGGAGGTATTAATACCCGCGCGCGATCAGGTGATGCTTGAAGGATTCACGCTCTTTACCGACTGGCTGGTGGTGGAAGAGCGCCAGCGGGGACTCACCAGCATTCGTCAGATCAACCGTAAAACGCGGGAGGCGGTCGGGATTGCTTTCGACGATCCGGCTTATGTGACGTGGATAAGCTTTAACCCTGAGCCGGAATCATCGCGGCTGCGTTACGGCTATTCCTCGATGACGACGCCGGATACCCTGTTTGAACTGGATATGAACACCGGGCAGCGCCAGGTTATCAAACAGGCCGAAGTGAGCGGATTTGACGCGGAAAAATACCGCAGTGAACACCTGTGGATAACCGCCCGTGACGGCACAGAAGTGCCGGTATCGCTGGTCTACCGCGAGGAATATTTTCGCAAAGGAAACAATCCGCTGCTGGTTTATGGCTATGGATCGTACGGCTCCAGCATGGACGCCGATTTTAGCAGTAGCAGATTGAGCCTTCTCGATCGTGGATTCGTGTTCGCCATCGCCCATATTCGCGGCGGAGGCGAGCTGGGCCAGCACTGGTATGAAGACGGTAAATTCCTGAAAAAGAAAAACAGCTTCAACGACTACCTCGACGTGTGCGATGCGCTGGTAGAACAAGGTTATGGCGATCCGCTGCTCTGTTTTGGCATGGGCGGAAGCGCAGGCGGAATGCTTATGGGCGCGGTCATCAATCAGCGCCCCGATCGTTTCAAAGGCGTGGTGGCGCAGGTGCCGTTTGTGGACGTGGTGACGACAATGCTCGATGAGTCCATTCCGCTGACAACCGGGGAGTTTGAGGAGTGGGGTAATCCTCAGGATGAGGTCTATTATCGCTACATGAAAGAGTACAGCCCGTACGATAACGTGGACGCTAAAGCGTATCCGCATCTGCTGGTGACGACCGGACTGCATGATTCGCAAGTGCAGTACTGGGAGCCGGCGAAATGGGTGGCAAAACTGCGTGAACTGAAAACCGACGACAATCTCCTGCTGTTGTGTACCGACATGGATTCCGGGCACGGGGGGAAATCGGGACGGTTCAAATCATACGAGGGGGTGGCGCTGGAATACGCCTTCCTGATTGGCCTGGCACAGGATACGCTGCCAGGCCGTGCGGAACGTTAAGCGTCACCCAGGTAGTGCTTAAGGGTTAAGCGAAGCTCAGGGCTCATTTTATCAAGGTTGTTATACAACCAGCGGAGATAGCCCGGATCTTTATCGGCGATTTCGGACACAGCTTTGCCGCGGTATTTACCAAAGGTAAAGGTGGTCAACAGCGTAGGGCGTCCGGTAACCGTCAACATATCCTCCGGCGTCCAGCCGGAGGTGTTCATAATATCAATCAGCAGCGCCGCGGTGATATAACAGTCATACAGCGCGCGGTGATGATGCAGTCCCGCTGGCGTCCTCACGCTGAGTTTGCGGGATTTGTACAGCGCCATGTTACTGTACTTAATTCCGGGCCACAGGCGACGCGCCAGCTTCATGGTGCAGATCCACTCCCCGGGCATTTCCGGCAACACCCGGCGGTCAAAGCTGGCGTTATGGGCAACATACCACGGGCTGCCGTAGTAGTTTGGAATGATTTCTTCTATCCAGGGCTTGTCCGCGACCATCGATTCCGTAATCCGGTGGATAGCCATTGCCTGCGGGCTTATCGGGCGATCGGGACGCACCAGGTGGCTCATAGGGTTAACTATTTTTCCGTCGATAACGTCGACAGAGGCTACTTCCACTATTCCGCCCTGAAGATCGCAAGTTTCGGTATCGATGACGCGCAGCATTGATCGCTCCTGACCATAAAACGCCTAGCCTAAAGGAATGATTTCGCCTTGCCAACCCTGTCGACCCAGAGAGCCGGTCAATAATAGCTCGCCATTGTCGGCGCGAACGATCAACTGGCCCTTTTCATCCCATAACGCGCTCCCGCTACAGGCATTGGCCATAAGCACCGCAATGGCATACCGGTGTGCGAAACGCTGTAAGCGACTAATAGACTGGCGCCAGCGATTATCGTTCACCGCCTGACAGCTGGTGAACAAGGTGGCTTGCGGATCGATTATGGGGGCATCTGACTGGGTATCGAGGATGGTGAGCTGCTTAACACCCGGGACAAGGCTTGCGCCACGGCCCTGAGGATAACGGCAGATCGTATCGGTATGCGGCGTGAAGAGGGCCAGCCCTTTGTACGTTACGCCGTCCTGAAGTAGCGTAGTACCGGCAATAACGGTGATATTCAGTAACTGTACGGCGTGAAGGAGAGGGGCAAGCTGCCAATCGTCGGGTGGGAGAGGGAGACCCGCCTCGCCAGGACCCGTTAATGAAAGTTCAGGGAAGACCAGTAAATCGCACCCTTGCCGCGCGGCTTCTTCAATGAAGCGCAGATGGTGAGTTACGTGGTTTTCGACGCTTTGGTGCTGCCCGCCATACTGTGCTGCCGCAATAGTCCATCGTGACATCGTGATTTCCTTATACACTGAGGTCGCAGGGGTCTAAGAATACACCTAAATTCTTAAGGCTTTTCTTATCCTGGCACAATCCGCGTAAGGAAGTGTAACTTGTTGTTGAAATTATTTCACTTTGGGTTCGTAGGGCAATCGGGAAAGGTTGAGTGAGGCCAGGCGGTGCGCAATCAAGCGTTCGCGAAACCAGTCGCGCAGGTGGGCAGGTTGTTCCCGTTCAACCGCTTCGGCGACAATAGGCATGTTATAACGCTCTTTAAACGCCACGCCCGCTGCGGCCAGGTCGACATTCACTTTGTCCATTTCGTCCTGAGGAAGGGCGGCCAGATTGATCTTCATTACCTTCTCCTTTTTATGCGGCGGCAACGTTACCGCGATTGCACGATGATGACAAGCGGAGGGCGGAACATCCTCGACTCGTTTATTATACAGAGTTATTCTTTGCAATACAGGCATAGCAAAAAGGAATGATTTTGATGCGATACACCTCTTCCCACATCTTACCCGCACTGGCTTTTCTTATCGCGTCGGCAATGACGCCCGCCGTACTGGCGCATGCACATCTTAAACAGCAAATACCGGCAGCGGACAGCCAGGTGACGGCCCCTGAGTCGCTAACGCTGAATTTTTCAGAAGGCATCGAACCCGGTTTCAGCGGAGTGGTGGTTACGGATGCGCAGCAACAGGTTGTCAAAACCGGCGCCGTGAAACGTGATGAAAAAGATAAGGCTCAGCTTATTGTTCCCCTGGAACAATCCCTGACGAGCGGGACTTATCAGGTGAAATGGCATGTGGTCTCGGTTGATGGTCATAAAACCAAAGGCAGCTACCGCTTTAGCGTGAAATAAGATGCTGGCAACGTCCTGGGTGTTGCTGCGCTTTATTCACTTTGGCGCACTGATGCTGATTTTTGGCAATGCGCTCTACAGCGCCTGGTTGGCGCCTTCTTCCCTGCATCGCCTGATGTCCCGGCGATTCCGGCTCCAGCAAAAGATGGCGACCTTAATCAGCCTGATGACGGCCCTGCTGATGTTTGGCGTGCAGGGGGGATTAATGGCGGATGGCTGGCGCGATGTCATAAGCCCGGACGTCTGGCAAAGCGTACTGGGCACGCGATTCGGTGGCGTCTGGCTGTGGCATATTATTCTGGCACTCCTTACCGCCGGCGTGGCATGGCTCGCGCCGTACAAAAGTTCGCGACTGTTATTGCTGACGATGGGGCAATTTGTTCTGCTGGCGGGGGTAGGCCATGCAGCAATGAATGAAGGTACCCCAGGGGCAATGCAGCGCCTCAATCATGCACTTCACCTGCTATGCGCCGCGACCTGGGCAGGCGGGTTGTTACCGCTGCTGTTTTGCATGCATCTGGCCAGAGGGCACTGGCAGGCGGCGGCGATTTACACCATGATGCGATTCTCTCGGGTGGGGCATTACGCGGTAGCCGGAGTGATCCTGACCGGTATCTTTAATGCCCTTTTCATTCTGGGCCTTGAAGTGCCCTGGCATACAGATTACGGACAACTTCTGTTGTTCAAATGTGCGCTGGTGGCAGTGATGGTGGCAATTGCGCTGACGAATCGGTATTTTCTGGTGCCACGGTTTCGTCCGGACATGGGGCGAGAACAACAGATTTTTATCAGGATGACACAGGCAGAGGTGGTGCTGGGCGCGCTGGTTCTGGCAACAGTCAGTCTGTTTGCAACCTGGGAACCCTTTTGACAAGGTGTAATAGTATATGAAAAAGACAGTACTCTCACTTTTATTGCTGGCCTGCGCGGGTAGCGCGTTTGCAGCGCCACAGGTTATTACCGTCAGCCGTTTTGAAGTGGGTAAGGATAAATGGGCTTTCAATCGCGAAGAGGTGATGCTGACCTGCCGACCAGGCCACGCATTATATGCCATCAACCCCTCCACGCTGGTCCAGTACCCCCTGAACGATATCGCGCAGCAGCAGGTCGACAGCGGTAAGAGCAGCGGACAGCCGATAAGCATCATCCAGATTGACGATCCGGCAAACCCGGGGCAGAAGATGAGCCTGGCACCGTTTATTGCCCGCGCCGACGCGCTCTGCTAGCGTTCTGGTTTCCAATAAAAAAACCGCAGTGGCGTATTAAAGCCCTGCGGTTTTTCACGTTAAATGATGTTCAGACACTTTTTTTCAGGCCGCTTTCGCTGTGGACTGGAAAACCTGGCGTCGTCATCTATTCTTAAAAGGCAAGGCGATTGAGCCTGCATTAATGCCAACTTTTAGCGCACGGCTCTCTCCCAAGAGCCATTTCCCTGGACCGAATACAGGAATCGTGTTCGGTCTCTTTTTATCTTTCTCTTTTCCAGGGATGTTTTGGGTGTTATCCCAAATCCCCCCCGAAATTTACTCGAATAACTCGTATCCTGTCTAAACCATAACATACTCTGTACCGCGCGCGTCCAGCTATTTTTGGGTCAATGTTAAATTTTTGTGGCTGAGTAATCGTCGGGCACATTCCGCTCCTCGCCAGGCTTATGGTTTCATGGTAAGGGGAGCGGGTGCCGGGGATACTGCGTAGATTCGGTGGTAAGAACATCGCGAAGGGACAACATCAAAAATGATTCCCGGCGCGCGTGGCCGAAAAAGTGTTATGAGGCTAAAAAGGCTCCTGGCTTTCCCCTTCAGGATAAGGTTCCCCATCATTCTGGGTTAACGTCGAACTGATACTGCTTCAGGAATTCATTTTTAGAATAAATATCGTGACTAAGGCCGTTTAGCTGAGGTACTCAAAAACGCGTTTACCGCGTTCTCGATTTGATCCAGCAGCGCAAAGCGACGGCGATATTCCGCTCGTTTCTTACTCGCAACCTCTTCCAGAGACTTGCGCGCCGTCTGCAGCGGAAGTTGCCAGCAGAAGGTGGAGAGTTTTTTGCCTTCAAGCGATGACCAGAACTCATCGTAGCTGGCGTGGAAATAACGGCTTTTGCTGAGGCGATAACGCAACGCGCGGAATACGTGGCCTTCATCACTGACGGCGAAGATGGCGCGGATCGTGGTGTGTGCGGCCAGTTGAAGAATCACTTCCATTAATATGCGCTTGGGAAACAGGCCGTGGCAGGCGCGGGTAGCCTGTTTAATCACCTCACGCGACACGTTGCGTCGCGGTCCCTGCAGACCGCCAATCACCAGCACCCGCCGGCCATTGCTGTGAGCGACGCTGAATGTCAGGCTGGCCAGCAGCGTATCTTGCTGGTCGTACAGCCATAACGTGCTTTCACCTTCACGCTCGGCTTTACGGGCCGAGGAGGCTTTGACGGTGTACATCGCCTCGTTTTTTGCCTGAAATTGTACCACAGGCAGTTCTTGCGGGCTGGTCAGGGCATGAGCCAGTCCGGCATCTTTCAGGCCATCAATCCACTGATAGTGGCTGACAATAGCATCCGCGCGGTCGCTGGCATTCAGGCCACGCATCAGATACTGGCGGTGGGTTTTACTGGGCAATGTGATTTGAGAGGCCAGCAGTCTTTCAAAATCATCACGACCGGAAAGGGCTTCCAGCATGCGGTGGGTTGAAGACCAGAACAGAATTGAGCGTAACAGGAATTTCAGACGGTAGTTGCGCTTTTGCCAGATGGGGCCCGGAACGCATTTTCCTGTTACCAGCTCGGAAATGATTGTCGTGCGATGTGGATAAAGCACATCGTGATGCAGTTGTGTATTAGACACGTGTAAACCTCACATATTATTCGCTCCTATTTTAAAGGCTCATTAAAATAGATTAATAGCGCCAACCGCTTTATTTCCGTTTGGTTTATGATTTGTTTGGTTTTGTAAAGAAGTGGTGCTATGTCTAAGGGTGTTAGGGATATAAATTAACATTTTCAATAAGTTATGTGCATTGCATAACGGTCATAATAATCCTGTGAGGATTAACTTAATATCTGTAGTTGGCGATATTGCACTTCAATAAATTTAAGGTTTACAACTGAAATGTGAGCGTAATTATAGGCTAGCCCAGCGGCGGAAATAAATAACCCGCCTTCGGGCGGGTTCTCTTAGGTCAGGCGAGGCGCAAGACCCAGGCATCGGTTTGACTATCGTAGTGCTCGCGGTACAGGACAGAGTGTTCGCCATCAAGAATAGCCGGGACGCTGGTGTCGGCATCCCAGGCATCCAGTTGCATGCACAAATCCGGGTCGGATTTGCAGGGAATACTTAACGTTCGGTCGCCTTGAGCTTCGCCGCGCAGTTCTGCGTCGTCGATTTCAAAAGCGCCAATACGCACGCTGGTTTTCGTCATAATGCTCTCCGGGGTGATATCAAAATCTGGTATGACCAGTACAGCCATCCATTTTTGATCCTAGACAAGGAGAGCAAAATCGCCAGTCAAAAAGTGCGCTTTTTCAGGTGCTGCGATCGTTACCGGTAAACAGGCGACCGTCCCGCACCAATTCGCGTGGGTAACTGTTCTTCAGCCGGGAAGCCACTTTTTTCGCCAGCCCCAGGGGATATCCCTGATACGTCACGACAACTTCATCCTGCGATGGCGGAGTTGCAGGGTAAACGTCGCGGCCACGGTACCACTCTTCGGCTTCATGGTGCGTCAGGGCAAACGTATTTTCATGCCCCGCCAGCGCAATGACGGCTTCGTGCTGCCAGCGATACCCTTTATTGTGAACCTCCGCCAGACGAATACCGATACGGGAAAAACGCACTTTGCCAATGAGCGGCTCAATATTTCGCGGAAACAGCCAAATCTCTTTGTCGCGCATCCAGAGATGCTGACTCTCGTCCCAGACCAGCCCGACCTTACAGGCAGCGGCCTCAACCTGTGCTGCTTCACGACCTTTGAGCTGCGAGAAGGGGAAGTTACCGACTTTAAATTTTGGCGCTGGCAGGGAGGCTATCGCACGGGTCTTACGCAGGCGGGCTACAAAGAAACCTTCGCAGTCATAAATTTGCGGGAAAACGTGCAGGAAGCCCTCGTCTGTGACGGCATCAGCAGCTGAAGGGAACAAGTCGGTGAGTGGCAGGAACTCCACGGCATCCGGATAGTGCGCCTTTAGCCACAGGCAAACCTCTTCGTTTTCATCGCGGTTTAACGTGCAGGTAGAATAGACCAGCGTGCCGCCAGGGCGCAGGGCATGAAAAGCGCTGTCGATCAATTCGCGCTGGGTGGCGGCGATATCGAGATTACTTTCCACTGACCAGTTTTTTAGGGCATCAGGATCTTTACGCACCACGCCTTCACCGGAGCAGGGGGCATCTAGCAGGATGGCGTCAAAGGTTTCCGGTAGCGCTGCGCCAAACACCCGGCCATCGAAGTGCGTCAGGGCAACGTTGCGGATACCGCAGCGGCTGATGTTAGCGTGCAGCACTTTTACGCGGCTGGCCGAAAACTCATTGGCAAGGATCGCGCCGTGATTACCCATCCGTGCAGCAATTTGGGTGGTTTTTGAGCCCGGGGCGGCGGCCATATCCATCACCCTCGCAGGCGCATTGCCGTGTGCGAACAAAGCGGCGACCGGCAGCATTGAGCTGGCTTCCTGAATATAAAACAGACCGCTCAGATGTTCCGCCGTACTTCCCAGCGGCAGCGCCTCCTCGTCATCACGCTCGATCCAAAAACCTTCTGCACACCACGGCACCGGCGAAAGCTGCCAGCGATAGGGGGAAACCAGTTGCAGAAAAGCCTCGACGCTGATTTTTAACGTATTGATGCGTATGCTACGACGCAGCGGACGCTGGCAGGCGGCGATGAAATCGTCAAAGGAGAGATGGGAGGGCATCGTCTCACGCATTTGCGCAAGGAATTGTTCAGGAAGAAAGACGGAATTTTGAGCCACGGGCACACCACAGGGAAAAGTTCAGGTGCGCAGTGTAACATAAAGGCTCCGGCGCGTTGACACCGGAGCCTCAGGTTTAACGCGGTAGCGCGGTGCCCCATTGACGCCACTCTTTTGGCTCGCTTTCGAGCAGCAGGAAGTGTTTATCCGGCTGTGCTTTTGGCGCCAGTGGCGTGCCCGGCGGCGTGGCGAAAGCAATACCACCACGGATAAACTGGTTGAAGGTACCGGTTTTCACCACCCCTCCCGTCAGGCCAAAGTCCAGCGAATAGCCGGATGCCAGCCAGAACACCGAGTTGTTCCGCACCAGGTGCTGATAGCGTTCGCTGATACGCATTGCCACCATCACGCGGTCCGACAGCGTGCCCAGCGTCAGGCCGGTCACCGTACCCACTTCAATACCGCGGAACAGCACCGGCGTACCGATGTTCAGCGAACCCGCTTCCGGCACCTCCACCACGATGCTCAGACCATCCAGATAGCGTGAATCGGTAATGGTCGCTTCCTGCAGTTCAAATTCACGGCGGGGATTGCCACGACCGGGTTCGACGTTGATGTACGGCTGCAGAATGGTATCGAGATGTTCTACCCCCGCCGCTGAAATTTGCGGCGTCACAACGGAGAAACGCGACCCTGTGCGGGCAAAGGTCTGGACGTATTCCGGATAGAGTACAGCCGTGGCCTGCACTTCATTACGAGCGGTAATCAGCTTTAGCTTCTGGATCTGGCCGATATCAATACCGAGATAGCGAATAGGCATCCCTTCAGCCAATTTCCCCGCATCATAGGCGTGCAGGGTGATCTGCCCGCCAACGGCTCGTGCAGCGGTTTCCGACGGGAAGAGGATCCGTTTATCACCCTTACGCATATTGCCGCCCGCGCCGGTCAGATTATCAAAGCTGATAGCCCCGCGCAGCGCACGGGAGAGCGGCGAGGCCTGTACGGTTAACCCGCTGCCGTTTAGCTGAACCTTCGCGCCGCCTTCGGCCCAGAATACGCTGTTTGGCGTGAGCAACTTGCGGTACTCCGGTTTGATATGCAGCTCGATATCAAATGCCTCAGCCCGGGGACGCACGGTGATCACTTCCCCAACCTCGAACTTACGGTACAGCACCACGGAACCCGCCTGCACGTCCGGCAGCGTCTCCGCGCTTAAGGTCAACGTAGTGGTTGGCAGGTCGCTCAGGCTGTTTTCTATGGCCTTTTCGAGGTTAGCATACAGCGAGTAACTGTCGCGCATTGGGCCTTTATTGCCCGGTAAAATACGGATCCCGCCGTTAATCCATTCGCTGGCGCTGGCCCCAAGGAACTCGACGCCGTCGAGACCGACCTTGACGTCAACGCGGCTATTCACCACAAATTTGCTGTCACCGTGAACCAGGTCGCTGTACTTCGGATCGATGGCGACAGAGAAGCTAACGCCTTTTTCCGACAGCTTACGCTCCAGCACCTGGCCGACCTGTACGCCGTGCAAAATCAGCGGCTGACCAGCGTCGATTCCGTAACTCTCCGGGGCATTCAATGAGACTGTTACCACCCCCGGTTTTTGCAGCAGGGCCTTATCCGCAGGGGCAATAACGAAATTATTATTCGGCTGGCCTTCACCCGGGATCAGCTCAAAGGTGGTCCCTGTGAGCAGGCTGCTGATGCTGGAATCGCTCAACGACAGCTTCGGACTGCGCATTTCGATACGCGTTTTCTCGCGCAGAAGATCCACCACGCTCGGGTCGACGGTCATCTCGCCGGTCACCGAGCCGCCAGGATTGAGCGTCGTTTTAGTGAGCTGTCCGACCTGTAACCCCTGATACATCAGCGGGGTAGAACCGGCCTTCAGTCCTTTCGCATCCGGCAGAACCAGCTTAACAATAACCCCGCGCTGGCTGTGCGCGAGATCGGCATACAGCCCGAAAGTATCCTCTGCTGACGCGGGGCTGGAGTTTCCCGGGGAGTCGAAGGCAATAGCGCCGTTCACCAGCGCAGCCAGACTCTCAAGCTTTACTTTGGCTCCGCTGAGGCTGACATCCGCATCCACGCCGGAAACATTCCAGAACCGGCTGCCTTTTTTCACCAGGCTGGTGAAGCGACGTTCGATAAGCACGTCGATAGTCACTCCCTGCTTATTGGGATTGATCGCGTAATCATAGACGCGACCCACCGGAATTTTGCGGAAGTAAACCAGCGAGCCGCTGTTCAGGGAGCCAAGATCCGGCGCTTGCAGGTGGATCATTAAATCTCCGTTATTGAGACGGTATTTGGGCTGAGTATCCAGCGCGACAAAGTGATCCTGCGCTTCACCTTTGCCCGGCATCATGCCGATGTAGTTACCGCCAACCAGCGCATCCAGCCCCGACACGCCCGCAAGAGAGGCTTTAGGCGTGACCAGCCAGAACTGGGTTTCGCTGCGTAGCGCGTCCTGCATGTCAGATTTTATGCTGGCGCGCACCTGAATTTTGTTCAGCCCCTCGCCGAGACGAATATCCTCAACGGTACCGACTTCAACCCCCTGAAAACGAACAGGAGTTCGCCCGGCGACAATCCCGTCGGCCGACTGGAAATCAATGGTGATGGTGTTACCGCGATCTTCGTAGCTCGTCCAGATAAGCCAGCCCGCAATCATCAACGCGATGACTGGCAGCAACCAGAATGGCGAAATGCGGCGTTTTGTTTTAATTCTCGCTTCAGTCGGCGAAGCGGGCGTTTCCTGACTCATGTGCATCCCAAAGTAAGCGGCTATCAAGCCATTCCACAGCAAGAATAGTCAAAATCACCGCTGAGCCGAAATAAAAAGCCGCGGGTCCCATTGTAAAAGCGAGTAACTGGTCGCGATTGATGAGCGACATCATCAACGAAATCACAAATAAATCCAACATCGACCAACGCCCAATCCAGGTGACGAATCGCAAAAGCAGGATCCGAGTGCGTAATCCTTGCTCACATTTAACGTGGATGCTGATAAGCAGCGTCATCATCACCACCACTTTGGTAAAGGGCACCAGGATACTGGCGATGAACACAATGGCCGCCACCCCAACGTTGCTGTGGGCGAGGGAGATTATCCCGGAGAGAATAGTATCTTCCTGGCGTGCGCCATTCACATAAATGACCGAAATGGGCAGCATATTGGCTGGGATCAGGAAGATGACCGAGGCAATCAGCGCCGCCCAGCACTTTTGCAGGCTGTTGTGGCGCCGGAACCGTAACGGAATATGGCAGCGTGGACAGCGCTCACGCGCATCAGGCAGACCTGTATAATGGCATCCCAGGCACACTCGCAGGTTTTCATCAGGACGCGTAGCGGGGCGCTGGGGGTAAAACCGCTCCCAAAGCTGCTCAACGTTCAGATGAATCATCGTCAGGATGCTGAGCAGTACCAGCGAAATAAACGCGAAAAGCCCGATGCCCGGCTGCAAAAAGGCATAATCCTGCACTTTGATCGACGCCACGCCGATGCCGACTAAGTAGATGTCCAGCATCACCCACTCTTTGAGTTTTTCCAGCATCAATAACACCGGTCGCAGGTTCATCCCCAGAATGTTACCGAACCACAGATAAGCAATCGCCACGACCAGAACCAGCGGCGCGCCGACGGTGCAGAACAGCACCATCGCACCGGTGAGCGGATCGCCCTGACGCGTCATCTGCCAGATGCCCTGCAGGAGGTTGGCATCAATGCGCACCCCCAGCAGGTACAGCTTCAGCAGCGGTTCGCTCCAGGCAAAGGGCATCAATAGCAGCATGGTCACTGCCATCGCGGCAAGGCGCGTTAAGGACCAGTCGCGTCCGCTGCGAATTTTCGCGTCGCAGCGGGGACAAAATGCGCTTTGATGCGATGTCATCTTCGGCAACATAAAAAGCGTATCGCACTGAGGGCATCGCTGATAATGTGCACGAGGAAGTGCATCGCTAACCGTATGAACGGTGATCTTTTTTGTGGGCGTAATTTTGGTTGTTTTTAAGGCCATCAGATGCGCACGAATAAGTATTGTTAAAGTTTATAGTAACTCATGAACGGATTCATCTTGAGCATGAGCGCATTTATTGCTTATTTTAATAGGCTATGCGGAAATTATGTAAGACAACTAAGTGATTGAAGAATGAACAAAACAGAATTCTACGCGGTTCTTAACCGCGATTTTAAGGCATTGATGACGGGTGAAACCAGTTTTTTAGCTACTCTGGCAAATACAAGCGCACTCTTGTTTGAACGACTGACCGACGTCAACTGGGCCGGTTTTTACCTTCTGGAAGGTGACACACTGGTGCTCGGCCCCTTTCAGGGGAGACTTGCTTGTGTGCGTATCCCTGTAGGACGCGGTGTGTGCGGAACGGCGGTGGCCACTGGTGAGGTCCAGCGTGTCGAGGACGTACATGCGTTTGACGGTCATATTGCCTGCGATGCGGCCAGCAATTCCGAAATCGTTTTTCCTCTGCGGGTACAAAATCAGACAATTGGCGTACTGGATATCGACAGTACGGCCTTTAACAACTTTACAACCGAGGATGAACAGGGGCTTCGCGCCTTAGTGGCTACCCTGGAAAACGTACTGGCAACGACCGATTATCAAAAATTCTTTGCGAGCGTCGCAGGATAATCAACGGATAACGTAGCATTTACTGATAGCGTCATTATAATGACGCCTGTTCATGCCTGCGCAAGTTGGCAACGTCCGTTGTAATCAGGAAATTTCATGGAAAATCAACCTAAGTTGAATAGCAGTAAAGAAGTTATCGCATTTCTGGCCGAGCGTTTCCCACAGTGTTTCAGTGCTGAAGGTGAAGCTCGTCCCCTGAAAGTCGGTATATTTCAGGATTTAGTCGCACGCGTTGAGGGCGAAATGAACCTCAGCAAAACTCAGCTTCGTTCCGCTTTACGTCTTTATACGTCAAGCTGGCGTTACCTTTACGGTATCAAGCCGGGCGCGACCCGTGTTGATCTCGATGGCAATCCTTGCGGTGAGCTCGACGAGCAGCACGTAGAGCACGCGCGTAAACAGCTTGAAGAAGCCAAAGCACGCGTTCAGGCACAGCGTGCTGAACAGCAAGCGAAAAAACGCGAAGCCGCTGCGGCAAACGGTCAGGAAGAGGCGCCTCGTCGCGAGCGTAAACCGCGTCCTGCGCCGCGCCGTAACGAGAATAACGATCGCAAACCGCGTGCAGACAAACCAGCAGCCAAAGCCCCACGCTCGCCGCGTGAAGAGCAGCGCCATACCCCAGTCTCTGACATCAACGCGTTGAGCGTAGGTCAGGGGTTGAAGGTGAAAGCGGGGTAACAATGCAATGGACGCCACCGTACTGGAAATCACCAAAGATGGCGTTCGTGTACAGCTGACTTCTGGTATGTCAATGATTGTACGCGCAGAACACTTGTTGTTCTGAAACGGAGGCCAAGCCTGGCATGAACACTTTTTTTAAGCTCACCGCGTTGGCGGGCCTGTTTGCTATAACGGGCCACGCTTTCGCAGTGGACGATATCACGCGCGTTGATCAAATCCCGGTTCTTAAGGAAGAGACCCAGCACGCGACGGTGAGTGAGCGTGTGACGTCACGCTTCACTCGTTCGCATTATCGTCAGTTCGATCTCGATCAGGCCTTTTCGGCCAAAATCTTTGATCGTTTTCTGAACTTGCTGGATTACAGCCATAACGTACTGCTCGCCAGCGATGTCGAGCAGTTCGCAAAACGCAAATCCGACGTGGGTGACGAGTTGCGTTCCGGCAAGCTGGACCTGTTCTACGAACTGTATAATTTGTCTCAAAAGCGTCGTTTTGAACGTTACCAGTATGCGCTCAAGGTTCTCGAGCGGCCCATGGATTTCACCGGCAACGACACCTTCAATCTGGATCGCAGTAAAGCGCCATGGCCGAAAGATGAAGCTGAACTGAACGCCCTGTGGGACGCCAAAGTTAAGTTTGACCAGTTGAGTCTTAAGCTGACGGGCAAGAACGAGAAAGAGATCCGTGAGACATTAAACCGTCGTTACAAATTCGCGATTCGTCGCCTGGCGCAAACCAACAGTGAAGATGTTTTCTCACTGGCGATGACCGCATTCGCCCGTGAAATCGATCCGCACACCAACTATCTCTCCCCACGTAACACCGAACAATTTAATACCGAAATGAGCCTGTCTCTGGAAGGTATTGGGGCGGTATTGCAGATGGACGATGATTATACCGTGATCAACTCCATGGTTGCGGGCGGCCCGGCTTCTAAAAGCAAAGCGATAGGCGTAGGCGACCGCATTGTGGGAGTCGGTCAAACCGGTCAGAACATGGTCGACGTGATCGGCTGGCGGCTTGACGATGTGGTTGCGCTGATTAAAGGCCCGAAAGGCAGCAAAGTCCGTCTGGAAATTTTACCTGCCGGAAAAGGAACCAAAACCCGTATCGTTACTTTGACGCGAGAGCGTATCCGCCTGGAAGACCGCGCGGTAAAAATGACGGTGAAAACAGTCGGTAAAGAGAAGGTTGGAGTGCTGGATATTCCTGGCTTCTACGTGGGTCTGACCGACGATGTGAAAGTCCAGTTGCAAAAGCTCGAAAAGCAGAACGTCAGCAGCATAATCATCGATTTGCGCAGCAACGGCGGTGGCGCACTGACTGAAGCGGTTTCCCTGTCTGGCCTGTTTATCCCGTCCGGCCCGGTTGTTCAGGTACGCGATAACAACGGTAAGGTCCGGGAAGATGCCGACACGGACGGCGTGGTTTACTATAAAGGCCCACTGGTGGTTCTGGTCGATCGCTTTAGCGCATCTGCTTCTGAAATTTTTGCCGCAGCAATGCAGGATTATGGCCGTGCGCTGATTGTCGGCGAGCCGACCTTTGGTAAAGGGACCGTTCAACAGTATCGTTCGCTGAACCGCATTTACGATCAAATGTTGCGTCCGGAGTGGCCTGCACTGGGCTCTGTTCAGTACACCATTCAGAAGTTCTACCGGGTGAATGGCGGCAGTACCCAGCGTAAAGGCGTAACGCCGGATATCATGATGCCGACGGGCACTGAAGCGACGGAAACGGGCGAGCAGTTCGAAGATAACGCCCTGCCGTGGGATAGCATCAATGCCGCAACATTCGTGAAAGCCGGTGATTTGACCCCGTTTGGTCCTGAGCTGTTGAAAAACCATAACGATCGCATCGCGAAAGATCCGGAATTCCAGTACATCATGAAGGACATTGCTCGCTTCAATGCGCTGAAAGAAAAACGGAATATTGTTTCTCTTAACTACGCTCAGCGTGAGAAAGAGAACAACGAAGAGGACGCAACCCGTCTGGCGCGTATCAACGATCGCTTAAAACGTGAAGGTAAGCCTCTGCTTAAGAAGCTGGACGATCTGCCCAAAGATTATCAGGAGCCGGATCCGTATCTGGACGAGACGGTGCATATCGCACTCGACCTGGCGAAACAGGAAAAAAACAGATCTGCCTTGCAGCCCGCAGCGGCAAAATAATCCCCCAACAGGCACAAGAAATTGTGCCTGTTTTTTTTAGTTCTGCATCCTCTCGTCAATCTGAATTTCTATTGTGTAAAGTTGTGTCTTTCTGGTGACTTACGCATGTCGAATCCTTGAAAATAGCCACAATACCCATACGATGTGGGTAATCGCATAGTGCGTTTTGTTAAACTGAGGTTAAAAGAAAATTATGATGCGAATCGCGCTCTTCCTGCTCACCAACCTGGCGGTTATGGTGGTTTTCGGGCTGGTGCTAAGCCTGACAGGAATTCAGTCGAGCAGCGTTCAGGGTCTATTGATTATGGCGCTGCTGTTTGGTTTTGGTGGCTCTTTCGTTTCACTTCTGATGTCGAAGTGGATGGCGCTGAAATCGGTAGGGGGTGAGGTGATTGAACAGCCGCGTAACGATATGGAACGGTGGCTAATGAATACCGTAGCCCAGCAGTCTAAACAGGCTGGGATCGCTATGCCGCAAGTGGCTATTTACCACGCGCCGGATATCAACGCCTTTGCCACCGGGGCACGTCGTGATGCGTCCCTTGTTGCCGTCAGCACCGGCTTGCTGCAAAACATGAGTCGTGACGAAGCTGAGGCGGTGATCGCTCATGAAATCAGCCACATCGCCAACGGCGACATGGTGACCATGACTCTCATTCAGGGTGTAGTGAACACCTTTGTTATCTTTATTTCTCGAATTCTGGCGCAGATTGCAGCCGGTTTTATGGGCGGAAATCGCGAAGAAGGTGAGGGGAGCAACGGTAACCCGCTGATCTACTTCGCGGTATCGATGGTGCTTGAACTGGTGTTTGGCATCCTCGCAAGCATTATCACCATGTGGTTCTCACGTCACCGTGAATTCCATGCGGATGCTGGCTCTGCGAAGCTTGTTGGGCGTGATAAGATGATTGCTGCGCTGCAGCGTCTGAAAACCAGCTATGAACCGCAGGAAGCATCCAGCATGATGGCGTTCTGCATCAACGGTAAATCCAAATCCCTGAGTGAGCTGTTTATGTCTCACCCGCCGCTGGATAAACGTATTGAAGCGCTGCGTAGCGGACAATACCTGAAATAACGCTTAACACTGGAAAAATGCCGGGCAGGGAAGTAGTCCGCCTGGCTTTTTTTCTGCCGATAAACGGCCCCGCCATCCCTGTCGGGGCCATTTCTGATATATCACCAGCCGATTGCAGCAGATGCTGAAAACGCAGTATCACCCTTGCTGGTCTCAGATGCAGCAACGGTTGCCGCGACATTTTCTGAGAATTTGTGACGATAACCCAGTGCGTAACCTTGTGCATCTTTGAAACTGCCCGCACCAACGGCAACAGAATTATCAGTATCGACATAATGCAGACCGCTGATAGAGATAGCACCCGCAATACCGGCACGATACTCTTTACGATCGTTACTCTGCTGATCTTCAACGGATTTAATACGCTGGTCGGTGTAGCCATTTGCCGATTTAACAGCGGCAACATCCCCATCATACCGGGCACGGGATTCAGAAATTACCTGGCCCCGCATGAGCTGGATGCTGTCTGAATTACGCGATACCTGCTGTTGCGTCCTGGTATCATTTTTGGCGATTACGGTGGTCACACCGTCCTTACCATTTTTCGGTTGAGGCGTGGCATGCTGGAAGGCTGTACGGTCACGGTTAGCCTGTTCGAGTTGCAGACCCTTGATAGCCTCTTTATTGTCAGCGATGTATTGAGACTGTTTCAGATTGCCATTCAGTGCAGCATCTGCGTTTGTCTGCGCATGGTGGATTGCGCGATCCTGAGAATCATCACGAACCTCATTATCCATCACTTCTTTATGAATAGTGGCTGCCTTGCTATTAACCAAAGAAGCCTCATTTGATGAAGAATGAGCCGTTAAGAGAGCACTCTGAGCCGTGGCATTTACGGTTGCAACAGCAGTATTGCCGTCAACATGCTGCATCGCTGTACGGTTACGGTTATCTTGCGCATGCGCAGTACCTTCCTCAGCTTCAGCTTTCAACTGCTTAAAACGTTCCACGTGAGCAGTATTTAGAGCACTAACCTGTGATGATGTGCGGTCACGGTTAGCAAGGATCTTTTTCAGACCCTCTATTTTTTCATGTGATGCATTCAGATTGTCATAGGCATTGACGGCCTCTGTACGTGCATTTTGGTCGGATGGCGTGGCAATAGCGGTTTTAGCCCTGGTGAAGAAGTTGGTAACATCAATATTCGATGCACGTGCGACACCCGATACAGCACACAGAACCATGACAGATACTGCAGATTTCTTGATCACTTTTGCTACCTTCATTAACTTTGATATTTTTATGTAAGACAACTAATAGTCTCGATGACGCGCATCATAGTCTGGTGTTCTTATAAGTTTTTTGACTTTAAGTAAACTTTAATTGCTTGCATTACAAAGATTGAAATTAGTCTTTATCAATTTTCATGTGAAAGTGAAATTAATGTCAATTTGTAGAAATGGAAGTCAACATTAAGATAAGTGAAGATCGTTCCGGTCGTTTTAGCCTCACAGAACTGTTTCAGTAAAGCAGGGGGAATGTTTCTTGTGAAACTATTTCAAAGGTAACTAATTCGCCTTGATATTTCGGTTTTATGTCGCAGATTTGTAAACAAGTTACCGCTGATTGATTGCAGGTAGCATGGCGGGAATTTATAATAAAAACCGGTTCTGATTTTTATAAAACACTCTCCATGAGGTGATAAATGGCAATTGCAGATTTGGATAAGCAGCCAGATTCTGTTTCTTCCGTGCTGAAGGTGTTTGGCATCTTGCAGGCGCTCGGAGAAGAGCGTGAAATTGGTATTACAGAGTTATCACAGCGTGTGATGATGTCGAAAAGCACCGTTTATCGCTTTTTGCAAACCATGAAGTCCCTGGGCTATGTCGCGCAGGAAGGGGAGTCAGAGAAATACTCCCTGACGCTGAAGCTGTTCGAATTGGGCGCCCGCGCGTTACAAAACGTGGATCTGATCCGTAGCGCGGATATTCAGATGCGCGAACTCTCTCGCCTGACGAAAGAGACGGTGCATCTGGGGGCGCTGGATGAAGACAGCATTGTTTACATCCATAAAATTGATTCCATGTACAATCTGCGCATGTATTCACGCATTGGTCGACGCAACCCGCTTTACAGTACCGCGATTGGTAAAGTGCTGCTGGCATGGCGTGACCGTGAGGAAGTAACGCAAATCCTCGAAGGCGTGGAGTATAAACGTAGCACTGAGCGGACCATCACCAGTACCGCAGCGCTATTATCGGTGCTCGATACCGTGCGTGAACAGGGTTACGGTGAAGATAATGAAGAGCAGGAAGAAGGGCTGCGCTGTATTGGCGTGCCTGTGTTCGACCGGTTTGGCGTGGTGATCGCCGGACTCAGCATCTCTTTCCCAACGCTGCGTTTCTCCGAAGAACGCCTCCATGAGTATGTGGCTATGCTTCATACCGCCGCGCGTAAAATTTCGGAGCAGATGGGCTATAACGATTATCCGTTTTAAGGGTAGTTAAAATACAAACGCCGCAACAGTTGCGGCGTTTTTGTGAATCGTTCAACGGTGTTCTTAACCATTATCGACCACAACGGCTGATTTACGCAGCACCGGGCAATTCGTTAATCCAATGATTCCGCTCTCTGTGTGCAAATACTGAGCCGTGCTCACTCCCTGCGCGGTAAGGTATTTACACTGAATACCCAGTCCGGCAGCGTTTTCAGTGCTTCCCACAAGCACACCGTACCCGGTTAACAAAAGGCCAATCCATAAAACGGCCAGTGCAATAATTGTTCGTATGAGTAAGTGCATCATTGCCTCTTTATCCTTGGTGTCATACCTGTCAGCCTAACCGCTTTAAAGGATGAAACAAGTGCATGATTCTGAAAAGAACGGGATGGGGTTACAGTTAGCCCCTGTTTAAGATAGGCGTGCTAACCTGGTAACAATAGGTCTTAAAACGGAGTTTGGAGTGAAAAAAATACGCTGGGTAATTCTGGTTATCGTGCTGATAGCATGCGTGGTGCTGTGGACGCAGACTATCAATGTGATGTGCGATCAGGATGTACAGTTTTTTAGCGGCGTTTGCGCAATCAATCAGTTTATTCCATGGTAATATGCATTTTTTCTTAAGATCATTTCCTTCCTTCGCGCCAGTGGTAAAATAGACGTTTTATTGAGGTGGTGAAATGGGTGAGTTAATGAATTCAGGGGTGTTGAGCATCGCCTCCCTGATGATCTCTGTGGTTATGCTGATCGTGGGACTGATACTGTGGTTTTTCGTGAACCGCGCGAGCTCACGTACCAATGAACAAATCGAATTATTAGAAGCACTGCTTGACCAGCAGAAGCGTCAGACTGCGTTACTGCGCCGTCTGTGCGAAGCGAATGAACCGGAAGAGAAGGCCGTGCCGAAAGACGCGCTTGACGAAGTAAAAGAAGATGAAGACGATTTTATCCGCCTGGTGGCTGAGCGTTAACAGGTCTTCCCGGGGGGGAGGGCTGTAGCCTGGAAAAACCCTCCCTGCAGCCTCATACACCGAGGGGGGGGAAACGGGCGGATGAACCGGCCAGTGAGCTAGCCCAGGTGCGTAGTGAGGCGGCACGGGTTAATAATTCATTCATGATATTGAAAAGTGGTGAATATTCATCCTTAGGATCCTCGCACTGAGGGTGTGCATATATTCTATTTTATAACAATCCAGTAAGAATTTTATTTTATCGAAACGTTTTGCTTGCCTTGTTATGAGGCAGGGTCATAAAAATTTCATTATTTTGGTGCATAACCTTCGTAATTAATGGCTAAATTTTAATCCGGTGCATCATCCCATATAATCAGCGTATATTTAGTGTTACATCGTAGATGTGTTGCAATCTTTTCAGCATAACTTTTCACAAAATGTTCTAACTTAATCATTGCATTAAGAATTCTTTTCATCGGAGCTGGACGCATTGAGATGATTGAGCTATGTTAAAAAAGTCTTAGATTACAGTAGTTGTGAAAGCAATGCTGAGCCAGCGAAGAGGAGTCTCATTGTTCATGAGGAACGCGCATAATTGTGCAGATCCTGACGGAGCAGTGTCTGAATTTGTGCGGCCGATCGAGACGCGTTTAAAAATGGCTTGCCATATTAAACGTTGTATGTGATAACACGTTTTGGGTTAAACGAGGTACAGTTCTGTTTATGTGTGGCATTTTCAGTAAAGAAGTCCTGAGTAAACACGTTGTCGTTGAATACCGCTTCTCTGCCGAACCTTATATTAGTGCCTCAAGCAGTAATGTCTCAGTTTTATCTAGGTCAATGCCTGCGGGCTAAGAAAACACTCTAAGGAATTTTGCAAATGGCAAAGATTAAAGGTCAAGTTAAGTGGTTCAACGAGTCTAAAGGTTTTGGTTTCATTACTCCTGCTGACGGTAGCAAAGATGTGTTCGTACACTTCTCTGCAATCCAGGGTAATGGCTTCAAAACTCTGGCTGAAGGCCAAAACGTTGAGTTCGAAATTCAGGACGGCCAGAAAGGCCCAGCTGCAGTTAACGTAACTGCTATCTGATCGAACCACTGCTGACTGGAGTGCCTTGCACTTCGATCTCAGACATAAAGCCTCGCAGTGTGCGGGGCTTTTTTATTCGCTTATCTTTCAGGATATGACCAAAGCCTCGCCTGTTAGTAACTTGTTGCAAAGCTACGAGGTTATTAGCATTGTTTTTCCTCCTTCACAGCAGTTTTTCCCGTTAAATCAGGGTGTTGTTTTACAGTCCTGGGGTTCGGGTGAAAAAGAAAATAATAACGACCGCCGGTAATTTCACCCCGGCGCGGTTTGCACTGCTCTGTTTTGCTATTTTTTGTAGTCTGGCGTTTCTTTTGGGCCGCGTGGCCTGGCTGCAAATCATCAAACCTGACAATCTGGTTAAACAGGAAGATATGCGATCGCTGCGCGAGGTGGCCATTGATGCCCCCCGTGGGATGATTATGGATCGTAATGGCCGGCCACTGGCGGTCAGTGTGCCTGTGCGGGCCGTATGGGCCGATCCTAAAACGGTGCTGGCGAAAGGTGGCGTCGGCTACGATGACCGCTGGCAAGGGCTGGCGAGTGCGCTTCATCTCTCTCTTGCCACGCTGGCGTCGCGTATTAACAGCAATCCTAAGGGGCGTTTTATCTATCTTGCTCGTCAGGTCGACCCCGTTCAGGCGCAGTGGATAGACCAGCTCAATTTACCCGGCATCAACCTTCGTGATGAATCCCGCCGTTTTTATCCCGCAGGCCACGTGGCGGCGAACCTTATCGGTTTCACCAACATTGATGGGCAGGGCATTGAAGGCGTAGAGAAGAGCTTTAACGCGCAGCTGACGGGTAAGGCCGGGGTGCGACAGGTCAGGAAAGATCGTTACGGGCACGTCATTGAGAATCTGACCGAAGTCGCGCCGCTCCCCGCGCAGAATATTCAGTTGAGTATCGATGAACGGCTGCAGACCATTACTGAAGACGCGCTTGATAATGCGGTAGCGTGGAATAAAGCTGAATCAGGGGCGTCCGTATTAATCAATATTCAGACGGGGGAAATTCTGGCGATGGCCAGCTATCCTGATTTCAACCCAAACAACCGTGAAGGCGCGACGTTGAACGATTTTCGCAACCGCGCGATCAGCGATACTTTCGAACCCGGTTCTACCGTTAAACCCCTGGTGCTGATGACGGCACTGCAGCAGGGATTGGTGCAGCCGGACAGCGTGATTGACACCCATCCCTATAAGCTTGATGGCCACCGTATCCGTGACGTGGGCTACTATCCCGAGCTGACCATGACCGGGATCCTGCAAAAATCGAGCGATACGGGCGTTTCGCGTCTATCGCTCGCAATGCCGGTTCAGCACCTGATCGATACCTATCGCAACTTTGGCTTTGGTACAAGTACCGGGCTTGGCTTAACGGGTGAAAGCTCAGGCCTGTTACCGCAGCGCAAATACTGGAGCCAGCTTGACAGGGCGACCTTTGCCTTTGGCTATGGGCTTATGGTTACGCCGCTGCAGCTGGCGCACGTCTACGCCACCATCGGCGGATATGGGCTGGAGCGACCGCTATCAATTACCCGTATCGATCCGCCCGTCATCGGTAAGCGGGTAATGCCTGAAGAGATTGCCCACGAGGTTGAGCACATGATGGAAAGCGTTGCGCTACCGGGTGGTGGCGGGATCAAGGCAGCGGTTCGGGATTATCGCGTGGCAGTAAAAACTGGTACGGCGAAGAAAATTGACGACAGCGGGAAGTATGTCGATAAATATGTCGCCTACACGGCTGGTGTGGCACCGGCCAGCGATCCGCGCTTCGCACTGGCGGTGGTGATTAACGATCCGCAAAATGGAGCTTATTATGGCGGTGCCGTCTCCGCGCCCGTTTTCAGTGAGATCATGGGCAATGTATTGCGTCTGGAAAATGTTAAACCCGATGGCCTGACGGAGAATTCTGAACACCTTATCGTCATGCGCTAACCGTGACGTTTATAACCGTGGCGAATAGCGGTACACTTCGCCCTTTGATTTATGCCCGGAGTTGCCATGACCTTCAGTTGTCCCCTTTGCCACGCGCGGTTGACGCGCGCTGAGAAAAGTTTGTCCTGTCCGCAGGGGCATCAGTTTGATAGGGCGAAAGAAGGTTACGTGAATCTGTTGCCCGTTCAGCATAAACGCTCGCGCGATCCTGGTGACAGCGCTGAGATGATGCAGGCGCGACGCGCTTTTCTGGACGCGGGGCATTATCAGCCGCTCAGGGATGCCGTCGCCCGGTTGCTGGGTGAGAAGCTGGCGGCGCCTGCCGCTGCCATACTGGACATCGGCTGTGGGGAAGGGTATTACACAGCGACCTTCGCTGAGGTGGCGGGCATTAATGGGGCACAGACATTTGGTCTGGATGTTTCAAAAGGGGCTATTCGCGCGGCGGCTAAACGTTACACTGCGGTGACATTCTGTGTCGCATCCAGCCACAGGCTGCCGTTTAACGATGCCAGTATGGATGCGGTAGTGCGAATTTATGCGCCCTGTAAAGCAGAAGAGCTGGCGCGCGTGGTGAAGCCGGGCGGTTGGGTCATTACCGTCACGCCGGGTCCGCGACATTTGATGGCGTTAAAAGAGCTTATCTACGATGAGGTCCGCCTGCACGCGCCACACTCTGAACAACTGGCGGATTTTCGCCTGAAACAAGAACAGTCTGTGGCCTACGAGATGGCCCTGAAGGGCGATGAGGCGGTCTCTTTGCTGCAAATGACGCCCTTTGCGTGGCGGGCAAAACCTGCGGTGCGGGAATGGTTAGCGCAGCAAACAGAATTTCGCTGCCAGACGGATTTCAGTATCCACTGCTGGCAGCGCGGCAATTAACCGGCGAAGTGTGCCCAGAGAATTTGGGCGCCGATACCAATAAGCACGATACCGCCCAGGATCTCGGCGCGTTTGCCCAGCAGTGGGCCAATGAAGCGACCGACCATCATTCCCAGCGTTGACATAATCAGCGTGGCGCAGCCAATCGCCAGCGCGGTGGAGACGATATTGACCTGCAGGAAGGCGAGACCCACGCCAACGGCCATGGCGTCGAGGCTGGTGGCGATCGCGGTAGCGACCAGCAGCCAGAAACCGTGGCGCGGTGGCGGGGCGGGATCATCGGTTGTATCCCGAAAACCTTCAGCCACCATGCGTCCGCCGAGGAATACCAGCAGTACGAACGCAATCCAGTGGTTCCACTCCAGCACGAACTGACTGGCCAGCATGCCCAGACCCCAGCCGAGTAACGGCGTCAGGGTTTCAATTGCGCCAAAGATTAAACCTACGCGCAATGCTTCTGAGAATTTCGGTTTGTGAAGCGTCGCGCCTTTACCGATGGAGGCGGCGAAAGCGTCCATGGACATGCCAAAAGCGAGAAGGATCGTAGCGGAGACATTCATCATAGCGTCCAGACCGGGGATATCCCTATGACACATCACTGCCCCCAGTAAACAGCAGTTGATGTATCTATGGTCTCACCTGACCGCTACGCACATAAGATATGCCAGAAGCGATCCGTACGCGCCACGTTTTTCAACGAGTATGTTGACACGTACATTTCCTGAAGACAGGAAATTAGCTACTCCCCAACGACGGACGCAACCTTAACATATTTTTAGAATATAAAACAACAACAGATAAGTATTCTTTGACTAACGCGTTGATAACGATTTTCATTTGGCTTAAAACGTAAAGTTATGGTTAAAATATAGGGGGTAATGCCTATTGTGAAATATAGCTTTGGCTATACTCTTAAGGTGCAATATACACAGTATATAGCCAGTGCTATAAATCTAACTCATTGAGTATTAACCATTATTTTGTATATCTTCTCCAGGTCGTCGATATTCTTCACTCGAATGAGCAGGCGGCGTTTTTCTAATTGCATAACCAGTACGCCGTCTTCTGATAAATTCATCTCTTTTATACGGTTATATACTATCCACACGTTGGCGAAGAAAAAACCACGGCGTTTAAAAATAAGCTTGGGTGTGCGGATCCAGAACAGATAGATCGCCATTAATGCCAGCGCACATAATAACCATGTGGTTAATAGTGCGCCGTGGCTGGTTACATTGTTGTATATCAGGATGAGGATAAGGCCGGAAAAGATAAACGCATCAACGCGTCCACGCCGCAGAAGGGGAAGAGAGAGCAGCGTTTCGCCGTGGCGGCGAGGCATGATGAACTCGTCATAGACAGCATAAGCCAGAAGAGCAACAATAAACAAAACCAGAACGATGTCCGTAACCGTCATTCAACCTCCAGATAAAAAGACCGGGGGCAAGCCCCCGGTATACATCTCACATTCTTACAGCCCCAGCAGGCCGACTGCGTAGCCCGCGATACCGATGACGAAGAAGCCAACGATGATCCACAGTGGGTTAACTTTCTTACGCAGCAGCCACATACAGGCGAAGGTCAGCAGCAGTGGAACCAGGCCCGGCATCAACTGGTCAAGGATAGTCTGCACGGTGGTCACGCGCGTCTGGCCATCCTGTCCCGTGATCGTTGAAACCACCAGCGGAATGTTCACGTGCGTCCACTTGTTAACCAGAGCCCCCATGACAAACAAGCCGAGGATTGACGCCCCCTCAGTCAGTTTTTGCAGGAAGCCGCCACCCATATCCTTAACAATGTCCACCCCTTTACGGTAGCCGTAAGCCACACCGTAGTAGCGGGTCAGCAGACGTACCGCGTTGAACAGAATGAAGAACAGCAGTGGACCGAGCAGGCTGCCGCTCATCGCGATACCAGCACCCAGTGCCGCAAACACCGGACGAACCGTACCCCAGAAGATCGGGTCACCCACGCCTGCCAGCGGCCCCATCAGACCGACTTTGATGCCGTTGATGGCCCCATCGTCAATCTCCGCGCCGTTTGCACGCTGCTCTTCCATCGCCAGCGTAACGCCCAGAACCGGGGCGGCTACATAAGGATGGGTGTTAAAGAATTCCAGGTGACGCTTAATCGCCTGACGACGTGCTTCGTTGTTTTCCGGATACAGACGTTTGATTGCCGGTACCATGGAGAAGCAGAAGCCCAGCGCCTGCATACGTTCGAAGTTCCAGGAACCCTGAAACAGATTAGAACGGATGAACACGCCACGAATATCACCCGGAGTGAGTTTTTTCTCAGTGGTAGTTTTTGTCATATCAACCATGTCGCTCACCTGCTAGTCCAGTTCGTTATCGAGATCGTTATTACCAGCAGCCTGCGCTGGGGCACCCGCTACGCGGTTATATTTCGGGCTAAGCTGGATGTAAAGAACAGCCATCACCGCACCAATTACGCCCAGAGCAACGAGGTTGAACTCGGTGAATGCCGCGGTAACGAAGCCGAGGTAGAAGAACGGCATCAGGTAGCCTGCACGCATCATGTTGATAACCATCGCATAACCTACGACGACGATCATACCGCCTGCGATGTTCAGACCGCCGGTCACGACTTCCGGAATGGCGTTCAGCATGCCCTGCACTTCGCTGGTGCCGACAGAAATAGCAACGATAACGGCCGGGATCGCGATACGCATCGCCTGCAGGAACAGGGACGAGACGTGAAGCCAGGACAGGGCCGTCAGATTGCCATTTTCCGCCGCCTTATCTGCCGCGTGCTGGAAGGCGACGGTAATAGTACGAACGATAATGGTCAGCACCTGGCCCGCTGCTGCCAGTGGGATAGCCAGGGCGATACCGGCACCGATGCTTTGGTTACCGGCAATTACCAGAACGGTCGAAATAATGGATGCCAGTGCGGCATCAGGCGCAACCGCCGCACCGATGTTCATCCAGCCGAGGGCGATCATTTCCAGCGTACCACCTATGATGATACCGGTTTTCATATCACCAAGAACGGCGCCAATCAACGTACAGGCCACCAGTGGACGGTGGAACTGAAATTCATCAAGTACGGATTCCATACCCGCAATACATGCGACAATGAACACCAGTACAATCTGAAGAATGGTAATCTCCATTGCACTTCTCCTATTACATAAGCGTTATGTGAAAAACCGGCCCGGGCTTATTTCCCAACTTTACCGATCAAATCCATCATTTTCAGTTTCTGGTCGCTGGACACCTTACGGGCTTCCAGTTCAATACCGCGCGCATTCAGTTTGTTGAATGCCTCGATATCTTTTTCATCAACTGAAATCGCGTTGTTGACCTGCGTTTTGCCCTGACGGAAAGCCATACCACCGATGTTAACAGTGGTGATTTTCACCCCGCCTTCAACAATGCGCTCAACGTCTGTCGGGTTAGTAAACAGAAGCATGACGCGCTCACCCGCATATTTCGGGTTGTTATAAACACGGATCATCTTGGCGACATCCACGACGTGCGCGGTTACGCCCGGCGGCGCCACCTGAGTCAGAAGCGTACTTCGCACCGTGTCGGCGGCCACTTCGTCGCTGACGACGATGATACGCTTGACGTTAGTCTCCTTGGTCCAGCGTGTTGCCACCTGGCCGTGGATCAAACGGTCATCGATACGCGCCAGGCCGATAACCATATAATCGTTCGGGCCCATTGGTTTCGCCGGTGCGGCGGCTTTCGGTGTCGCGGCAGCAGGCGCGGGTTTTTCAACCGGCTGCGCTTTCAGCGCTTTCACGCCTTCACGTCCGGTTTCCACAGCCAGCGCAACCAGCTCATCAAAACTCGGATTGTCATCGCGTGCCATGAAGGTTTCCACCAACATCGGGATATTGACCCCGGCGACAACTTCATAGTGCTCTTTATCGACGACAATGCGGCTGGCAGCGTTGAACGGGCTGCCGCCCCATGTATCGACGAGAAATAGCACGCCATTACGGGTATCCAGCTTCTCGAGCTGGGCCGTGTACTTCTCTATCAGCGTCTCGGCATTTTCACCGGGAACGAAATCGATCCAGCCGACGTTTTCCTGCTCGCCCAACAGCATTTCTGCCGTTTTGACTAACTGCTCTGCAGCCCAACCATGTGTGCCTATGACAATAGCAATGGTCACTTGCTACCTCCTTTTATTATCATTGGTACGCCTGCCAGGCAGTCGTACAGAGAATCGTATAACCGAATCGATTCAGATAAGGGTTAGAATGAAATAAACTCAGACTTCCGCGATTTATTTTAGATAGTGAAAAAATAATTTATGTGATGAAGATCCGTAATTTATCCACCGAATACAGAATTTTCTGTAAGGTAAAGCACTTGTGTTACAGAAGTTTGCAAAGGAACGTAAATCTTTGCTAAAAAGCTATTGTCTCTGATATGTTTAGTCTCCGTTTAATTGTTCAGGAGTATAGGGCTACAGCCCACCATATGGACCGTCACCGACGTCAGTCATCTTCCAGGCCATTTTGTGCCACCATCACCGGCTCTTCTTGCCATACCCCGACTGTTACTTCTTGTGTTTCGCCCACTTTGAACGGGGCACCGTTTTGTCATTCCTTTAGCAGGAGCTTGTCATGGAATTCTTAATGGACCCGTCAATCTGGGTGGGATTGCTCACGCTGGTGGTGCTGGAGATCGTACTCGGCATTGATAACCTGGTGTTTATTGCCATCCTTGCGGACAAACTGCCGCCAAAACAGCGTGATAAAGCCCGCCTGATCGGCCTCTCGCTGGCGTTGATTATGCGCCTTGCCCTGCTTTCCGTGATCTCGTGGATGGTCACCCTGACCAAACCGCTATTCTCGGTTATGGACTATACCTTCTCAGGCCGCGATTTGATCATGCTGGTCGGAGGGATATTTTTGCTTTTCAAGGCGACGACAGAACTTCATGAACGGCTTGAAAACCGGCAGCATGATGATGGTCACGGTAAGGGCTATGCCAGTTTCTGGGTCGTTGTATTGCAGATTGTGGTGCTTGATGCGGTCTTCTCACTGGATGCGGTGATCACTGCGGTAGGTATGGTTAATGACCTCCCGGTGATGATGGCGGCTGTAGTGATTGCGATGGCGGTCATGCTGCTGGCGTCTAAACCTTTGACGCGCTTTGTTAACCAACATCCGACGGTGGTTGTGCTGTGTCTGAGCTTCCTGCTGATGATTGGCCTGAGCCTGGTGGCGGAAGGGTTTGGCTTCCATATTCCTAAAGGTTACCTGTACGCCGCGATTGGCTTTTCGATCCTTATCGAGCTGTTCAACCAGATTGCGCGCCGTAACTTTATTAAGCAGCAGTCGAATCAGCCCTTGCGTGCCCGTACCGCGGATGCGATTTTACGCCTGATGGGTGGTCGTCGTCAGGTGAACGTCCAGTCTGAAAACGAGAATCGTAACCCGGTTCCGGTGCCGGAAGGGGCTTTTGTAGAAGAAGAGCGTTATATGATTAACGGCGTGCTCTCACTGGCATCGCGCTCCCTGCGCGGTATCATGACCCCGCGCGGTGAAATCAGCTGGGTAGATGCCAACCTGAGCGTCGACGAAATTCGTCAGCAATTGCTCTCCTCCCCCCACAGCCTGTTCCCGGTCTGTCGCGGCGAGCTGGATGAAATCATCGGCGTCGTCCGCGCGAAAGAGATGCTGGTGGCGCTGGAAGAGGGGATTAACGTTGAAGCTGTTGCGGCCGCATCGCCTGCGATTGTGGTGCCGGAAACGCTGGATCCTATCAATCTGCTGGGGGTGTTGCGCCGGGCGCGCGGGAGCTTTGTCATCGTGACCAACGAGTTTGGTGTGGTGCAAGGTCTGGTCACCCCGCTGGACGTACTGGAGGCGATTGCCGGTGAGTTCCCGGATGCAGACGAAACCCCTGAAATTGTCGCTGATGGAGACGGCTGGCTGGTTAAAGGCGCAACCGATCTGCATACGCTCTCGCATACCCTGGGCGTGGAAAACGTGGTGAATGATGAAGAAGACATTGCCACCGTTGCGGGACTGGTCATTGCCGTAAACGGGCAAATCCCGCGCGTCGGAGACATTATCGAACTGCCGCCATTGCACATTACGATTGTTGAAGCTAACGACTATCGCGTTGATATGGTTCGAATTGTTAGAGAACACTCGCCACACGACGAAGACGAATAAGTCTGCTCAATGTAGCGGCATCAGAAACGCGTTGTGTCCGTTATACTCCCCTGGCGGGGTGGAGCGCCCCGCCAGCCATTGCTGTAATAGCGCAGTAGCGTCGTGGGATAGCGGTGATGAGATATATACCCGTCATACTTCAGGTTGCATGTGCGTTGGCTGCACGCGTTCACCCCAGTCTCATACTTATGTTCGCTCCCGGGGATTCACACTCTTGCCGCCTACCTGCAACTCGAATTATTTAGGGTATAAGCAAATTTTGCCCATCCGTGGCAGACGGGCGAAAGCATGGATTAGTCGCACTGCACCTTAATAGCCAGGCCGCCCCGTGAGGTTTCACGGTATTTGGCGTTCATGTCTTTGCCGGTTTCGTACATGGTTTCAATGACCTTATCCAGTGAAACACGAGGTTCGCTGGTCCGACGCATCGCCATACGGGAGGCGTTGATCGCTTTCACCGACGCGATTGCGTTACGCTCAATACAAGGGACCTGTACCTGGCCTGCAACCGGGTCGCAGGTCAGACCGAGGTTATGTTCCATACCGATCTCTGCTGCAACACAAACCTGTTCCGGGCTTGCGCCCAGCAGTTCTGCCAGACCCGCGGCCGCCATAGAACATGCCACACCCACTTCACCCTGACAGCCAACTTCTGCGCCAGAGATTGACGCGTTCATCTTATACAGCGCGCCAATCGCGCCCGAGGCAAGGAAATAACGGATATAGATATCCGGGGTGACGGGTTCAATAAAGTGGTCGTAATAGGCCAGCACCGCCGGAACAATGCCGCACGCCCCGTTGGTCGGGGCCGTTACGACACGTCCACCTGCGGCGTTTTCTTCATTAACCGCCAGAGCAAACATATTCACCCAGTCAACCACGTTCATCGGGTCATTGGAGAATTTGTCGGTGGTGACCAGCATCCGGCGCAGCGCAGAGGCACGACGCGGCACGCGCAGCGGCCCTGGCAGTACGCCTTCAGTATTCATTCCACGATCGATACAGGCGCGCATGGTTTGCCATACGTTAGCAAAATAGTCTTCAATCTCTTTTTTGCTGTGCAGCGCCAGTTCGTTCTGCATCACCATGCCGGAAAGGGAGAGGCCGGTCTCCTTGCAAAACGACAGCATTTCGGCAGCAGACTTGAACGGATAGGGTACGTTAACGTCGCCTGCGCTGTCTTTGCCAAAGTGCTCTTCATCAACAATGAAGCCACCACCGATGGAATAATAGGTTTTGCGGTATATTTCTTGTTCGCCGCTCCAGGCATGAATGGTCATGCCGTTCTCATGCAGCGACAGATTGTCGCTACGAAAACGCATGCCGTCATCCTGCGGGAAATCCACTTCATGCTGGCCGTTCGCCAGCAGCAGGCGACCGCGCGTTTCTACGTCGCGAATAAATGCCGGAATGGCATCAATATCTACAGTGTCTGGCATATTTCCCGCCAGACCCATAATAATGGCGATATCGGTGTGGTGGCCTTTACCCGTTAATGACAGCGAGCCGTAGACATCGACGGCAACACGGGTAACGCTTTCCAGTAATCCTTTTTCGACCAGGTCATCGACGAACTGTTTACCGGCCTTCATCGGCCCTACAGTGTGGGAAGAAGAAGGACCAATCCCCACTTTGAACATGTCGAATATACTAATCACTTTCACACTCCTGACAGGGTTACCGGGGTTCCGGTAACGATGTTTTAACTGCGCATAGTGTAAGAGGGAACATCAACCTCGGCTTAACTATTCACATGAATTAAACTAATGGTTAACGACGGTTTTGCTAATAGCGCGACGCCGATCGCAAACCGGGCTGTAGAGCGCGGAATGTAAAGTACAGTCAAGGTTTCAGGCCGATCTGCAGCGCCAGTTCACGGATGATCCCCGCCGTCATGCCCCAGACAAAATAATGCTGGTACCAGGACAACCAGACCCGCTGAGCATGACCCCGACGCTGAATATCAAGAGGATGATAACGGCTCAGGCGCAGGGCCTCCTCCAGCGGCATTTCAAATACCGCTGAAACTTCATCGACGCTGGCATGATACTGAAGATCCGGCGGGATAATGCCAACCACCGGGGTGACCTGAAACCCGGTCACGCTGTTCACCGGTGGGAGCATGCCAATAACCTCAACGGCGTCAGGCGGAATGGCGACCTCTTCCTGCGCTTCACGCAGCGCTGCGGCAATCAGCGAGGCATCTGTGCTATCCACCGCGCCGCCCGGAAACGCAACCTGGCCGGGATGTTTACGCATATGCGGGGAACGCTGCGTCAGCAGCAGACCGGGTTGTTCACGTCGCACCACTGGAATGAGCACGGCCGCCTGACGCAGGTTCAGGGCTTCGCGGGTGACGTTTGGCCGCAAAAGCTGAAAACGCGACAGAAAATCATCCAGCGTAAGGTTCTCTTTCTCCACCCTTAGTTTTCCTTCTGTAAATCAGCTATCACCCGGGAATGACTAGCTTACAGGGTAAAGAAGGGGAATTGTCTATTAAATTTAGCAACATTAACGAAGGTCATACGTTTACCACTGCATCATTCAAATGACTTACAGCCGACCAAAATCAGAACATCTGGCAGAAAAATGTCGTCAATGTGTTTACTGCCAGGGTTCGGGCATTAATTTTTCAAGCATTCTATCAGGATCGTTTTGTGTGAGATAAGTTACCAACTCCCGGGAAAGCTCATTTGAGCAGAAGTCCCCGGTAAGTTGCTTCTGCCAGGACTGGTATTTGTTATTGTCTAACATGCCTGGCTTGAGCTGATGCGCTGCTGACAAGAGGGCTGAGGCATAGAGTCGCAGCGGTTCAGGCGTATTTTTCGGGGTGCCGAACACCGCGCTGGATGATGCTCTTGTCATTATCGTCCCGACGCTAAGCAACGCGTACGCCTGCTTTCCGGGAGTGGCATTCTCCAGATCAAGGGCTGAAAGCAGTTGTTTTTGATGTTCAGCGTTCAGCACCGCACCACTCGCCGCAACATGAGGGGTAGAGAATTTACCAAAAATTTCGGCTAACTCCAGCTTTCCGGCAACATCCACGATCTTCTTATCTTTCGGGAGGGCTTTAACTTCTGCGGCATCCTGAAAACGTGCGACAACGTTTCCCGGTAGATCGAGTCCGTTAAGGAGCTTAATAAAAGCCCCCCCCAGATTAGCTTTTCTCCAGGCTGGTAATAAGGTTGGGTAGTCTGCTGCCAGTTGCGTTCTTAAATTAATCTCTTTTGCAGCAAGTTCAACGCTACATTTATTTTTTGCATCGTAATTGCAGAGACTAATGTTATTCCATGCGCCTTTTTCTGCATTGATCATCTTTTGATATGTTTCGGGTGAGCAGAGCAGCGCACCGCCTGAACGGCCCATAATCACCATATTCACGCCATCCTGAAGCAAGGGTAATGAACTGTCTGGTTGCTCAAAAAGTATGCTTTGAGTATGTAGGGCCACTTTCGCCTGTGTCAGGTATTTATCGCGGTAAATAGCCAGGGCCCGCTGTTGCAAGGCAGGGTCGGCTTCCTGCGCCAGAGCCTGCAGGGTATAGTGCAGGTAGAGTAAATTATGGTCGCCATCCAATGCGGTGACAGCGGCAGGTTTTTTTTTCTTAGCATCAGTTTTGCCCCCTTCAACGGTGCTGTTCTCCGGCGTTGTCGACGTACTGTTTTCAAAGAGTTGTAGACCGGTAGTGAGAACATCAACCGAACGCGCCGCATAATTAGTTGGGTTGTTAAGCTCTTTATCAAGCTGAAAACGCATGGTAGGTTCCATCACGGCGGGATCCCACTGTTGATAATTTTCAGTATTTATATCTGCAAGGGATAAATAACTATCGCGAAAATCTGTACCGATCATACTGTTATTTATGAAAGCGGCTTTAAACATACTGCTTTTATTGAGAGTTGCATGATTCAAATTTGAGCTGGTTATAATTGCTTTATTTAAATTAGCTTCCTGTAAGTTCGCTTTTATGAGTGAGGATTGTTCTATTTCTGTTTGGTAGAGATCTGCCTTGTGAAGATTTAAGTTCGTTGCTTCTACCCCCTTAAGGTTAGCATTGATAAGGCATGCTTTTGTCATCTTAACATTAGATAAGCGAGTGTTCACCATTTTAACCTCGGTCAGGTTTGCTCCGGTCAAATCTACATTTGTTAACGCCGCTTCTTTCATTTCTATCCGGGTGAGGTCGGCATTGATGAGATTAGTGCCGCCCAACGTCGAATTGAGTATGGACGTGGAACATAGAGAGGCATTTTTTAGATTCGCTTCGTTCAGATTGACATCGGTCATTTTAGCGTAATCAAGCGTTGCGTTTTCTAATTTCGCACAATATAGGTTCGTTGCTGCCATTGTAGCATAATCCAGGTTAGCCTTGGATAAATTGGTCTGGCTCAAATTTACATTTGTCAGGTCAGTACTTTCCAGTTCTGCATTTTCTAATTTTGCACCGCTCAAGTCTGCACCAGTAAAAATTGCAGCGTCCATATTTGCATTAGTTAAATCGGTACCGATTAATTTTGCATTAGTTAAATTTGCATTTTGCATATGAATATTCTTAAGACTCATTCCACTGAGGTTAGCGCGCTTAAGGTCAGCATCCTCGAGATTCAGGCAAATTGCCTGGTGCTCATCCATTGATTTATCGGCGTCACACGGATCCTTCAACGTGGCAAAATGAATCTCATGGTGAGGATTTAATTCCTGTATTTTACTGAAGGTATGCATGGCTGTCAGATATTGAAGGGCTTCGTATGGCGTGTTGAAACGCATCTCAAAATTGTGTTCACTAGTCGCATTTTTGATACTTATGCTCAAGCTGAATTTCCCACTTTCTTTCAATTCAACACGGTAACCCTCGTACTGAAATTCTACTGGCAGTTTTTGTCCGCAAGCGTCCCATGCGATACCTAAAGCGAGTGCGACTCTGCTATTAGTGATGGTTTCAGTGGTGAATATGTCTTTAATATCACACTTTATTATGGTTGCATCGCTAACTTTTGTTGGAAAATTATCAGTTTGTGAATGAGATAGGGCGGCGTTATTTTTACATGAGATCATTATGTATCTCCTTGTGAAAAAATATGTCTTTCTTAACATTGTGCCAAAATAATATTTAATTATTGCCAGGGCCTGGGCATTATTAGCTCAAGCATATTTTTGCTTTCAGGCAATTCCTGTTTGAGATGAGTTTGCATCTGGATAAACAGTTGACTTGAACAGTTATCACCAAGAAGCGCTGTTTGCCAAAACCGGTAGGTGGCGTTCGAACCCACGTCAGAACTGAGCGTCTGTGCAGCTGACAGGAGCGCTGAAGCGTAATAACGAAGTGCTTCCGGAGAGTCATTTTCGGTGCCAAACAGAGTAATGGATGATGCTTTAGTCATTATCATCCCGAGAACCAGCAGCGTCTGTGCTTGCTTCTCGGGTGGCGCATTAGTGAGCTTAAGCGCTGAAAGCAACTTATGTTGATGATCTGCATTCAGCTTCAGGCTCGCAGGGCTTCCGGCTGTCGTGACAGAATGTACTGTATAGTATCGGGAAAAGGCCTCAAGCAGCTTTGTTTTGGCGAAACCATTCACAAGCTTTTTGTTATCCGGGAGGGCTTTGACTTCTGCAGCCTCCTGAAAACGAGCGGCAAACTCTTCCGGCAGGTCAAGCGCTTCAAGGACTTTCGCAAAAGCACTGCCGATGTTAGCCTTTTCCCAGGCTGGCAGCAGTTTCGGGTACTCCTCTGCCAGGAGTCTTCTGAAGTGAAATTGTTTCGCCGAAAGCTCCACGCTGCTGTGGTTCCCGGCATCAAATTTGTACACCCCAATGTTATTCCATGCGTCGCTTTCTTCACCTGTTATCATCTTATGGTAAGTTTCCGGGGAACAGATAAGCGCACCGCCAGAACGCCCCATAAGTACGATATTTAACCCATCTTCAGGCAAGGGCAAGGAACTCTCTGGCGGCTCAAAAAGAGCGCTTTGCGTGTGAAGCGCAACGTTATTTTGTTTGAGGTACTGATTGCAGTAAATATCGGTGGCTCGCTGTTGTAGAGCAGGGTCGGTTCGCTGCCTCATCGCCTGCAGGGTATATTGCAGATAGAGTAAATTATCATTGCCAGCCATTGCGGGTTTATTTGCAGAGTTTCGAGTTCTGTTATTTTCAAACTGTTGTAAGCCCTCACGAAGAACGTTAACCGAACGGGCAGGAAGGTCCAGCGGGTTAAATCTGGCTCTATCTAATTGAAATTGACTTGATGGTTCGAGCAGTGCACGGTCCCATTGTTGACATTCTTTAGCCCTTATATTTGCACGTTGTAAATGAGTTTTCCTGAAATCAGTACGGTCCATACTGACGAAAGCGAATGTGGTCTGCGTGAGATTGCTGGATTGTAGATTGGCATCATCTAAATTAGTCAGCATGAAAGATGTTCTTTCAAGCTGTGCCCCTGAAAAATTCGCATTTTTGAAGGACGACGTAGTTATCCATCCATCGTTTAGCGTTGCCCCCGCAAGAGTTAAGTTAGTTGACGTTGTATTGGCGATCGTGACATTATCGAGTTGTGCATTTGTCATATCTACGTCTGTTATATGGCTATTATCAAAACCCGACAATCGAAGGTCAGTATCGCGCATATTGACATTAACTAATGTCGAGTCAGTGAAACTCGCCGAATTAAGATTGGCACTCGTTAAATTTGTGCCAATTAACTTCGCATTGGTTAACTGTGCATGATGCATCTCAGTATATTGCAGATCCAGCCCACTTAAATTGGCCCGCCTGAGCTCAGCGTGACTGAGATCCAGACCTATTTTAGGCGCCTCATGGGCTTGTTTAAGCGTTCCATTAGTACCACATTTCTCATTTGCAGTACAACGCTCGCATGTTTTGAAGTTAATTTCCAGTTCAGGGTTTAGTTGTTTTATTTTACTAAACCTGTGCATGGCCGAAATGTATTGGCTAAATCTGTCGGGATTATCGAAATGAACTTCAAAAAGGTGTTCCTGCTCATTTTTTTTGATAATAGCTACAAAACTAAGATCTCCATTTTTCCGTATCTCAATGTTAAAACCTTCATATTCAAAATTTACCGGAGGCTTCTTGTCAGAAGTCTCCCATGCATGACCAATAGCGGCTGCCAGTGTGTTATTACTCGCATTCGCACTTGCTATCGAGAAGAGATGAGTAATATCCCGCTCTATGTTTTCAGTTTTTTTTATGTGGTTGGCGGGTGGTTTATTACACTGTACCCTTACCTTATTAGATATGGCTTTTAATCGGAACATTATGTTCTCCTTTTGTAAAACAGCTTACAGTGGGGAGCTTTCTCCATATAGTTAATAACCTGAAGCAATTACATTGATGAAAGTCTATATGCCGGTAATACGTTTAACGTGAACAACGGCAAGCGAGAATTATACTTCTGTTACTGCCAGGCCCGGGGCATTAATCGTGTAAATATTTTCTTGCTATCATGCACTTCCTCAAAGAGATAAGTTCGCATTGTTAAATAAAGTTCTTGCGTACAAGAATCACTGAGAAGTTTACCACTGCCAGTGGTTGTGAGCTTCATTCGGCACCACGTCTGAACTGCGCTGGTGCGCTGCTGACAGAAGCGCTGAAGCGTAATACCGTAGTGCTTCCGGGGAATCGTTGTTGGTGCCAAACAGATTAGTGGACGATGCTTTGGTCATTATCATCCCGAGAACCAGCAGCGCCTGTGCTTGCTTCTCGGGTGGCTCATCAGTGAGCTTAAGCGCTGACAGCAATTTGTGTTCATGTTCTGCATTCAGGGTAAGGCTCGCAGGGCTTCCCGCGGTCGTGACAGAATCAACTGTATAGTATCGGGAAAAGGCCTCAAGCAGCTTTGGTTTGGCGAATCCATCCACAAGCTTCTTGTCGTTCGGGAGGGCTTGAACTTCTGCGGCCTGCTCAAAACGAGCGGCAAACTCTTCCGGCAGGTCAAGCACCTCAAGTATTTTATTATAAGATTCGCCGTAGTAAGCCTTTTCCCAGGCTGGCAGCAGTTGGGGGTATTCCTCTGCCAGTAATGTTCTGAAGTTAATTTCTTTCGCAGATAGCTCCACGCTGCTATGATTACCCGCATCGTATTTGTATACCCCAACGTTATTCCACGCGTCGGTTTGTTTGCCTGCTATCATCTTATGGTATGTCTCCGGGGAACAGATAATCGCACCGCCTGAACGACCCATAAGTACAATATTTAACCCATCCGCAGGCAAGGGTAAAGATCCCTCTGGCGGCTCAAAAAGAGCGCTTTGCGTATGAAGCGCAACATTATTCTGTTTGAGGTATTGATTGCAGTAAGTATCGAATGCTCGCTGTCGTAGGGCAGGGTCCGTTTCCTGCGCCATCGCTTGCAGGCTATACTGGACATACAATAAGTTATCCCTGCCGTCCATTGCACTGACGGGGAAAGGCGGGCTTTTCGCAGAATCTTTTTTGTTCCTCGTAACGGCATTGTTTTCAGACGGGTTTGCTGTTTTAGTTTCAAATTCTTGTAAGCCTGTATTGAGAACGTCGGCCGGGCGTGCGGGTAAGTTAAGCGGCGCATCTACAGCATTATCGAGATGAACACGTGTCAAAGGATCGAGCCGTGTGGGTTCCCATTGTGCATGATTTTCACCGGTTATTATTGCGTGGGGCACATTGGATTGCCGAAAATCAGCCCCGGCGAGGTCAACATTTTCAAACTTTGTCCGAAGCAGATTGGTCCTTTTGAAATTGGTATTTTCAAAAGCTGAATTAACTATGTCCGCATCCTCTAAGTTCGCTCCCTCAAGATTTGCTCCTTCGAAAATGGACTCTTCAATTTTAGCACAAGAAATAGCCGCTTTATTAAGATTCAAATTGAGCGACACGACGTTGTTGAAGGTAATCTTATGAATTTTTGCGTTTGTCATATTAACATTAGTCAAGTTAGACTGTACTATGAGAGAATTGTTAAGTTTCGCATGATCCATATTTACATTCGTCAATTTCGTGTTCTGCAGCAATGAAATGTTCATGTTTGCCCCAGACAGTTCCGTGCCGTTTAACGTTGAATCTGTCAATCTTACATAATCGAGGTCAGCGTTGGTTAAATTAGCTTCATCCAGGTTTACATTGATCAGAACCGCTGCCGATAGGTTTGCGTTTTGGAGTTTGGCTTTGCAGAGATCCGCTCCAGTTAATCTTGCATTGGCCATATTTGCATTGGTTAAATTTGTTCCTGTTAATTGTGCATAAGTCAAGTCTGACTTTTCCATCTGAACATCCTGAAGATCAAGACCACTCAGATTAATATTAAAAAGTGAAGCTCCGCTGAGATCCAGACATATTTTCGGTTGACTCAAAGCCTCTCCGGCGTCTACGGCATTTCTTGCCGTTGTCCTGCCAGTGCTATCGTGCCACACCTTGAAGTCAATTCTAAGGTCAGGGTTTAATTCTTTTATCTTACTGAACGTACGGATGGCGGATAATTTTTGGTTGAGAGCTTCCAGGCCGGTCGTCCTGCTTTCGAAATGCTCTTTCTTAATATCATTGCTAATATCTACAGTATAGCTGTAATTTCCACTCTGATTTATGCTGATATTGCAGTTATTATATATGAGATCTATCGGCATCTTTTGCCTGCAAGCCTCCCAGGCTTTGCCAATGGCAATAGCAAGATCGCTATCCCCATTTTGTTGGGTAGACGATAATAGTGTGCAAATTTTAAAAGTGAGATGATTGAATTTATTTTTTTCAGCGGTATCCTGCACTCTTTGAAGATAACTGCTGGAAGGGACAGGGTTTTGTCGTATAGGGCACATTCTTTTTCCTTATGCTAAAAGGATAGTTTAACAGACTTAAGTTTATTTCGAAGTCTGTTAATAGTTCCTGTCAAGGATAAAAATGAACGGATGGTGATGATGGATTATTCATACTATGCATGTTTAAGTTACCTGCGTACCAAAAATATATACTTTATTTGCTGTGAGTTTTTTCATGCTTTATCTTGCATCTATTAAGTAAATGAATATTTCAAGATGCGATTGATTTTATCAAATGTCTCCTGATATTCGGCCTGAACGTTGCTGTCGGCGACAATGCCACCTCCTGCGGTACAGTAAATATTTCCCTCGCAGGCAGTCAGGGTGCGAATAGTTATGCTAGTATCCATGGTACCGCAAAGGCTTATATAGCCGATGCTGCCGCACCAGGCATTGCGGCGGTGCGGTTCGAGTTCATCGATAATTTCCATCGCCCGCACCTTCGGCGCCCCGGTAATAGACCCTCCAGGAAACGCAGCGCGAAGCAGATCGCAGGCGGTACGTGACGCAGGCAACTGGGCGGTAATGGTACTGACCAGATGATGCACCGCCGGGAATGGCTCAACGACGAACAGTTCAGGCACGCGGACGCTGCCCGGCACGGCAACACGCCCAATATCGTTACGCATTAAATCGACGATCATCAGGTTTTCGGCGCGGTCTTTTGGCGACGCGGCCAGCTTTTCGGCCTGGAGCCGGTCTGCGTCGGGGTCGGCAAGACGTGCGAGCGTACCTTTGATTGGCCGCGTCTGAATTTTCCCCTCAGAGAGATGAAGAAAACGTTCAGGCGACAGGCTCAGGATCGCGCCGTGCTCAAGACGGACAAACGCGCTGAACGGCGCGCGATTGCAGGCGTTAAGCCGGGTAAACGCCTGCCATTCATCGCCCTGATACGTCGCCTGGAATCGCTGGGCAAGATTAACCTGATAGCAATCACCGCTGTGCAGATACGCCTGAACGCGTGAAAATTTATCTGCGTATTCCTGCGCGGTCATGTTTGAACGCCAGTTCGTTGTCAGTCTGAAATTGTCAGTCGTTGCAGGCGTTTGCGCCTCAAGCCAGGCGAGGCGGGCATGCACATCCGAATGGCTGAGCAAAAAGACGGCCTGCTTATGGTGGTCGACAATCACTGTCCAGTCGTAAAGCCCCACAGCCATATCCGGTAGCAAAATATCATCTTTAGCGAGGGTAGGTAGGGTTTCAAAGCGACGGCCAAGATCGTAGCCAAACAGGCCCAGCGCGCCCCCTTGAAAGGGCAGAGCAGGGTTTGGCGTGGCCGTTAAACCCAGCCCGTCAATGGCGTGCTGAAGTTGCTGCAGCGGATCGTCCGTTGACGCCAGACCCTCGGTCGTTAACGTCTGCAGCGGATCGGCAACCAGAATATCAAAGCGGCTATAAGGGTGATCCGCATGGCCGGAGTGGAGCAGCATCGCATAGGGAAGATGGCTCAGGCGGGCAAACCAAAATTCTGCGGCGTCAGCACGCCAGGGTAAGGTAATAACAGTGGGCAAACGCATGTTCATGTGTGGCATACTACCTGGCAGCGTGAAATAATTAGCGCGGATAATTTAGCAGGAGTTGACGATGTTTGCAGGTTTACCTTCTCTGAGCCACGAACAGCAGCAGAAAGCGGTTGAGCGGATCCAGGCGCTTATGTCCCAGGGGATGAGCAGCGGAGAGGCAATTACCGTTGTCGCTCAGGAAATTCGCGCCAGCCATACCGGAGAGCGGATTGTGGCGCGTTTCGAAGATGAAGACGAAGATGAGTAACCGGGCTTAAACCGCCGCGATGATTTTGATCTCGACTTTATACTCCGGTTTCATCAGCGTGGCTTGTACGGTGCAGCGTACAGGCGCGTGAGACGCCACTACCCATGCGTCCCAGGCTTTATTCATTGCCGCGAAATCGTCCTTTGCGGCGAGG